>DATGVZ010000069.1:0-99893 GCA_035299765.1 Gemmatimonadales bacterium
TACAACGAGAAGCGCGTGGCGGAGTTCAAGGGGAAGTGAAGACCGACCTCTTCATTAATAACGAGTGGCGGCCGGCCACCTCGGGGAAACGCTTCCCCGTCGTGAACCCCGCGACCGAAGAGGTGCTGGCCGACGTCGCCGCGGGGGATGCGGCGGACGTCGACAATGCGGTGCGCGCGGCGAAAGCCTGCTTCGAGTCCGCCGGCTGGCGCGACGTGTCGGCCAGAAAGCGCGGCCGGCTACTGTTCAAGGCCGCCGATTTGCTCGAGGCCCGGCTCGACGAGGTCGCGCGGCTCGAGACCGCGCAGAACGGCAAGACGCTGTTCGAGTCGAAAATCGAAATCGGAATGGCAGCCAACACACTGCGCTACTACGCGGGGTGGGCGGACAAGATCGTCGGCGACACGCTACCCGTCGAAGGGCCGTTCTTCACGTACACGATTCGCGAGCCGATCGGCGTCGTGGGCGCCATCGTCCCGTGGAATTTCCCGCTCAACATCGCGAGCTGGAAGTTCGCGCCGGCCCTGGCCGCGGGCTGTACCGTCGTCTTAAAGCCCGCCTCCGAAACGCCGCTCACCGCCCTGCTCTTCGCCGAGATCGCACTCGAGGCGGGCCTGCCGGCCGGTGCATTCAATGTGATCACGGGCGGAGGCTCGACCGCCGGCGCGGCGCTCGTGCGGCATCCCGATGTCGATAAGATCTCGTTTACCGGTTCGACCGAGGTCGGCCGGCAGATCATGAAGATGGCGTCCGAGACCAACAAGCGCGTGACGCTCGAGCTCGGTGGCAAGAGTCCCAACATCATCTTCGCGGACGCCGATTTGAAAGCTGCCGTGCGCGGAGCGCAGACCGGGATCTTCTATGGCAAGGGCGAGGTCTGCGCGGCCGGATCGCGACTGCTCGTCGAGAAAGCCGTGCACGAGCAAGTCGTCGAGCAGCTCGCCGAGGGCGCGAGGAAGCTGACGCCTGGTGACCCGCTCGATAAGAACACGCGGATGGGAGCCCTAGTCTCGAAAAAGCAGCAGGAGACCGTGCTCTCCTACATCAAGAAAGGCGTGGACGAGGGCGCCAAACTCGTAGCGGGTGGCAGAGCGGCAAAACCCAACGGCAAGGGTTATTACGTCGAAGCAACCGTGTTCGACGCCGTGCAACCCGACATGACGATTGCGCGCGAGGAAATCTTCGGACCAGTGCTCGCGGTCCTCACGTTCGACGATTTCGAGCAGGGCGTGAAGCTCGCCAATCAGACGATTTACGGTTTGGCTGCCGGCATCTGGACGAAGGATCTCCAGAAGGCGCATCGCGCCGCGAAGGCCATCCGCGCCGGTACGGTGTGGATCAACTCCTATAACTCGTATGACTCCGGCGCGCCGTTCGGTGGGTTTAAAGCATCGGGATTTGGCCGAGACCTCGGACGCGAGGCGCTCGACGGGTACCTCGAAACCAAGACGGTGTGGGTGGGATTGTGACCGACGCGTTCATCGGCGTTGCGTTGCGCACACCCGTGGGCAAGCACGGTGGTTCGTTAGCCAACGTGCGGCCCGACGATCTCGCCGCGATTCCCATCAAAGCCGTTGTCGAGCGCTCCGGCGTCGATCCCCGGTCAATCGATGACGTGATTCTCGGCTGTGCCAATCAGGCGGGCGAGGACAACCGGAACGTCGCCCGCATGGCCTTATTGCTCGCGGGTCTCCCGGTCGAAGTGCCAGGTCAAACCGTGAACCGGTTGTGTGGGTCCGGGCTACAGGCGGTCGCGAGCGCCGCGCAGGCGATCAAGGCGGGCGAGGGCGAGACGTTCGTCGCCGGCGGCGTCGAGAGCATGACGCGCGCGCCGTACGTGATGCTCAAGCCGTCCGAGCCGTTCAGTCGCAAGACGCCCGAGGTCGCTGATACGACGGTCGGTTGGCGGTTTGTGAATCCGCGGATGAAGCAGGAATGGACGATCTCGCTGGGAGAAACCGCTGAGGTCGTCGCGAGTCGCTATGGGATTGCGCGCGCCGAGCAGGATGCGTTCGCGGTGGAAAGCCAGCAGCGCGCGGAGCGGGCGCTCAAGCAGTGCGTGTTCACGAACGAACTCGTGCCGGTGACGCTTCCCGACGGATCGACGTTCGCGAAGGACGAATACCCGCGCGCCGGCACGACGCTCGAAGCGGTCGCCAAGCTCAAGCCGGCGTTCAGGAAGGACGGGACAGTGACGGCGGCGAGCTCCAGCGGGATCAATGACGGCGCCGCTGCTCTCCTGGTCACGGGAACCGCAAACCAGCCACTCGCTCGCATTGTTGCGACAGCTGTCGCTGGCGTGGATCCAAGCTGTATGGGCCTCGGGCCGATTCCGGCGACCAAGAAAGCCCTCAAACGCGCCGGCCTCACAATCGATCAAATCGATCTCGTCGAGCTCAATGAAGCGTTTGCCGCGCAGGCGATTGCCTGCATCCGCGAGCTGAAGCTCGACCCCGCGAAGGTCAACATCTACGGCGGCGGCATCGCGCTCGGTCATCCGCTGGGTTGCACCGGCGCAAAGCTTTTGACGACGTTGGTTCACGCCTTGCATCGCACGAAGTCTTCTTACGGTTTAGTCAGCATGTGCATCGGCGTCGGCCAAGGGATCGCGATGATCGTGGAGCGCGTCTGATGGCAGCCTACGAGCGAGTGCTAGTCGAGATCAAAGGCCACGTCGGGACCGTCACGCTCAATCGGCCGGAGAAGCTCAATGCCTTTGATCCCGAGGCGTGCGACGATCTGGTCGAGGCGTTGCGCATGCTCTCTGGCGCTGACGCGGTGCGTGTGATCGTCATAACCGGCGCCGGGCGGGCATTCTGCGCCGGAGCGGATCTCGGCGTGCTCGGCTCGCGCGGAGAAGACCTGGTGCGCGCCGGCAAAGAGATCGCGCTGACGATCCGCAACGCGCCGAAACCGGTGCTCGCGGCGGTCAACGGACCGGCGGCCGGCGGCGGGGCGAACCTGGCGCTCGCCTGTGACTACCGCCTCGCGTCCGATCAAGCTTCGATCGGCCAGGTATTTCACAAACTGGGCATCGGCCCGGATTGGGGCGGCAGCTATTTCCTGCCCCGCCTCACCGGCATCTCCAAGGCGCTCGAGCTGGTCTGGAGCGCGCGTATGGTCCCCGCGGCCGAGGCGTTGGCGCTCGGACTCTTCGATCGGGTGGTCGCGCAGGCGGCACTCGCCGCGGAGACGATGAGTCTCGCCGAGCGATGGGCAGCGATGGCCCCGCTGGCCGTGCGGAAGACAAAAGAGGCGCTGTACCGCTCCGAGCACTCCACGCTCGAGCAGATGCTCGACGTCGAAATCGCCGATCAACAGGCACTGTTCGCTACACCAGAGGCCCGTCAACTGATAAGGAACCGCTGATGGTCCGCAAACTCCACAACTTCGACGACTGGATCGACTACTTCAAATACTGGCAGGACTCGATCGGACTGCCGGAAGGCGCGATTCGCGCCTTCAAGTTCGAGGCGAAGTTCGGCGACCCCGAAGTGCCCCACATCGAGTTCGGGCATTTCAAGGGCCAGCGAAAATGGCCGACGATCATGCACATCCCCGATCAGCGCATTCGCGACGCCCTGCTCAATCTGATCGTCTATCAGGGTGATACCGAATTCGCGTCCGTCGAGCAGCAGCGCAACCTGCTCCAGCACGCGCCGTCGGACTACGACCTGTTGTCGCTGCAGCGCGTGATGACCGAGGAGATGCGGCATGGGTGGCAGATGTCCTATCTGCTGTGCTCGCACTTCGGCGATGAAGGCAAGCGCGAAGCGGCCAAGCTGCTCGAGCGACGCGCCGATGAGGGTGAGCGCCTGCTCGGCTCGTTCAACGAGATCGTCGACAACTGGCTCGACTTCTTCACCTACACGCAGTTCATCGATCGCGACGGCAAGTTCCAGCTCAAGATGCTGTCGGTCTCGGCATTCGATCCGCTGTCCCGTTCGATGGGGCCGATGCTGAAGGAGGAGTCGTATCATCTCGGCACCGGCAACAACGGGCTGCTCCGTATCGTGAAGGCGGGCAAGATGCCGGCTGAGGTCATCCAACGCTTCTTCTATAAGTGGATTCCGACGGCGTTCGACCTGTTCGGCACGGACAACTCATCGTCCGCCCACTGGGCCTATGTCTGGGGTCTCAAAGGCCGCTACGACGAGCGCGAAAGCGGGGGGAACGGCGAGCCCGACAAGAGCAAGCTCAATGAACTGGCGCGCAATCTCTATCGTCAAGAAATCGTGAAGCTCGTCGAGCGGCTCAACATTTTCGTTCCCGAACGCGACCGGCAGCTCAACGTTCCTGATCTCAAATTCAATCGGCGCATCGGGATGTATGCGCATCAGCATTTCACGGTGGAGGGGGAGCCGATCGACGCGGCGAAGTATCCCGCGTACCTGGAATCGGTGCTGCCGCGTCCGGAAGACGTGGCCATCGTGCACGACATCGAGAGAGAGCCGGACTGGATCGAACCGAAGAAGGCCGACAGCCTGCAGCAGTGAACACGTCCCCGCTCGTCATCGCCCATCGCGGGGCGTCGAGCGTCGAGCTCGAGAATTCCCTTGCCGCCTTTCGTGCGGCGGGTCCGTTAGGCGCTGACGGGATCGAGCTGGACGTGCACAACACGCTCGACGGCGAGCTCATCGTGCATCACGACCCCTCGGTGCTCGGCCTGCCGATCGCCCAGGCGCGGGCTCGCGATCTCGCGATGCTGCATCTCGCGAACGGCGAGCCAATCCCTACGTTGGCGCAGGCGCTCGACGCCATCGGGCCGCGCCTCAAGGTATTCGTCGAGATAAAAGTCCTCGATCCGCGCTGGGACGATCGTCTCCTGGAGACGCTCGATCGCGGTCCGAATCCCAAGGGATACGCCATTCACAGCTTCGCTGTTCAGGTCGTCCGCCGGTTCGGCGAGAAGCGGCCGGACCTGCCACGCGGCATCCTGTCCGACGTCGAGACGCGCAATCCCAAGCAGACACTCGAGGATGCGCGCGCCCGAACGCTGTGGCAGGAGCGCAAGACGCTGGACGAGAAACTCGTCCGCACGGTCCACGATCTCGGTGCCCAGATCATTGCCTGGACAGTGGACAGCCCGTCCGACGTGGAGCGATTCGTGCGCATGGGTGTCGACGGGATTTGCACGAATCATCCTGAGCGCGGGCGCAGGATCGTGGACGCCTCCCGAGCCGCATGAAGTCCCCCGTCGTTGCCGTGATCGGCGCGGGCACGATGGGTCACGGCATCGCGTATGTGGCCGCGCTCTCGGGTTGCGAAGTCCGTCTCACCGATGACCGTGCCGATGCTTTCCCGCAAGCAAGAGCCAAAATCGAGGATCTGCTCGCCGGCGGTGTCAAACGCGGCAAACTGACTGAGTCAGACGCGGCGGCGGTGCGGCAGAGATTGCAGACCGAGACGACCATCGGGAGCGCGATCGCCGACGCCGATGTCGTCATCGAGGCCATCGTTGAGGACCTCGCGATCAAGCAACGACTGTTTGCCGAGATCGAGCGTGCCGCGCCGGCCACTGCGCTGCTCGCGACCAACACATCCTCGCTGTCGATCGCACAGATCGCGGCCACGATGAAGCAGCCCGGCCGGTTGATCGGGATGCATTTCTTCAACCCGGTGCACGTGATGAAGCTCGTCGAGGTTGTCACCCACGGGCGGGAGAGATCCGGCGGCGCCGCTGCCGAGCGAGCCGTGGAGTTCGCGCGCCGGCTCGGCAAGGAACCGATCGTCGTACGCGATTCGCCGGGATTCGCGTCCAGCCGCCTCGGTGTCGTGCTTGGTTTGGAAGCGATGCGCATGCTCGAACAGGGCGTCGCCAGCGCGGAAGACATCGACAAGGCGATGGAGCTCGGCTACAACCATCCGATGGGACCGTTGAAGCTCACCGACCAGGTCGGTCTCGACGTGCGACTCGCCATCGCGGAGTACCTCCACGCCACGCTCGGCAAGCCGCACTACGAACCGCCCAAGATCCTGCGCGAGAAGGTGAAGAAGGGAGAGTTGGGCAGGAAGACGGGAAAGGGGTTCTACACCTGGAGCGACTGAGTCGCATCACCGACGTTCACATTCACATCCAGCCATGGCGCGACCTCAAACCCCAAGTCCAGGAGGCGATGCGCAGGGGGAAGGAATCCCATTGGGATTTCCTACTGTCCCTCATGGACGATCCCGGCGCGCTCCTCGCCGTCATGGATCGCGCGGGCGTGTGGCGCGTGGGACTCGTCAACTATCCGAGTCCCGACGTCATGGGGTTCGACGATTCCACGAACACATTCGCCGCGAAGTACGCCCGGGCGAATCCCGAACGGCTGATCGCGTACGGCGGCGTGCATGCCCGCTACACCCGAGATCCCGCCGGTGACGTCGACCGGTTGATCGATCAGGGGATTCGGCTATTGAAGATTCACCCGCCCCATCAACGCTTCGCTGCCAATGCCTACACGGACGGGTTGGAGGCGCTCGGCAAGATCTACCGCCGTTGTGAAGAGCGAGGACTGCCGGTCATGGTGCACACGGGTACCTCGATTTTTCCCGGGGCGCGCTCCAAGTACGGCAATCCGATGGAGCTCGATGACGTCGCGATCGATTTCCCCGATTTGCAATTGGTGATGGCGCACGGCGGGCGGCCGCTCTACATGGAGGAAGCCTTTTTCATCCTGCGACGTCATGGCCAGGTCAGGCTCGACGTCTCGGGCATTCCGCCGTCCAGGCTGCTGGAGTACTTTCCCCGCCTAACGGAGATCGCGGACCGCGTGCTGTGGGGCACCGACTGGCCCAGCCCGGGGGTCAAGGATCTGCGGCAAAACATCGATCAATTCCTGGCCCTGCCCCTCTCGGATACGCAGCGTCGGGCCATCCTCGAAACCAACGCGCTCGCGCTTTTTCCCGGAGTTTGAGCCCCGAATGAGACCACTCTGGCTAGTGGCGACCCTGATTCCAGGCGTGCTGTCGGCGCAAGCGGGTCGTGTCGCCTTCGAGCAGTTCACGCTGCCGAACGGCCTCCACGTCATCTACTCCGAAGATCATTCGGACCCGATCGTGACCGTCGATGTGTGGTACGAAGTGGGCTCCCGCAACGAGCGCCCCGGCCACTCCGGGTTCGCGCACCTCTTCGAGCACATGATGTTCGAGGGATCGGCGCACGTGAAAAAGTCGGAACACGATCAGCTGATCGAACGCGCGGGCGGCGATTTCAACGGCAGCACGGCGGAAGACCGGACCAATTTCTACGAGACTGTGCCGTCGAATCGGCTCAACCTCGCGCTCTGGCTCGAGGCGGATCGGATGCGGTCACTGGCGATCAGCGAAGCGAATTTCGAGAATCAGCGACAGGCCGTGAAGGAAGAGCGGCGCCTGCGGGTCGACAATCAGCCGTATCAGGGCGCGTTCACCGACGGCCTCACGTGGCCGTTCGACAGCAGCACCTGTTTCCCCTACGCACATACCGTCATCGGCTCGATGGCGGATCTCGATGCGGCGAAGCTCGCCGACGTGAAAGCGTTCTTCGACACGTATTACGCGCCGAACAATGCGACGCTGGTCGTGGTCGGCGATTTCAGTCCTGCTCAGCTCCGCAGCCTCGTGAATCAGTACTTCGCCAGCGTGCCCAGCCATGCGGCGCCGGAGCTGCCGCACTGCGAGATGCCGGCCACAACCACGTCCCGCCGTCGCGAAGTCCATGACGCCCAGGCCAATCTCGATGCGGTCATCAGGCTCTACCGTGTCCCCGAGCACCGGCACGCCGACACCCCGGCGCTCGAGGTGCTCAACGTCATCCTCGGCTCAGGCGAGAGCTCGCGACTCAATGTCGCCGTCGTGCGACGCGAAAAGGCCGCCGTCGCCGCCGGCGCGCTCCTGAATCCGTTCGGCTCGCGCAACGGGCCAGGCATCTGGGCGGCCTACGCGATCGTGAATCAGGGAGTCTCCGCGGACAAACTGGACAGCCTCATCAGCCTGCAGCTCGACAGCATCCGCGCGAATGGGATCACGGCCGACGAGTTGGCGAAAGCAAAGAACATTATCCGCTCCGGAATGATCGCCTCCCGGGAGACGACCTTCGGAAAGGCGGAAGAGCTCCACCATTACCGCACGTTTCACAACTCCCTCGACGAAATCAACACCGATCTCGATCGCATCGTGGCCGTCACGAGCGACGACGTAAAGCGCGTCGCCACCACCTATCTCGCGCCCAATAACCTCACACTGGTGATCGTCCATGCGGGTCCCGGTCCGACGTCGGGAGGTGGGCAATGAACCGGCGCAACGTTGGAAAGATGGAACGATGGAAAGTCTTACTGGCAGCCCTTTCCATCATTCCAACTTTCTCACTTTCCGCCCAGGAGCCTTTCCCCACCCGTCCACCCGCGCCCGCCCGGCTGCGGCCCGTGCAGTTTCCGCCGTTCCACGATATCGCTCTGCCGAATGGGATGACGCTGCTGCTCGTCGAGAATCACGAGCAGCCGTCGTTGACGGTCAGCCTGAGTTTCCGGGCCGGCACAGCGTACGATCCCGCGGGCAAAGAGGGACTGTCGGACATCGTTGCTGAGCTGCTCAGCAAAGGGACGCCAACCCGCGACGCCGAGCAGATCGCGGCGGCGATCGAGGGTGTGGGCGGTAGCCTGAGCGCGAGCTCTGGTGCTGACTTCCTTACTATTTCCACGGATGTCCTCAGTGACCACGCCGACCTCGCGTTCGCGCTCCTCGGCGACGCCGCCCGCCGCGCGACGTTTCCCGATAAGGAATTGGAGCTCGCCCGCACCAGGGCGTTATCCAGTCTCGAGGTGGAGCTGTCACAGCCCGAAGCCGTCGCCTCGCGCGCATTCCAGAAAGAGCTCTACGGCCGCCACCCCTACGGGCGTGCGACCAGCGCCACGTCCTTCAAGGCGATCACGCGCGACGACGTCGTTAAGTTTGCCGGACAACGACTGCGGCCGGCCGGCGCACTCCTGGTCGTCGCCGGGGACATCACGTTGCCGCAGGCGCGCGAACTCGCCGACAGCGCGTTCGGGACCTGGCGAGGCACGCCACCCGCGACGCCGGCGCAACCCCGCGTGCCGACGAAGAAGGGCACCGATATCCTGCTCGTCGACCGTCCCGGCTCGGCGCAGGCGAACATCGTGATGGGGAACACGACCTTCCCGCCGACGGACACGGGCTACTATGCCGCGCGCATCGCGTCCCACGTGCTCGGCGGCGGAACGGACTCGCGGCTGTTCCTCATCCTGCGCGAGCAGAAAAGTTGGACCTACGGCGCCTACGCGGCGCTACGCCGGAACCGCGGCATCGGGAATTGGGAGGCGACGTTCCAGGGACGCACGGAGGTGACTGACAGCGCGCTGGCGGAGATGCTGCATCAGATTGATCGGATCCGCACGCAGATCATTCCGGACAGCGAGCTGAATGCAGCAAAAGGATTCCTGGTCGGCTCGTTCCCCCTCACGATCGAAACGCCGCGACAGATCGCCGCGGTCGTGACGACCGCGCGACTCTTGGGGCTTCCCCCCGATTATCTGCAGCGTTACCGGCAACGCCTCGCCGCCGTGCGCGGCACGCGCGCGCGCGCAGCCGCGCAGCGTGCGTTCCACCGTGACGCGCTCACCGTCGTCGTGGTTGGCGACGCCAAGTCGCTCTACGACAAACTCAAGGCGATCGCTCCGGTACGGCTCGTCGACGTCTTCGGGAATCCAGAGGATGCCGCTCAGCTCAACCCGGCTGTCTCCCTGGCGCCGGTTGTGTTCGATCGCAACCAGATCGTGGCGCGCAGCGACAGCTTCCAGGCGCTCGTCCAGGGCAACGCGTTCGGATCGCGGGTCGCCAAGGTCGACGTCACGCCGGATTCGATAGTGTACACGCAGGTCACGAGCATCGGCGCCGGCTTGCAGCAACGGTCGACCGTCGTTTTGAACGCGGACCTTTCAATGCGGCGCAGCGATCAGACGTCAACTATCCAGACTCAGCAGATGGAGACCCATCTCGCGTATGCGAATGGCCGCGTGAAAGGCACATCGATGTCCCCGCAGCAGAATGGCCCACCGAAGTCCGTTAGCGTCGACACGACGGTGGCGGCGGCGACGATCGACGACAATGCACTGAGTGTCTTTTTGCCCGCACTCCCGCTCGAGACGGGCAAGATGTTCAACTTGAGTGTGTTCTCGTCGGGAGACGGAGCGACCAAATCGGTCAGCGTAAAGGTCGGCGCGATCGAGAACGTCGCGGTGTCGGCGGGCACGTTCCCGGCGTATCGGTTGGAGCTGTCCGGCATGCAGCTCCCGATTGTCATGCACGTGACCCAGCAGGCGCCGCGGCGCGTTGTGCGCATCGCGCCGACGGGCGCCCCGTTGATCTTTGAACTCGTGAAATAGGAGATTAGGCATGCGACATCTGTTCGTCGCGTTGAGTGGCATCGTCCTTGTCGCCGGATGCGCGTCTGGTGGGGCGCGGTCAACGGCCGCAGCGGCTCCGAGTCTGGTTCCGCCAGCAGCGCCCGTTGCCGCAGCTCAGGACACGACCCGCGAGGGCGGCGTGGGGTCTCAGTACCCCTCCACTTATCGCCGGCATCCGAATCCGCCGGTATTGATCCGCAACGCCACGATCATGACGGCTGCCGGCCAGGAGATTCAGGGCGGCTCGATCCTGCTTCGCAACGGGAAGATCGTCTCGGTCGGCACGGGCGCGCAGGTGCAGGCGCCAACCGACGCGGTCGTCGTCGATGGAACAGGCAAGTGGGTGACGCCCGGCGTGATCGACGTGCACTCGCACCTCGGCGTCTACGCCGCACCGGGCACGTTCGCCGAGTCGGACGGCAACGAAGCAACGCAGCCGGTGACTGCCGAGGTCTGGGCCGAGCATTCGTTCTGGCCGCAGGATCCGCAGATCCCGCTCGCCATCGCCGGGGGTGTGACGACGATCCAAGCGCTCCCCGGCTCGGCAAATCTCATCGGCGGCCGCAGCGCGATCCTGAAGCTGATTCCGGCTCGCTCAGTGCAGGACATGAAATTTCCGGGCGCGCACTACGGCCTGAAAATGGCGTGCGGCGAGAATCCCAAACGTACGTACGGGCAACGCGGGGGTCCGTCGACGCGCATGGGCAACATGGCCGGCTACCGGAACGCATTCATCGCTGCACAGTCATACCGCCAAAAATGGGATAAGTGGAATAAGGATCATCAAGGCGATCCACCGGAGCGCAGTCTCCGCAACGAAACGCTCGCGGAGGTGCTGCGCGGCAACATCTACGTCCAGAATCACTGCTATCGCGCGGACGAGATGATACAAATGCTCGATCTCGGTCACGAATTCGGATTCAAGATCCGCGCCTTTCACCACGCCGTTGAGGCCTACAAGATCGCCGACGTCCTGGCGCGAGAGGGGACGGCCTCGGCGGTGTGGGCCGATTGGTGGGGCTTCAAGGAAGAAGCGATGGATGGGATTCACGAAAACGCTGCGCTGCTCCAGCAAGCGGGGGCGCGCGCGGACATTCACTCCGACGACCCCGGAGGCATTCAACGGCTGAATCAGGAGGCGGCGAAGGCGATGTACTACGGTCGTCGCGCCGGCATCCCGGTGACCCGCGATCAGACGCTCCGCTGGTTCACGGCCAATGCCGCCTGGGTCCTCGGCATCGATTCCATCGTCGGAACGCTCGAGCCCGGCAAGATGGCCGACGTCGTCCTCTGGTCGGCAGATCCATTGTCCGTGTACGCGCAGGCAGTACAGGTCTATAACGACGGCTGGCTCGTGTACGATCGTAACGATCCCGCGCATCAGCCGAAAACCGACTTCAGCTTGGGGCAACCATGATCGCGTTCCTGCTCGCCCAGACCATCGCGATCACCGGGGGCACGGTGTACCCGGTCTCGGGACCGAAGATCGAGAATGCCACGGTGCTGATTCGCGACGGCAGAATCGCCGCTGTCGGAACCAACGTTGTCGTGCCGGCGGGCGCGACTCGCGTTGACGCCTCCGGCAAATGGCTCACGCCGGGGCTGATCGATGGCGCGGGGGTGATGGGACTGCGGGAGATCGGAGCGGTACAAGGCACCAACGAGTACACGGAGCGCGGCAACGACATCGCGGCGGCGTTCAATGTCCTCGAGGGCATCAACCCCGGATCGACGCTCATCGCTGTGAACCGGATGGAAGGTGTCACAACCACGCTGGCCGTTCCTGGATTGCTGGGTGTCCCGCCGAGCGGCGGTTTGATCTGGGGCCAGGCGGCACTCATCGATCTCGACGGCGCCACGATCGAAGCGATGCGGATCAAATCGCCGGCGGCGATGGTCGCCAACTTGAGCGAGGCGGCGAAGGACGCGGGCGGCGGCTCCCGCGCCGCCGTGGCCCAGCGCCTGCGCCGGCTGCTCAACGACGCGCGCGAGTATGCCACCCGGCGCGCCGATTACCGCCGTCGCCAGATCCAGGATCTCAGCGCCAGCGCCGCGGATCTCGAAGCGTTGCAACCGGTGCTGCGTGGGGAGCTGCCGCTGGTGGTGGTTGCGAATCGCCGCAGCGACATCGAGACCGCGCTGCGGATCGGGCGCGAGTACAAACTGCACCTCATTCTCGGCGGAGCCGCGGAAGGCTGGATGATTCCGAATGAGATCGCCGCTGCCGGCGTCCCCGTGCTCGTCGAACCGCTCGACAACATTCCGAGCTACGACGCGCTCGGCATTCGCTATGAGAACGCGGCCTTGCTCAGCAAGGGCGGCGTCAAGGTCGCCCTCATGGAAACGGCGACCGAGAACACGCGCGACTTGCGCCAGCAGGCGGGGAATGCGGTGGCCAACGGTATGACGTGGGACCAGGCGCTGCGTGCGGTGACTCTCACGCCGGCCGAGATTTTTGGTGTGGCGGATCGATACGGATCGATCGAGGCCGGCAAGGTGGCGAATCTGGTCTTGTGGAGCGGCGACCCCTTCGAATTCTCGACGGGGGTCGAACACGTTTTCATTCGTGGGAAGGATATTCCGCTGCGGAGTCGACAAACCGAACTACTGGAGCGATACCGCACGCTACCGCCCAAGTACTAAAACAACGAGGCCGCCTTAGTTCTTGGCGGCCTCGATCGCTACCGGGTAAACGCTGACCTGCATTCGCTTCTTGTTCTTGTGCTCGAATTTCACCTGACCATCGACAGTCGTGAACAAACTGTCGTCTGACGCACGTCGAACATTCTTGCCAGGATGAAACTTCGTCCCGCGCTGGCGCACGATGATACTGCCGGCCGTCACGAATTCGCCGCCGAAGCGCTTCACGCCGAGGTATTTGGGATTCGAATCGCGCCCGTTGCGCGAGGAGCCGACGCCCTTCTTATGAGCCATGCATTCCTCAGCCGACCTTCACGTCGGCGATCTTGATCTCGGTGAAATCCTGGCGATGTCCGGCGTGACGGCGATAGCCGGTGCGACGCGCAAAGCGGAAGATCCGGATCTTCTTGTCCTTGCCGTGACGCACGACCTCGGCGGTGACCTTCGCGCCCTTCACGTGCGGCGCGCCGCTCTGAACCTGCTTCCCGTCGCTCGCGATTAGCACGTGATCGAAGGTGACTTCGGCCCCCGGCTTCGCGTCGAGGAGCGGGACTCTGATCGTGAGTCCCGGCTCGGCGCGGAACTGACGGCCACCGGTGGAGAAAATCGCGTAGCTCATAGGGCGCGGAACCTAAATAAAGACTTGGGCTTAGTCAAGCGACAGCGTATTGCTCAGTCACGTCCCGTCCGGCCGGGCGGGCCATCATCCTAAACTCGTCGAGTCTCATCATCGGGTCGTCCCGGACCTCGAGCTCCAAGCCGGTCTGCTTCTCGAGTTGACGCAGGAAATTCGGCTCCTGCTCCACGAGATAGAGCGCGACCTCGGGGTGCAGTCGAACCGACAACTGGCGCTCCTTGTGATCGGCCCCCGCGCGCTTCAGCGAGCGCTCCATCCGCCGGACCACGACTTCGGGCCGGAACACTCGACCCGTCCCGCTGCAGGTCGGACATTCGACGGTCATCGATTGCCAGAGCGACGGACGCACGCGCTGCCGCGTCATCTCGACGAGCCCCAGCTCCGAGACGGCGAATGCGCGGGTCCTGGCGCGGTCACGGCCGAGGTGGGTGCGCAGCTCCTGAAGCACCTTGTCCCGGTTCGAGCGCGTCTCCATGTCGATGAAGTCGACGACGATGATCCCACCGATGTCGCGCAGGCGGAGCTGGCGGGCAACCTCGCGCGCAGCCTCGATGTTGGTCCGCAGGATGGTGCTCTCAGGATCCCGCTTGCCGGTGTAGCGGCCGGTATTCACGTCGATCGAGATCAGCGCTTCCGTCGGCTGGATGATCAGGTAGCCGCCGGTCGGCAGGTCCACGCGCTGTTTGAACAGATTCCGGATCTCCGCCTCGATGTCGTAGGCGTCGAAGAGCGGAGCCTCATCCTGATAGAGTTTGACGCGAGGGAGTAACTCGGGATCGATCTGCTTCAAGTACTGATCGATCTCGTTATACAGCACTTTGGAATCGACGAGCAGCAGGTCGACCTTGTCCGACAGGAGATCGCGCACGATCCCCCGGGTGAGGCTCGTCTCGCGCTGCACCAGCGCAGGGGCGCGTCCGGAAGACGCTTTCCGTTTGATCTTTTTCCAAAGACCGAGCAAGTGGTCGATCTCGCGCTTGCAGCTCGCCTCCGTCAGGTCATCGGCCACCGTTCGAATGATCCAACCGCCCGAGTCCGGGGGCACGAGCTTCGTGACCATGTCGCGCAGTTTGGCGCGCTGCTCGCGGGATTCGATCTTCCTTGAGACCCCCACTTTGGATGCGAACGGCATGTATACCAGGAAGCGGCCGGCGAGGGAGACCTGCGCGGTGACGCGTGGTCCCTTCGTGCCAATGGCTTCTTTGATGACTTGGACGAGCTTGGTCTGACCGCGCTTCAGCTCGTCGGCGATGTTGGGTGTCTGACGCCGGCGGGGGCGATCACGGTCCCGCCGGTTGGCAGCAGTCTGTGTGGTGCTGCCACCGTTGCCACCATTTTCTCCGTTCCCCCCGCCTTCCCCGTTGCCGTTTTCGTCGGCGTCGTCAGTCTCGCGGTCGGCGGGATCCTCTTCGTCTTCGGATTCGATCAGGTCGGAGGCGTGGAGGAAGGCACTCTTTTCGGCGCCGATGTCGACGAAGGCCGCCTGGATGCCCGGCAATACGGCTTCGACCTTGCCGACATAGATGTCGCCGACCGAACGGCGTGAATCGGGACGATCAACCAGGAGCTCAACAAGGCGGTCGTCCTCGAGAATGGCCACGCGGGTTTCCCGCTGGCTTCCACTGATCAAGATCTCGCGCTTCAAAGCAGTTACCCTCGCGCCCCTGCGGGAAGCACCCGTTGGGGAGCCTATGGTTATCCCAGCAATAGTCCAACTCGCCCGGCTTTGGACCGGGCAGTGAGATGAGTCGATTGGGTAGGCGGCTGAGAGACGCCAAAGACCAATGCATGAGGGTAAAACTAAGGTGCGCGCGAACTTGGGTCAATCTATCAGACTGCCGAGCAGCTGCCGCGCGATGACGATGCGCTGAATCTCGCTCGTTCCTTCGCCAATCTCGCAGATCTTCGCGTCCCGCATCATCCGCTCGACCGGGTATTCGGTGGTGTAGCCATAGCCGCCGTGCAGCTGTACGGCCCTGGTTGTCGCCCGCATGCAGAGCTCGGAGGCGTACAACTTGGCCATCGCTGCTTCCTTCTTGAAGGGATGACCCTGCTGCTTCAGCCAGGCCGCATGGTAGACCAACTGTTTGGCCGCTTCGACCTCGGTGGCCATGTCGGCAAGGGCGAAATGCACACCCTGGAAGCTCGCCACCGGTCTGCCGAATTGCTTCCGCGTGGACGTGTACGTCACGCACTCCTCCAGGGCGCCCTCGGCGAGTCCGAGAGCGAGAGCGGCAATGCCGACGCGGCCCCCGTCGAGCGTGTGGAGGAATTGCCGGAAACCGTTATTCACGGGACCGAGGACATTTTCTTTCGGGACGATCGCGTCCTGGAAAATGAGCTCGCGCGTGTCGGAGGCGCGCCAGCCGAGCTTGTCCTCTTTCTTGCCCGACAGCACGCCGCGGCATTTCGGGAGGTCTGATGAATTGGCGTGTCCGACACCAACCCGCTTCGCCTCCTCGAGATCGCACGTGTCCTTGGTGACGACAAAAGCGGTGATGCCGTGGGTGCGTTTGGCGTTCGGGTCGGTCCGGGCAGTGATGCAGAAGATCTCGCCCACTCCGGCGTGGGTGATGAAAATCTTGGAGCCATTCAGGACGTAATGGTCGCCGCGGTCGACGGCGGTGGTCTTGGTGCCGCCGGCGTCAGACCCGGCTCCGGGCTCCGTCAGGCCGAAGCCGCCCAGCACCGTTCCAGTCGCGAGCAGCGGCACGAACCGGCGCTTCTGCTCGGCGCTGCCGAAGTCCATGATCGGGGAGGTACCGAGCGTCGTGTGGGCGCTGACGGTGATGGCGTGGCTCGCGTCGACTTTCGCGAGCTCGTGAATGACCGTGATGTAGGAGAGGTAATCCATCCCCGACCCGCCCAACCCTTCCGGCCAGGGGATTCCGAAGAGACCGAGCTCAGCCATCTGTTTGACGTTATCCCACGGGAAGCGGCTCTCGAGATCGTACTGTCGGGCGGTAGGTTTGACGACGGTCTTGGCGAAGTCGCGCACCATCTCGCGGACCTGGAGATGGTGGTCGGAGAAGTAGAGCGAATCGTGCATCGCTGAAATATAGAGCGGCACGGACGGCAAGGGCGGCAAGGGTCATCGGTGCCTGCTGTCACACATGTCGCATCCCGTACAATCACCGCATCGTTCACCGAAGTACTCAAGCAACATGCGACGCCGACACTGTCGAGTTTCGATATACCGTCGCATCGCGGGCGCAATGTTGCCCCAGCTAAAATCCTCTCGGCGCCAAAGCACCAAACAGTCCGACGCCCTGCCGTCTCTGCCGCCCCTGCCGGCCTCTTGGTAGTAGGCCTCGAGCGTCGGAGGCGGACCCCAATGCAGAACCTGACGGACGTCAGGTTTGTCTATGCCCATCCCGAAGGCGCTCGTTGCGACGATCACGTTCACCTGATTGGAGAGAAAGGCCCTGAGGACGCGGCGACGAATGCTGGCGCTCAGACCGGCGTGGTAAGGCGCGGCCCGGATGCTGGTGCGCAGCAACGCTCGGGTGACGAGCTCCGTGAGACGACGCGTCGGCGTGTAGATGAGCGATGCACCGGCAGCACTCCGGACGCGCGCACGAATCAGGGCGAACCGTTCGCGATCGTCGCCGACCTGCTTCGTGAGGAACGCCAGATTCGGCCGATCGAATGACGTAACCACGACCTCGGCATCGGGAATCCTCAGCACCCGCAGAATGTCAGACCGCGCCGCCGGTGTGGCGCTGCCGGTGAGCGCGATGGTCGGAGGACCGCCGAGGAGTGACCGAAACACGCCCAAGCGACGATAGACGGGGCGGAATTCGTTGCCCCATTCACTGATGCAGTGCGCCTCGTCGATCGCAAAAAGGGACAACCGTGTGTCGGCGGCACGGAGCCGTCGCGTGAGGGAGGCGAGTCGCTCCGGCGCGCAATACAGCAGCGACAACTGGCCGTTTACGCCGGCGTCCAGTACCACGCGGCGTTGCTTCGCGTCGAGCTGGCTGTTCACGTACGCTGCGGCGATGCCTCGCCGGCGGAGCGCGCCGACCTGATCCTGCATCAACGAGATGAGCGGCGAGACAACGAGCGTCAGCCCGTCACCGAGTAACGCGGGCACCTGATAGCAGAGCGATTTCCCCGCCCCGGTCGGGAGCACGGCGAGCACGTTTCGGCCCGACAACAATGGGCCGAGCACTTTGAGTTGGTGGATTCGGAAGCGCGGATGACCGAAGTGCTGCTCGAGGACGCGCCGGGCCGCGTCGAGTCCACCGCGAAAGAGAACCATCCTCCACACATGCACTGATCCGGGCGCGGGCCCCTACCCCAAAACCGCGGCGCGGGGCACGTTTACGCGTCATGACTCCCTTATTCTTATCGACGCTCATGCTCGTACAGACCATCGCTTATCCACCCACCCGCAAAGGGGATGTAGTCGACGACTATCACGGCACCAAAGTCGCCGATCCCTACCGCTGGCTCGAAGACGTCGACTCGCCAGACACGCGCGCGTGGGTCGAAGCGGAAAACCGGGTCACGTTCGGCTATCTCGAGCAGATTCCGGAGCGCGAACGGATCCGCAAACGACTCACAGAGCTGTGGGACTATCCGAAGTACGGCGCGCCCTTCAAGAAAGGCGGGCGCTACTTCTTCTTTAAGAATTCAGGACTCCAGAATCAATCCGTTCTGTACACGCAAAGCTCGCTGACCGCCGAGCCACAAGTTCTTCTCGATCCCAACACGTTGTCGGCAGATGGCACGGTCGCCCTGTCCATCCTCGCATTTTCCGAGGATGGTCGCACGATGGTGTACGGGACGTCGGGCAGCGGCTCCGACTGGCAGGAATTCCGCGTCCGCGACGTCGCCACGCGGCAGGACCGCAGCGATCATCTGCAGTGGATCAAGTTTTCGAGCGCGGCCTGGACGCACGACGGCGCAGGGTTCTTCTACAGTCGCTACCCTCAGCCCGCTGCGGGCGGGGATCCGCTGCTCGAAGTGAACCGCAATCAGAAGGTCTACTACCACAAGCTCGGCACCGATCAGGCGGCGGACCGGTTGATCTACGAACGTCCCGACCACCCCGACTGGGGTTTCGCGCTCGAAGTCAGCTCCGATGGGCGCTATGCCGTGTACACAGTCTGGCTCGGCACGGATCGCCGCAATCGCATCTACTACCAGGACCTGGGCGATCCCCAACATCCGCGGCTGGACGCGCCGGTCGTCCGTTTGCTCGATGACTTCGACGCGTCCTATGGCTTTCTTGGCAACGATGGACCCGTGTTTTACTTCCAGACCGATCACACCGCACCGCGCGGGCGCGTAATCGCAGTCGATACGCGCCATCCCGAGCAAACCGCCTGGCGGGAGCTCGTGCCGCAGGCGGCGGACGTGATCGAGGGTTCGCAGATCGTCCATAACACCTTTGTCATCCGCTATCTCCACGACGCGTATACGCGGCTGCGACTGTTTGCGCTCGATGGCAGGCCGCTGAGCGGGGGCGACGTCGCGCTCCCCACGCTCGGTTCGATCGTGCAAGTGACGGGCGAGCGCCGCGACGACGAGATGTTCTACGCGTTCACATCATTCCTCTACCCCACGACCATCTTCCGGCACGATTTCTCCACCGGCCGCTCCACCGTCTTCAAGGCACCGGAGATCGCGTTCGATCCTTTCGGTTACGAAACCGTGCAAGTGTTCTATCGCAGCAAGGACGGCACGCGGGTGCCGATGTTCCTGACGTACAGGAAAGGACTCAAGACGGACGGCTCCAATCCGACGTACCTGTATGGCTACGGTGGTTTCAACGTCAACATGACGCCGGGATTCGCGATCGGCGTGCTGGCGTGGCTCGAAATGGGCGGTATCTACGCGCAAGCCGTGCTGCGCGGCGGCGCGGAGTACGGAGAGGAATGGCATCAGGCGGGGATGCTCGATCGCAAACAGAACGTCTTCGACGACTTTATCGCCGCCGCCGAGTACCTGATCGCGGAAGGGTACACGAGCACGCCCAAGCTGGCGATCGGTGGAGGCTCGAACGGCGGGCTGCTGATCGGCGCAGTCCTGAATCAACGACCTGACCTCTTCGGGGCCGCATTGCCGGCGGTCGGCGTGATGGACATGATGCGATTTCATAAGTTCACCATCGGCTGGGCGTGGGTCACCGAATACGGTTCAGCCGACAGCGTCGGCCAATTTCCGTTCCTCTATCGTTATTCGCCATTGCACAACCTGCGGTCGGGGGCCCACTATCCGGCGACGCTCATCACCACCGCCGATCACGATGATCGCGTCGTGCCCGGGCACTCGTTCAAGTACGCGGCGGCACTGCAGGCCGCGCAGGGCGGGCCGGAGCCGGTGCTCATCCGCATCGAGACGAAGGCGGGCCACGGCGCCGGCAAGCCCACCGCCAAGATCATCGACGAGCAGACCGATCGCTGGGCGTTTCTCGTGCACACCCTGCAGATGCAATTGCCCGCGCCCTGGCCTTAGGAGACGACCGCATGTCGAGACCGAAGCTGAGTTGTTCGTTGTGCGCCGCGCCCGTGGACGGCCGTTCGCTCCGATCGCCGCAGAAATTGGAAAACCGGATCATCGATTTGATCAAGCAGGATCGACCCGACTGGGAAGCGAACCGCGGCATCTGTCCCAACTGTCTCGAGCAATACCGCGCCAAGAAATTCGTCGGGTATCTCGAAGCCGAATATCAGAAGCTCTCGGAGATCGAGCATGCGGTGGTCTCGAAGATCACGCGCCGCGGGCGCGTCAGCCGCGCGGTGCACCAGGATTTCGAAGCGGGCATGACGTTCGGAGAGCGCGTGGCGGACAGGGTGGCGCAGTTTGGCGGCAGCTGGCCGTTCATCGGGTTGTTCGGCGCCATCCTCGTGATCTGGATGCTGATCAATACGTGGCTGCTCGCGCGGCATCCCTTCGACCCGTACCCCTTCATTCTTCTCAACCTTGTGCTCTCGACGCTCGCGGCGATCCAGGCGCCGGTCATCATGATGAGCCAGAACCGCCAGGCGCATAAGGATCGTCTGCACGCCCAGCAGGACTACGAAATCAATCTGATGGCAGAAATCGAGATTCGGGATTTACACGACAAGATGGATTCGCTGCGATTCAAGCAGTGGCACGAGCTGTGGCACATTCAAAAGCGGCAGATCGAACTGCTGGAACATTTATGCGCGCGGACCGAAAACCCCGAGCTGAAGATGCCCGCCCCCGCGCCCTACGTGCCGCCGGAGCTTTAGCCGGCGTCTTTCCAGTCGATCGGGTAGGTGCGTCCGCATTCGAAGCACTTGCCGTCCTTCTTGCCTTCGGGAATCACGGTCCGCGCGTGACACCCTGGACACACAAGATGGGGCTCACGCACAACGCTCCACGCCTTCGGTCGCTCGCCGCGTATTTCGATATCGCCCTTGGGAATGCGAACCTCCACGTGATGCACGTCGAGGACGACGTAGTCCCTTGGCGGATCCTCGACGACGCGGTACCACGCTCCCCGTCGCAGTCCCTGTGCTTCGGCGCGGTTCCCGCGACTGCGCGCCCACCCGATGTCAACCATGCTTCCCTCGTACGAGTACCAGGATGGCGGCTTGCGGCACGACCAGATACGTCTTGCCCTCGAACGTGATTTCAACCGCGGCTTTGCGGAAGAAGAGCGCGTAGTCGCCCATTTCAGCCTGCATCGGCAAGTACTTCACGTCCGCGCCGTGAATCTTCCACGGCTCCTCATCCATGCTCGCGGGCTCGGCCATCGGCGTACCCGGCCCGGTGGCGACGATGCGGCCGCCCTGAACCTGGCGGCCTTCGAGGGCTGACGGTGGGAGATAGAGACCGACGTTCGTGCGCTCTTCCCCCTCCTCGGGGGTGATCAGCACGCGGTCTCCAACAACGATCAGACGTTTCGGGTCATCCGACACACGAGATGAGTAGCCCCGTTGGGGCGTTCTGCGCAAGTCGCAGCACCCCCGTGATGGCCGTCACGCCGCTTTTGGCTTGACTTGTCCGGTCCGGTTTATAACAATGTGCCCGCCTCGATTCGCTCGCCGTCCTATCTTCGGGAGGGCTCGTTGATGCAAGACTCCATCGCAGCCGCCGTCTCAGCCGCACAGACGCAACAATGGACCGGCCTCCTGTCTCAAGTGGTGGACTGGGTCTGGGCAGGCTTGTCCTGGATCGTTGATTTTCAGGCGAGAGTGTTCGGCTTCGTACTGCGCGGCGACTCATTCTGGAGTCTCGGCGGCAGCGCCCTCCTGTTGTTGCTACCGGCCGCCGCTTTGATCGCGGGCATTTGGGGCACCATCGTCTCGCTTTACACTATCCCGTTCCGTCTCGGACGCGCGACCTCGCTGCTCCAGGGGATCCTGATGACGTGGTGGGACGTCATCCGCATGGTGTGGTTTTATTGGGCTGGACTGGTGCGGTTTCTCATCGTGCTGGTTGGGTGGCTGTGGGGCCTGCTCAAGCTCACTGTGCAACTCGCGTGGGGCACCATCAAAGGCGCTGTAACGTCCCCGCTTGCAGTATTGGACGCCACCTCACGTCGTCCCGGCGTGCCCTGGCCTGCGTTCTTTTTGCTGATTGTCTGGTCGGCGATCGAGGCCACGATTTTCACATTCACGCTGCGACCCACGATGAGCGAGCTGCTCGCCGACCTGACGGGTTACGAGGTCAACGCACTCGCGCTGGTGCTGCTCCTCTGGCTGTTTCTCTGGATCCTAATCGCAGGCAGCTTCGCGTGCATCCAGGTGTTGAATGACGCGATCAAGAGCCGACGCTGGGGGCAGATCGTGGCCATGGTAGCTGTGGAGCTCGCCGTGGCGATGTTCGAGGTGCTGTTCCTCTACCGCGAGCTCGTGGACGCGATGACACCGTGGCTCGCGCAGCAGGGCATCCAGCTCGGCATCTTCGGCACGATTGGACTGGCGTTCTTCGGATGGGTGGGCGTGCGCGGCATGACGTGGTTCCTGTTCGGCCGCTTTGGCGCGCCCGCCTTGATTGGCTTGCTCGGCCGCCAGGCGTTCGCGGTCGAAGGATCGGGCAGTCATGCCAGCACCCCGATGCCGGATTACTGGAAGGGCCCGATCAGCGCGCTGAAGGCCGAGCGCGAATGGTTCCGCAAGGAAGCGCGCGAGCTGTTCGAGCTGGTGTCGCTCCCGGTGCTGCAGTTGGTCGCGGCCGGTTTGAATTTCGGCTTCGTCCTCTTTGCAGGCCGCCCGCACTTCACACTGCCGTTCAAGTCCATCGACGAGGTCCTCGCGGCGACGCACTTCCCAGCGCGCGTCAGCGGCGAGGTGGCCCGATGAAGCGCGCGGCGCTGCTCGCACTCAGCCTCATGGCGATCGGGTGCGCGCCCAAGAAAGGGTCTCCGGCGCCCCGCTCGACACTGGTCGTCGGACTCGACATCTCTGGCTCGTTCCGCAAGAGCGGCCAGTTCGACGACGCGCTGCACTACGCGGCCCTCTACATCTACGGCCACATCAACGCGCTCGGCGGTCTCAAGCAGGCCACTGACGTCTTTGTCGGCTCCCTCGGCGGCGAGCACGTCGGGCAGCCGAAGAGCTTTCATCCCATCCAAGATCTCTACGGCAAAACTCCGGCGCAGATCGAGAACGACCTTCGGAACTGGTTCCCGGAAGATGATCCGATCACCGATTTCAACGCGTTCTTCCAGCGCACGGCGGTACACATCAAGCGTCAGAACCTCGTGCTTGCGCCCCTCAACATCGTGTTATTCTCCGACGGCATACCCGACTTCCCCGGCGCGGGCCGAATGGCGCCCAAAGAGCGCTATGCCAGGATCGACGTGAGCCCGATCGAGTATTTGTCGCGGAATGTCACCATCAGACTGCTGTACGCGAAGCCGCAGGAGGCGCAGAACTGGGAGAAATTCGTGCCCCACAACCGCGTGAAGATCTGGACGCAGGATGAGCAGGTGATGGGCGGTTGGCATCGGCACGAGGTCCAGGGCGTCGCGATGGAGCGTCAGGACTCGCTGTGGAGCTGGACGCAGCAGATCGTCGACTTCCGGGTGAGACGCGGGAAGATCCTCTAGCAGTACTGCTCGAACGCCGCCGTCAAATCCGCCGCAATGTCGCGGGCATTGCGCCCCTCGATGTTGCGACGCTCCAGCATAAAGACCAGCTGCCCATCCTTGAACAGCGCGATCTGCGGCGACGACGGCGCGTAGCCGGTGAAATAGCCGCGCGCGCGGGCGGTGGCTTCACCATCCTGCCCAGCGAAGACTGTCACGAGACGCGCCGGTCGGCGCGGATGCTGGATCGCGAGCGCCGCTGCCGGCCGTGCATTGCGCGCCGCACAGCCACATACCGAATTCACGACGACCAGGGTCGGCGCACGCTCGCTCGCCAGCACGCCGTCGACCTCCTGGGGTGTCCGCAACTCCTCAAAGCCCAGGCGAGTCAGCTCCTCGCGCATCGGGCGAACCATTTCCGGGTCGTACATTGGAACGTTCAGATTACGCATGCTCTCCTCGCGGCACTCATGTCCAGTGGCACGTGTTTGACCTCCAACAAGCTAATCACCTCGTCTAGAGGAGCCGTCCCGCGGGCGGGGGGCGCCGGCTGCTACTTCTTGAGGAACGCGGAGAGCGCCGCGCGGAAATCCGGCGTACTGCGGCTCACCGCGTTGACATCCGCGCCGAGCCGCAAGCCGTCCTCGAAGCTGACTCCATCGAGCTGGTAGAACTGCTGCTTGGTGAAGGCGAGCGCTGAGGGGCTCGCTTCCGCGAGGACACGCAGCACCTCACCCGCCTGTTCCTCGAAGTCAGCGTCTTCGTAGACCCGTGAAGCGAGACCCACCGCTGCCGCTTCGGTACCGTCCAGAAGCCGCCCGGTCGTCGCGAGGTCGAACGCAACCTTTTCTCCGACGGTGCGGCGCAGCATCGTCATCACGATCGCCGGAACGAAGCCGCGCTGCACTTCGGGGTAGCCGAATTGCGACGACTCGGTCGCGAGCACCAGATCGCTGGCCGTCGCCAGCCCGCAACCGCCGGCCAGCGCCCGCCCCTGAACCAACGCCACCACCGGTTTCGGGAGCCGGCGCATGCGCACGAAGATTCCGGCAAAGTGCAGGGCGGCCTGGCGATTCTGCTCGAGCGTGTGGTCGGCGGACGCGAGCAGCTCGTTCAGATCCATGCCCGCGCAGAAGTCTCGACCGGCGCCGCGCAGCGCCACGACGCGAACGTCGGCATCGAGGTCGGCCTGCGACAGCACCGCCGTGAGCGCGTCGATCATCGCGATGTCGATCGCGTTGCGTTTGTCGGGACGATTCAGCGTCGCCGTGAGCACACCGCCCGCCAGGGCCGTTAGGACGCGCTCGGTCACTTGCGTTCCTTGACGTCGATTTCCATCCGCAGCAGCGCCGTCGAGAGCACCTTTCCCTGCGCGTCCGTCTTGAGCGAGATCGTGCCGCCGCCGTCGAGAGCGCCGTGCAGCAGGAAATTCAGCGCATTGAGGTTGGGCAGCTCGAAGCGCTCGACCGGTCCCGTGATCATGCCCTTAAAATGTCGCGCCACGCGTGCCGCGGTCACCTGTTTCACGAGGATGGGATAGAACTCCGGCTTCTTCGCGATGAGCCCGACGTTCGCCGTATCGCCCTTGTCGCCGGACCGGGCGTGCGCGAGCTCGATCAACCGTCGCTTCACGCCTGGACGAGCTCCACGGCGGGCTTGACCATGGGCTTGTCAATGAGGGCCGGCCAGTACGCTACGATCTCCTCCGGCTTCGGGCGTCCCCCCGCGAATCCTGTCACGCTCGGCGGCCCGTTGAGAATAAGCGGCGCGATTTCCCGGGTGAACCGGTCCACCGGCCCTTTGTCTCGGGCCCGCACACCGATGCGCAGCTGCACTTCCGGGATGGCATCCGGATCGATGTCGGCGAGGGCGAGCGATCCGTGCGTTGCCGTCGCGCCCAGAAACTCCGTGTGGATCGCCTCGAACTCGAGACCGAGGTTCTTGAGACGCTGCCGCAGGATGCGATCGGCTGCCTGCGCTTTGGCGAGCGCATCCGGCCATGCGTACACGAGCGTGCCGATCGCTTTGTAGCCGTAGTTATAGGCGATCGACACCTTGAGCTTGTCCGTTGCGGGTTTTCCCCTGACCCCAGACACCCGAACCCTGTTTTTGCCCGCCTGCTTCAGCTGTATCGTCGTAAAGTCGGCGACGCCGTCGGGCGTGATGTACGCGCGCGGGTCGCCCATTTCGTAGACCAGCTGCTCGGTAACGCACGCGACGTCGATCCGTCCGCCGGTCCCCGGGTGTTTGACCAGGTCGAAGCTACCGTCCTCCCGCGCCTCGACGATCGGATAGCCGACGTTCGCAAGATCCGGAATACTCTCCCAGCGGTCGAGACAGTTGCCGCCGCTCGCCTGCGCCCCGCACTCGATGGTATGCCCCGCGACGGTCCCTGCCGCGATCAAGTCCCACGCATCCGCGGGCCATCCGAACGCATGCATCATCGGCGCGAGCGTCAGCCCAGTGTCGGTCACCCGTCCGGTGATTACGATCTGCGCACCGCGTTGCAGCGCTTCGACCACGGGTGCAGCACCGAGGTACGCGTTGGCCGACAAGACCGCATCGCGGACGTCGCGGAGCGGGCGGCCCGTGTCGAGGTTCTTGAGGTCGTGGCCGCGGGCGATCAAGCCGTCGAGCCGGCTGAGCAGATCGTCGCCCGCAACGACGCCGATGGTGATTTTGCCGCCGAGTCCCAGTTTACGCGCGACCGCGGCAACCGCAGCTGCGCACGCGCGGGGGTTCACGCCGCCGGCATTCGCCGTCACTTTGATGCCGCGCTCGACGACCGTCGGAAGAATGCGTTCCATCTGTGTCACGAAATCGGTCGCGTATCCCAGTGCCGGATCGCGTGACTTCTGCTTTTGGAGGATGGACATCGTCACTTCGGCGAGATAGTCCATCATCAAATAGTCGATCGGTCCGCCGGTGACTTGGCGGTACGGTGCTTCCAACCAATCTCCCCAAAAGCCCTGCCCCGCCGCGATGCGGACGGTCTTCAAGGCTGGAGTGCCGTGCGTCGAACGGCAACTGCGCCCGCGGGCGTCGTGACCCGCGTCTCGATCAGTGCCGTGAAACCTTCGGGCATGTCGAGCTTCGGCGGCGCGGGCAGTCGCACGACACTGCGGCCACCAGACACCACCGAAAGCGACCCATTCTCGCCAATGGGCTCGTCCCGACCGAGAAACCGCACCCGCGCGGTCCCGCGCCAGACATGTCCTGGAAGCTTTGCGAAGGCGGGGAAAAACTCGACCGTAAGCGGGACGCCCAGCAGTGAATCGGGCAAGGAGAAGCCCAATCGGCCGAACGCGTAGTTCAACGCTTCGTTGCCGCCGCGGATCTGTTGGCCGGTCGAGTCGTACGCGGTAACCGCAAAGTCCGTGAACTCGTCCCACAAGTCAGGCGGCAGGTCGACCTCGATCTCCATTCGCTTCGCCCAACGCGGCGCGCGCACTGTCAGCGTCTCGGCCGGTTGTCCGCGTCCGGAGATCGCATACGTCCGCTCGACTCCAACCAGCCGGTGCGTAAACTCGGCGGTGACCGTGCTCCCGACATTCGACGCTTCGAGACTGTGCTGAGCGGGACTCAACGCCACTGGGCCCAGCTCGGCACGAACGGTCGCGGTCGCTGCGGCAAGTGGCGGCGCGAGCACGTCGAGCTCGTACACGCCGGGGATGAGATCCTCGGCGCGGACAACGATCCTGGCGGTACCCCGCTGCTCGCGGCCGAGGTCGATGTCCTCCGGCGCAGCGCGCGCCGGCTGACCATTCGGCTCATACAGACGCACCGTCGCCTGTTGTCCCTGTGAGTCCGGTAACGTCACGGTCGCGCGCAGGGTAGCGCCGGGTTGAGTGACCCGCAGGAAATACCGCTGCACAGCGGCTGGACCAACGACTCGCCGCTCGTCGACAAAGTTTTGCGATTCAAGGTCAATCGGCACGATCACGGTGTTGATGAGCTTGAAAATGGGACCGGCAAGCGTGTCGTGCGGATTCAACGCGGTGACCGTTCCGACGTAGACACCCGGTGCGGCGAGCGCCGAGCGCCGGTACGTGACACGGATCTGCGTCGTTCTCGGTCCCGCTTGGACGCTGTCTTCCGTGCTGAGCCACGGGACATCCGAGCGCAACGCGAACACGGCGGCGCGCAGGCCCGCCTCGGGGCGAACCGTGAACATCTCTACGGAGTCTTCATTTCCGGCAAAGCCATTGCGCCGAAACGCGGCGGACACGCCGTCGGCCGCGCGCACCTCGTACCGTGAACCCTGATGCCCTGCCTCGAGCCACTGATACGCAGCCTCGAGGACCGGCACTCCCGCCCCTTCGTCGATGATGCGCGCCCCGTTCAACGGATGCGCCGACACCCGGAGCGCTTGAACGATCTCCGCGGCACCGGGCCGGCGTCCCTCCTGAACGAGCGCGGAAATGAGACACGCCGCGAGCCCACTCGCATGCGGGGCGGACATGCTGGTGCCGCCTTTGATCTCATTCCCGCTATCCCAACGCGGTACGGTCGAGAACGCGACTCCCGGCGCCAGGATGTCGGGTTTCGCGAGCTCCCCGCCGCGCGAGCTGAACCAGCCCATGACGTCACGCGGAGGAGTTGCGCCCTGCTGGGGCGGTCGGGTAAACACGCCGGGGTAACTCGCGCCGACAGAGAGCGCGAGATCGGCAGAGCCCGGAAAGCCCAGCGTCGAGAGGCCCGGACCGTCATTGCCGGCGCTGATCGAGAACACCGCATCCGGATGACTGAGCAGGAAGGCGTCGACGATTGAGTCGATGACGGCTTTCCCCTCGTGCTCGTTCCCGACGCCGAAACTGAGGTTCAACACCAGGGGCAGGTTGCGCTGCGCCGCGTAGCGAGCCGCGTAGTCCATCGCGCGCATCATGCTGCCGTGCACGGTCACGCCGCCGCGGGCGTTGTTGGCGATCTTGAGCCCGATGACCTGGGCGCCGGGCGCGACACCGGTGAAGCCTGTGACGTTGTAGAGGTTGTAACCAGCCGCGATCCCCGCCACGTGCGTCCCGTGTCCGGAGGTATCGAAAAACAAATCGAGAACCGGCGCGCTGTCCGATTCGCTGAAGTTCGCGACGATGGTGAGCGGCTTGGTGCCGAGGGCGATCGTCTCCCGACCTTGACGGTAATCGTGGAGTGGCATCTCGTCCTCGAACGAACCGTCCAGGTTCGTATCGATGAAGGCAACCCAACCGTCCGAGGCCTTCACGACCACCACGGGGAATTCATCGGTGTTGCGCCCGTTGCCATTCACGTCGGCAGCCGGTGCGTGGCCGAGGGGCAGCTCGCGGAACACGCCGCGATACCAAGTGGTCGCGGTCGTCAGCCGGGCGATGCGGGCCGCACCATGCATCGCGCTCTCGGTGGGCGCGGCGAACGGCGTGAGGGCGACGCGGCCCTCGGCGGAGAAGTCGCGCAGCTCGATGACCTTCGGTGCGCCGGTGCTGGTCGCGATGAGTCCCGGCACGTTCGGGTCGATGCCGCTGTCCAGAATGGCGATCAGGACGCCACGACCGTCGTACGTCGGATGGGCCGCGTGAAACACATCCACACCGGTGCTCTTCAACGGCATGAGGCCGAGCATGTACGCCACCGGTGGCTCGACCGCCGGTGCGGGCGTGTGGCTGCCATCAGCCGGTGTTGCGACGGGTGGCGGAGGCAATGAGGCGCTCGTGCCAGGTGTCGTCTTTGGAGCAACCGCTTTGGTGGTGGCGCACGCGGCCGCGAGAAAGAGAAAACCAGCGAAGCATGGCTTTAGCACGAGAGACTCGGCAGTGCAAAGGCCCCGAGGTGGGGGGGGCCGGTGAATTCAGTGGAGACCTCGAGCAGAAACGCGAGCGTATCACGCGTTTCCTCGGCTGTGAGAATCGCATCGACAAAGCCGCGGGCCCCTGCGAAGGTCGCGTCGAGCTGGTGTTCATAGTCCGCGCGCATGGCGTCGACCGCCGCGGCGTTTTCCGGCTTGGCGGCGGCGGCGCCGTAGACCGCCTGAATCGCCGACTCGCCTTCCATGACGCCCATCCGGCCCGTCGGCCAGGAGACGATGAAGTCCGGGTCGAACCCCTGCCCCGCCATCGCGTAGTAGCCGGCACCGGAGGCGTGATTGACCGTGAGCACGAGCTTCGGAACCGTCGCCGTCGCCATCGCTTCGACGAAACGCGCGCCCGCGCGAATGATACCAGAGTGCTCGGCCTCCGTGCCCACCATGAATCCGGACACATCCTGCAGGAAGAGCAGCGGCAACCGTTCGCGATCGGCATTCTCGATGAAATACGCCACCTTCTCGGCGCTCTCCGTGTAGATGATGCCGCCGATCTTCGGAGCTTCCCCTTTCGACTTGCCTTTGATCACGCCGCGCGAGTTGGCAATCACGGCGACCTGCCGGCCTTCGATAGCGGCGTGCCCGCAAATCATCTCGGGTGCGACGTCGGGCTGAAACTCGTCCAGCCGGCCCGCGTCGAGCAGGCACTCGAGCACCGCGCGCACATCGTAGCTCATGCGGTGATCGGCGGGGATCAAGTCGTACAAGGCCTTCGTATCGCGCTTGGGAGCGGCAAACGCCCGCCGTATCGGCGGCGCGTGCGGCAATCGTGCGACGTATTCGCGAATCCTCGTGAGGCACTCTTTATCATCCTTCGCCCGGTAATGGGCGACCGCGCTGACGGCGGTATGGGTCGCAGCGCCACCCAGCGACTCCGCGTCCACGACCTGACCGGTTGCGCCTTTCACGAGGTTCGGCCCACCCAATCCCATAAATGACGTCCCGTCGACCATAAAGATCACATCGGACAACGCCGGCAGATACGCACCGCCCGCGATGCACGGCCCCATGACGGCGGAGATCTGCGGGACTTTCAGATAGCGCCGCATGATCGAGTTGTAATAGAAGATGCGCGCCGCGCCGTACTGGCCCGGAAAAACACCGCCTTGATACGGCAGATTCACGCCCGCCGAATCGACCAGGTATATGATCGGGATGCGTTGCCGCATCGCGATCTCTTGGGCGCGCAGGATCTTCTTGATCGTCTCCGGCCACCAGGAACCGGCTTTGACGGTCGCGTCGTTCGCGACCACGACCACCGGGCGACCCTCGATGCGACCCAACCCCGTGACGACGCCGGCGGCCGGCGCCTGACCATCGTATTGATCCCAGGCGACGAGCAAGCCGATCTCGACCCAGGGACCGTCGCGATCGAGCAGCGCGGTGATCCGTTCGCGCGCCGTCAACTTGCGTTGATCGTGCTGGCGCTGGATGCGCTCCGGCCCGCCGCCCTGCTCGAGGCGCGCGCGCAGCTTCTTGTACTCTTCGGTGAGAGTCTTGAGCCGATTCACGCGGCGACGTGCTCCGCCGCCCACTCCTTGATGTACTTGATGAGATCGGACGTCGGCGTCCCCGGACCGAACAGTCTGCCGGTGCCCTGCGTCTCCAGCGCGCTCATGTCTTCGGGGGGAATGATGCCGCCACCCGTCAGCAGCACCTCCTGGCGGCCGGCCGCGTCCAACAATTTGCGCACTCTCGGAAACAGCGTCATGTGGGCGCCCGACAAAATCGACAGGCCCACGACGTCCACGTCCTCTTGAATCGCGGCCTGGGCAATCATCTCGGGCGTCTGATGCAGTCCGGTGTAGATGACCTCCATGCCGGCATCCCGCAGTGCCGCCGCCACGACTTTCGCGCCGCGATCGTGCCCATCGAGTCCCGGCTTTGCAACCAGGATGCGGATCGGCCGGCGCTTGGCGCTCATCGCGTCCGAAAGCGTAGCAGCGCCGCGAGGCCATCGACGACGCGGCGTGCCTTGTCGTCGTACACCACGTCGACCTGCGCTCGCTGGCGCAGCGCATCTTCGACGGCCTCGTCGATCCGTTGATCGTCGTCCTGTCCGTCGGCGAGGAGGGTGCGGACCTGCCCGAGTGACAGGGCCTTCAGCGTAGGGTCCACGCCGTTCACGGCCCACCCGACCGGCGTCCCTTCCTTCACGGCATCGGCGTGCGCGCGTTCCCAGGCACGTTCCCGCTCCTCACGCAGTGTGAGCGCCGCGTCGCGCACTTCGGCGGTCGTCGTCTCCTTCGGATTGAGTTTGACGACGCCCATGACGAGGTCGTGCACGTAGCTGTGGAGATGGGGGATCACGGCGCCGGCGTCCGGGCCGACCCCCGCAAGCATCAGGCCCGCCAGCGGCCGAAGCCGGTGAATGTGGAAGATGCGATCCGCGATCAGCGCATAGAAGCGCTGCTTCTCGGTGCGGATCCGCATGTGATAGTTGTGCTCGCCCGCGCTGCCGGACGGCGTCCCCGCTCGTGCCATCCCCTGGCGCTGGTGTGATCCGTGGAACTTGCTCGCGCGGGAGGCCTCGATGCCGGCGACTGACACGAGCTCGACGCAGTCGTAGGCAGTGACCTCGAAGAAGCGAGCCGCCGTCCGGTCGTACACGACCGCCAGAATCGTCCCGAACTCTTCGTCGAGCGCGAGCAGCTCGCGCACCAGCGGCTCGTGGTCGATCGCCAAGCGAGACCGATGGACGTGCGGCAGCGGCAGCGCCTCGAAGAGATCGAGGCCATGCGACGCAAAAATCGCGATGGCACGCGTGTGCGGCAGGTGATTCGGCTCCTCGAGATAGTCCAGCACGCGCTGCAGATCGGCGGAAAGCGCCTCCCGGTCCGCGTGCGCCAACGTCTGTTGCGGCAGGCCGGCGACCGCGTCTTTAACGCGGTTTTTCATCTTGATCAGGTATTTGCCGCGCGTCCGATCCCGCGGTTCCAGCTTCAGATAGCACGTCACGACCCAATACGGCCCAGGCTCGATGGCGGCTAACCGCTGAACCGCGGCGTGGACGTCCTGCTCGGTGAAAACAGCCGTCGGGGTGCTCATGGGCTAAAAGAACACAGGTTCACGGTAGGCTCCCCACACACGCTCGAGTGCGTGGCGAATTTCGTAAAGGGTGCAATAGGCACGTGCGCAATCGAGCATCGGGCCGATGACGTTGTGATCCGACTCCGCTGCCTGGCGCAGTGCGTCGAGCCGTCGCTCGACCAGAGCGTTGTCGCGCTCCGCTCGCAGCCGGCCCAACCGACGGCGCTGCTCGTCTTCCGCGTCGTTAGAGACCTTGAGGATTTCCACGGGATGATCGTCTTCGGACAGAAATTCGTTGACCCCGACAATCACCCTTTCTCCCAGCTCGACCTGCCGTTGGAACGCGGCCGCCGACTGTGCGATCTGCCGCTGGAACCAACCGCTCTCGATGCCGCGCACCACGCCGCCGATGGACGCGATCTCGGCAAACAGCGCTTCTGCCTCCCGCTCGAGCTGGTCGGTGAGGGCCTCGATGTAATACGAGCCGCCCAGCGGATCGATGACCTCGGCAATGCCGGTTTCCTGCGCCAGGATCTGCTGCGTCCGGAGCGCCACCTGGACCGACTGCTCGGTCGGCAACGCCAGCGTCTCGTCCAGGGAGTTGGTGTGCAGCGATTGCGTGCCGCCGAGGACGGCGGCGAGCGCCTGGTACGCGACGCGCACGATGTTGTTCAGCGGTTGCTGTGCCGTGAGTGTGACGCCGGCCGTCTGGCTATGGAAGCGCATCATCCACGACCGCGGCTGCTTGGCATTGTAGCGCTCGCGCATGTGCCGCGCCCAGATGCGGCGGGCGGCACGCAGTTTCGCGATCTCTTCGAAGAAGTCGTTGTGAATGTCCCAGAAGAAGGAAAGCCGGGCGGCGAAGCTGTCGATGTCGAGGCCGCGAGCGACGCCCCGCTCGACGTAGGTAAAGCCATTGGCCAGCGTGAACGCGAGCTCCTGTGCCGCGGTCGCGCCGGCTTCGCGGATGTGATAGCCCGAGATCGAGATCGTATTCCAGAGCGGGGTGTGCTTCGCGCCCCACTCGAACATGTCGACGATGACCTTGAGCGCGGGCTCGACCGGATAGACCCAGGCATGCTGGGCCATGTACTCCTTGAGAATGTCGTTCTGGACGGTGCCGCGCAGTTTCGCAATCGAGACGCCCTGTTTCTCCGCGGCAGCGACATAGAAGCAGAAGAGAATCGCCGCGGGCCCGTTGATGGTCATGGACGTGGAGACCTGGTCGAGCGGTATGCCGGCGAACAGCGTCTCCATGTCGGCGAGCGACGCAATCGCGACGCCGCACTTCCCGACTTCGCCTTCGGAGCGCGGATGGTCCGAGTCGTAGCCCATCAACGTCGGAAAGTCGAAGGCGACCGACAGACCCGTCTGGCCGTGCTCGAGCAGGAACTTGTAGCGGCGGTTCGTGTCGACCGCGCTGCCGAACCCGGCGAATTGCCGCATCGTCCAGAGCTTGCCGCGGTACATCGTCGGATGAATGCCGCGCGTGAACGGGTACTCACCGGGCCGGCCGAGCTGGCGCTCGACGTCGAAGCCGTCGAGATCGGACGCTGTGTAGAGGGGCTTTTTCTGGATCGTCATTTGCCGTTTCTCACCCGCTGCAGAACTTCCGCCGCGACCTCATAGGGACTCGTGGTGCCGGCGGCCACGTCATCGAGGCGGCGAGCCAGCAACTCTTCTGCCTGCGTCTCATCCAACACCCATTGGCGGATTGCCCGATTGACCACCGCTCGTGTTCGCGCCGCGAGTCGTCGCTTGCGGCCCTCGGCGAGCTTGCCCGTGCGCTCGAGATAATCGTGGTGCTTCTCGAGCGCGGCGATCAGATCGGATATCCCTTCACCTTTCGAGGCGACCGTCGAGAGAACCGGAGCTTCCCAGGCATTGGAAGGTTGGACTGTTGGAAGGTGTTTCCTTCCAACTTTCCCACTGTCCAACGCCGTCCCGTGGTGGGGTCGCACATGCGCAAACGCATTTCCCCGGCGAATGCCGAGCATCACTTCCACTTCCTGTTTCAGCTTGTCTGCGCCGGGGCGGTCGCTCTTATTGATCACGTAGAGCTCCGCAATTTCCATTACCCCGGCCTTCAGCGTCTGGATGCCGTCGCCCGATTCCGGAACGAGCACCAGGACGGTCGTTTCCGCGGTCGCGGCGACATCGAGCTCGGTCTGACCGACGCCGACGGTTTCAATGAGAATGCGGTCGAAGCCGAACGCCTCGAGGACGTCGGCGACTTCTTCGGTCGTTGTCGCGAGACCGCCTTGGGCGCCGCGCGTCGCCATCGATCGAATGAAAACCCCGGGATCGAGACTGACCGACTCCATTCGAATGCGATCGCCGAGCAGTGCGCCACCCGTGAAGGGACTGGTGGGATCGACCGCGATCACCGCGACTTTGAGTCCGCGTTCTCGATAGAGACGGACGAGCTGTTCGGTGAGTGTGCTCTTTCCGGCGCCCGGCGGCCCCGTGATGCCGATGCGATGAGTCTTTCCCTTCCCGATCCGGCCATGCACCTCGGTCAGGACGCGTTCAAAGCCCTCGCGCTGATTCTCGACGAGGCTGATGGCACGAGCGAGCGCGGCGGTGTCGCCGCGCGCCAAACCCTCCAGCACCGCATCGAGCCGCATAGGCTCTAAGGATAACGGCCGCGTGACCGTCATAGGAGGGTTCCGCGCAGGATGAGGCTCGCCACCGTGAAGTAAATGATAAGACCGGTCACGTCGACCAGCGTTGCAACGAACGGCGCCGACGCGCTCGCCGGATCGAAGCCCAGGCGCCTGAGAATGAATGGCAACAGTGAGCCGGCCATTGTTCCGAATGTCACGACGCCGATCAGGCTGCCGAACACCGTCAGTGCGATCAGCAGGTAATGCTCACCGTAGATTCCGGTAATCGCGTGCCACAGGGTAATGCGGAGAAAGCCGATCGCTCCCAGCACCCCCCCGAGCACGATGCCGGCCGCGAACTCGCGCCGGATGACGCGCCACCAATCGCGCAGGTGCACTTCCCCGAGCGCCATCGCCCGGATCACGAGCGTCGATGCCTGTGATCCGGAATTGCCGCCGCTCGAGATGATCAATGGCACGAACAGCGCGAGGATGACCGCCTTGGCGATCTCGTCCTGGAAGAACGCCATCGCGGTCGCCGTGAGCATCTCGCCCAGAAACAGCGCCGCCAGCCAGCCGGCGCGTTTCCGCACCATGCGCCCGAATGCGGTTCTGAGATACGGCGCATCGAGAGCCTCGGAACCGCCGAGTTTCTGGATGTCCTCGGTCGCCTCCTCTTCGACGACCGCGACCACGTCATCGGCGGTGACGACACCCTTCATCCGGCCCGTCGCGTCGACGACGGGAGCAGCGGCAAGACCGTGCTCCGCGAAGAGGCGAGCGACCGTTTCCTGATCGGCTTCTGCAGGGATCGTGATGATGTCGGTGTGCATGAGCTGGCCGACATTGGCCGCCGGGTCGCCGGCAATCAGATCGGTCAGCGTTATCTCGCCGCGCAGCTTGCCCTGGTTATCGAGAATGTAGGCATACGTCGGTACGTCCCGACCGGCCCGTTGCTGCGCCTGGCGGCGAAAATATCCCAGCGCCTCCGCCACCGTCATGTCAGGCCGGACGCGCATGTAGCGCGGATTCATCAGGCCGCCCGCCTCATCCTCGGCGTAGGCGAGCAACGCGGCGACTTCGGCGCGCGTCGGCTCGTCGAGCAACGACAGCATCCCACTGCGCTGGTCCTCGGGCGCGGCTTGGATGACATCGGCGACGTCGTCGGGCGCGAGGAGGCGAATCCAATGGCGGCGCTCGCCGGGTGGCAGCGCGAGCAGCAGATCCTTCTGGTCGGCGGCTTCTAGGTCGAAAAAGAACTCGTGTCCAACGTCATGCGGCAGACGCTGGAGGCGGCGCGCGCGCTCCGCGGAAGAGAGCGCCGGCCATTCTTCGGCCACGCTGAGGTAGGTAACCGCTCGCTTAGTCGGCACCGATCACTCCGGGCGATCCAATGACTGGAGGCGCACCGGTCCCGTCCGCACGGCCACGCGCTCGACGCGCGTGGCGCTGGCTGCGAGGACGTCGAACTCGAGTCCCTGATACGTGAATCGCTCGCCCGCGCGGGGAATGCGCCCCAGCGCGTGGATCAGCAAGCCGCCCACAGTTTGCGCGCCCGCTCCGAGACTCACGCCAAGCATCTCGGCGAGCGTGGTGACCGGCGTGTTTCCTTCGATCTCAACGATTCGCGTCGTCGCCGCCTGAGGGGCAGCCGCCGCGGGCGCCGGCAATGGCTCGAACAGTTCGCCGACGAGATCGTTGAGCAGATCGTCGAAGGTGACGAGGCCGGCGGTCCCTCCGAACTCGTCGAGCACCACCGCCAAATGCTGTCCACCCCGCTGCATCTCCAGCATCAGATCGGCCGCGCGCGTTGTGGCGGGCACGGTCAACGGGGGCCGGACGTGAACCGGCGCTTCCGGTGCGAGCGCCAGCAGGTCGAGCGTGTGGGCGACCCCGACCACCTCGTCTAACGAGCCGCGGTAGACGGGGTACCGGCTGAACCCCGATTGCTGCAGCACGTGAGCCGCCTCGGCCGCGAGCATGCCCTCCGGGAACGCCACGATGGCGGTGCGCGGCGCCATCAGCTCGCGCACGGGGCGATCCGCAAACGCCAGCACGCCGGAGACGACCGCCATCTCATCGGTACCAGCCAGCGCCGCCGTATCGGCGCTCGCGAGCAGCGCGGCCAACGTGGTTCGTGTCGAGGCTTCACGCCGCGGAATGAACGGTGACAGCACGGTACCGAGTCGCTCCATCCACGGGACCGCGCGCGCGACCAGCGCTTCCGCCCAGCGCCGGCCGAGCACGCGCGGCACGAGGTATGAAGCCCCGATGAAGAGCGGGACGCCCACCGCAACCGTGAACACACCGAGGAACGTCGGCGTCGTGGCGGCGAGGAGCGCCGGAATCGCGCCGGCAGCGAGCAGCACGCCGAGCGTCGTGAGTGTGTTCGCCGTCGCGAGCGTACGTCCGGGATTTTGCAGCAGTCCGACGGTGGCCGCCGACCCGCGCAGCTTGTACGCAACCCAGCGCGTGAGCTCGTGCTGGCTCACCGTCGCGGCGGCAACGCCGACGGCGGCCGAGATGCCGGCCACGAGCAGGCCGAGGAGCAGAACGACGAGGGCGACGCTCATCGCTTTTCGAACGAGACTTGAGTGACGCGCCGCTGTTCGACGCGTTCCACGACGACGCGGTAGCCATCAAGGGTCAGCTCGTCACCAGGCCGGGGGACGCGGCCGAGCACCGAGTACACCAGTCCGCCGACCGTCGACACCTCGGCATGCGCAAAGGTGGTGCCGAGCGCCGCCGACAACTCGTCGAGGCTGACGCGCCCATCTACCCACACGCGCCCGCCATCGCGCCGGATCGTGGGGCCCGTCTCGGTGTCGTGCTCGTCGCGGATCTCGCCGACGATCTCCTCGAGGATGTCTTCGCGGGTGATCAATCCGGACGTGCCGCCGAACTCGTCGACGACGATCGCGATATGAGCCGGCGTCCCCTGGAAATCGCGGAGCTGGCTGTCCAAGGTCTTCGTTTCGGGAACGAACGCTGCCGTGCGAACCAGCGTCTGCCACCGCATGCCGGGCTCCGCCAGGCCCATGGCGATGGGCACGAGATCCTTGACGAAGACGACACCGCCGACGTTGTCCGGGGAGCCATCGAGCACGGGCAGGCGCGCATGTTGGCTCTGGCGGAAGGCGTCGAGCACCTCCTCCGTCGACGCGCCGACGTCGACGCTCTTCATATCGAGCCGCGGCGTCATGACCTCGTCCACCGTCGTATCCGCCAGCGTGAAGACGCCGAGGAGCATGTCGCGCTGCGCGATACCGAGATTCGGCTGCAAGGGCCGCGGCGTGTGCACGAGCGTATGCAGGCCTCGGTCGGCCCACGCCAGCAGCCAGAGCAGCGGTCCGAACGGCGCCAGAGTCCGGCGCGCCAGTGGCAACGACGCTTCGGACAATTCGGGAGCGATTCGTGCCACACTCCGCGGCAGCGCGTCCCCGCCGATGAACAGGAGCAGCGTTCCGACGACCAGCGTGAGCAACGCTTCAGCCCACGGCCTGGTCCACCACGCGACGGCATGTGCCGTCGCAACCGCCCCGAGCACCAGGAGCGCGAGGCGGGCGACGTGCAGAGCGCGATGCAGCGGCACGCGGCGCTCGGCGGCGATGGGTGGCGCGTCGCCCAGCGTGTGCAGCGCCTCACCGACGGCTGCTTCTTCGGCGAGGGCGAGCAGCGCGGCCCACACGACCGCGACGATCGCGACTACCAGCCCCGTCACGCGGAGTGCTGCTTCGGTCAGCATTAGGGAACGAGCCGCCGTACGTAACGCTCCTGCAGTCGCCACATCGGCGACCGGGTCCGCCCGGCGCCCTCGGGGTGATCGTAGCCGAGCACGTGCAGGGTCCCGTGGACCGCCAGCCGCACCAATTCTTCGGTGGAGCCGGCGACTTCAGGACAGATGTAGACGTCGCCGAGGAGGCTGCCGTCGGGTTGGGGCAACGAATAGGAGATGACGTCGGTCACGCCGCGACGGCCGGTCGCGCGCCGGTTCAGGCGACGCATGCCCGCCGGAGACAACAGCGTGATGTCGATGTGGGACCGGGCCGGCGCGCGTTCCCAGGCCAGCACTCGTTGGGCCACACGCACGAGTCTCCCCCGATTAGCGCCGCGCGGTCGCCGGCTGCCACGCCGCGCCGATGCCGCCACTGGACTCCGGATAGTCGATGCGGTTGTGGTACATGCCGCTGAGCACCAGGAGGAATGCCGCCTTCACCTGCTCGATCTGCTGCAGCGTCAGCGGCGCTTCGTCGAGCTGGCCGGCGTTCACCTTGGTCTTCACAATGTGATCGATCGCTTCCTCGATCTTCTGCGGCGTCAGATCCTCGAGCACGCGCAGCGCCGCCTCGACCGAATCGGCGATCATCGCGATCGCGGTTTCCATCGACCTGGGCTTGGGACCCGGATACGTAAAATCCTCGGGATTCCGTGCCTGACCGCCGTCGATCTTCTTCGCCTTATCGAGGAAGTAGGTGATTTCGCTCGTGCCGTGGTGCTCGGGGATGAAGGCGGCTACCGAGTCCGGCAACTGCGCTTCGGCCGCCAATGCCAGTCCGTCGATCACGTGCGCTTTGATGATCTGCGCGGATTGCACCGGCTTGAGCCGGTCGTGAGGATTGTTGCCCGGGATCTGATTCTCCACGAAGTACAGCGGATTCTTCACCTTGCCGATGTCGTGGTAGTAGCAGCCCACACGGCCCAGGAGTCCGTTGGCCCCGATGCGGTTGCAAGCGGCTTCGACGAGGTTCGCCATCGCCACGCTATGGGCGTACGTCCCCGGTGCCTCGAGTGAAAGGCGCCGCAGCAGCGGCCGGCTGGGGTCGGAGAGCTCGAGCAGGGTGAGGTCGGTGGTGATGTGCGTGACCGCTTCCGCAACCGGAAGCAGGAAGAACGTCAGCCCGGCCGAGACCAGTCCATTCAGGGCGCCGAGCAATCCGCGTAGACCAATCTCGGCGATCGGCCAGCCGCCCGAGAGGCCCAGTGCAAGTGCCCCGATGAGGTAGCCGGCCGCGATGATGAGGACCGGCGCGTAGAAGTTACTGCGGCTGCGCAGGGCACGGACGGACAGCGCCGCGGTCACGCCGCCGACGAGACACAAGAACAACGCTGGAACATCGTGAAAGACCGGTTGCAGCCCGATCACCACCGCCAGGATCATCGCGGCGATCATGGAGACTCGGCCGTTGAAGAGCACCGTCATCATCATGGCGACGAAGGGCATGAAGATGATTTCGGGATGCTCCGTATAGGACCGCGCCACGATCCCCGCTTGCAGCAAGAGGACCGCGAACAGTCCGCCGATCAACGCGACCTGGCGCAAGTCGGTGTAGGTCTCGCGCCGATAGAACACCATCAAGACCCAGAAGATCGAGAGCAGCAACGTGTCCCGGAGCAACGGACCCAGCACGCCGCGCATCGAGTACGTGGTGGCCGCGCCGCGGCGCAGGAGCTCCTGATGCAGCGCGACGAGCCGCTCATGCGCTTCATTCGTGACGACTTCGTGCGGCGCGACGATGCGGTCGCCGGCGCGCACGATGTATTTGCTCGGATCGACGCTGCCACGCAGCTCGTTGCGGCGCCGTTCGGTCTCGAGCTGTTTGGGAATCAACGTGGGCCGGAAGAACTGCCGGACCAGTTTCAGGTAGAGGACGTCGCCGACGCTCGAGCCGGCGTCGGGGTGCAGCTGCTTGGCGCGACTCAAGTAATGCGCGAACGTGAGCACTTGATCGCGTGACACGGATGATTCCGTCGATCCGCGCCGCACGATCAGCTCGCGCGATTGCTCGACTTGCAGGACGCCGGGCGCGGTGACGCCCTGCGCGAGCGTGCGATCGAACAACTTCTGGAGCGCCTGCTGGAGCGCGCGACGCTTGCCGCCCTTGCTCAGGTACGCAGCCTCCTGCGCGGTGAGCGGTACGCCGAACTCCCTCGCCGCGCGGATGATCGCCTGCTGCCCCTGGTCGGCCGCGGCATCCACGGCGCTGAAGAACGCGGCCATGGTCGTCGCCGTGCTGTCGTAGGCGCGCTGCCGGAACTCGTAAATCGGTTTCGCGGATGCGGCGAGCTCCTCCGCCTCCCGTTGCAGCTCGTCCTCCGACTTGTTCACGACAAAGTTGAACGGCGCGACGATCTCGTTGTCGGAGCGCGCGCCGGGCTCCAGCAGCGGTGCGACGTCGGCGGCACCAGATGGGAAGGAGGCGTGCGCGACGAGTGCCAGGAACGGCACCCACACCCAGCGCGTCGCGTGATAGCGAATCTTCTCGCGGGTCGGGAGTTTCATCTAACCCTGCGCATCCTCGGCGTAGGCGCGGATGATGTCACGCACCAGGCGATGGCGCACGACGTCCGCGTCGCTCAGGTAGCAGAAGCCGATCCCCTCGATGCCGGGAAGGATGCGCTCGACCTGCAGCAGCCCCGAATCCTCGCGGTTCGACAGATCGATCTGCGTCTTATCGCCGGTGATCACGGCGCGCGAGTTCACGCCCAGCCGAGTCAGGAACATCTTCATCTGCATGCCGGTCGCGTTCTGCGCCTCATCCAGGATTACGAACGCGTCGCTGAGCGTGCGGCCGCGCATGTAGGCAAGCGGCGCAATCTCGATGGTTCGGGTTTCGAGCGCCTTCTGCACGCGCTCGCGCGGCATCATGTCTTCGAGTGCGTCGTACAGCGGCCGCAGGTACGGGTCGACCTTTTCCTGAAGATCTCCGGGCAGAAATCCGAGATTCTCCCCGGCCTCCACTGCCGGCCGCGCCAGGATGATGCGCCGGACGCGCTTGCGGGCGAGCGCGTCCACCGCCGCCGCCACCGCGAGATAGGTCTTGCCGGTGCCGGCCGGCCCGATGCCGATGACGATGTCGTGATCGGCGATCGCACGGAGATACTCGCGCTGGCCGGCGGTTTTCGGCTGAATCACGCGCCGCAGGCCCGGCAGAATGATCTTCACGGGATCGGCCGCCTGGCGACCTTCCGCGAGCTCGCCCTGCGCTTCGTCCGCCACCACCCGTTCCACGTCATGCACGTCGAGGTTTTCGCCCATGCGCGCGAGGTCGATCAACGCCTGAGCCACAGTGCCCGCTCGCTCGATCGCCGCGGCGGATCCCGCGATGGACAGCGTATCCCCACGCAACGAGACACGCACGCCGAGCCGGCGCGCGAGCTCGAGCAGGTTGGCATCGTTCACACCAGCGAGAGCCAATGGGTCCACGCCCTCGACGGACAGCCGCTGGATGACGTCGTCACTCATGGGGAGGCACCACCTTTATGTGAAGTGCGGCCAGGTCTTCCGCGCGCGCCGGAGCCGGCGCACCCTCGAAGAGCGCTCGTGCCGCGGTCGTCTTCGGAAACGCGATCACGTCGCGCAGCGACCCTGCGCCGGCAAGGAGCATCGCCGTGCGGTCGAACCCCACGGCGAAGCCGCCATGCGGCGGCGCCCCTGCCGCCAACGCGGTCAACAGGAAGCCGAAACGTGCGTCGACATCCGCGGGCGACAGGCCGAGGTGCGCAAAGACTTTGCGCTGAATGGCCGGATCGGTGATACGAATCGAGCCCGATCCCAGCTCGTTGCCGTTGTACACGGCGTCGTAGTGGAGCGCACGACAGGCAAACGGATCGGTGTCGAGCTTGCGCAGGTCTTCGGGATGCGGCGACGTGAACGGATGATGGGCGAACACCGGTGTTCCGGTCTTGGGATCGGGCTGGAAAAGCGGAAAGTCCACCACCCAGCAGAACGCGTGCGCGCTCTTGGGCGCCGGCGCGAGGCGCCGGATGACTTCCTGCCGCACCTTGTCGAGCGCGGGTGACGTCACGCGATCGGGACCGACCGTCATGAGCGCGACGTCGCCATCGCCGATACCGAGCCGGCCCAGCGCTTCGGCGGTGAAATGTTTGCCGACGGAGCCGGAGACCTGCGCACCCTGTCGCTTCACCCAGGCGAGCCCGGGCGCGCCGTGCGTCTTCGCCGTCTCGGCGAGCTGATCGACGTCTTTGCGCGACAGCGTGCCGCCGCCCTTCACGGCGATGCCACGCACCCGCGCTCCGTTGGTGAGCGCCCCCTGGAAGAACGGGACCGCGAGCGGCCGCACCTGCGCGGTCCAATCCGCGATCGTGAATTCGAACCGGAGATCCGGCTTGTCGGTACCGAAGCGCTCCATCGCCTCGCGCCACGTGAGCCGCGGAAACGAGCGGTCGATCCTGTGACCGGCTTCGTCCCACAGCGCGACGAGCACGGCCTCGACGAACCCCATCACATCTTCCTGGCCAACGAAGGATGCCTCGATGTCGATCTGCGAAAACTCCGGCTGCCGGTCGTACCGCAGATCCTCGTCGCGGAAGCAGCGCGCGATCTGGAAATAGCGGTCGAAGCCGGACACCATGAGCAGCTGCTTGTAGATCTGCGGCGACTGCGGCAGCGCGTAGAACTCGCCCGGGTGTACGCGCGACGGCACGAGGTAGTCACGCGCGCCTTCGGGCGTGGGCTTGGTGAGGATCGGCGTTTCGATCTCGAGAAAGTCCAATTCGCTCAACGCGCGACGCGCGCGCTGCAGCAAACGATGGCGCAGGATGAGATTCGCCTGTAGCTCCGGGCGCCGCAGATCGAGATGGCGGTACTTGAGGCGCAGCTCTTCGGCCGGGAGCTCCTCGCCTTTCCCGCGGGCGACGGGAATCGCCGGCGTCTCCGCCGGTCCCACGATCTCCAGGACGGTGGCGTGGACTTCCACATCCCCGGTCGCGAGCTCGGCATTCCGCATCGCGGGTGGCCGGGCGGTGACTTCCCCTTCGACGAGGACGACGGTCTCGGTCCCGACGGTTTGGGCACGGGAGACGAGATCGGGAGCCGCCCACCCCGGACCGAGGGCGACCTGAACGAGGCCGTCGCGGTCGCGGAGATCGAGGAAGACGATGCCGCCGAGGTCACGGCGGCGGTGGACCCAGCCCCCCAATCGCACCCGCTGTCCAATGTGCTCCTTTCGCAACGCCCCGCAGCGATGAGTGCGCCAGGTTGTCCGAGTCTCTATGCGCCCCCCCTCTCGGCTTCACAGAGGATTTGGAAGAACTCTTCCGGCGTCTGCGCGCCCACGAGGCGGGCGCGGATCGGTTCGCGCCGCACGAGCCGCGAGATACGGCTCAGCGCCTTCACGTGTGCTCCCGCCTGCGACTCCGGGCCGGCCAGCAAAAAAAAGAGGCGAACCGGTTCGCCATCGACTGTTTCATAGGGCACCGGCGCGCGTGTCGTCCCGGCGACCGCCACCAGATTTGCCAACGCGGGCGTCTTGCCGTGCGGTACGGCGACCCCATAGCCGATGCCCGTCGGGAACTGCCGCTCGCGCTCGAGTATCGCCTGAAAGACATCATCCGAGGCTCCGTTGCCTCCCACCAGCAGGTCGACCAATTCCCGGAGCACACCTTCCTTGCTCTGGGCCCGTAATGGTACCCGGATTCGGTCGGGCGTCAGGAGTTCTGAGAGCCGCAATGGAGTATGTCCAAGTGCCGTAACCGGTTGAAGATAGTTGACTTGAGTTGACGGCGCCACAGCCGTGAGTAAACGTTCGGCATGCAACGCATTGGCCTGCTGGTTTTAGGACTCTTTTGGGCGGCGTCCGGAGGCGCCGCGGGACAGCAGGCAGCAGCGGGATCGACGCTCTGGCGCGTCGCCGCGACGACGTTGCCGATACCCACCGCCCTGGCAACCGGCGCCGCGGCCGCGTTCTGGAATCCGGCGCAAGTCCCCGACAGCGCGCCGCCGAAACTACAGCTCGCCTTCGAAGCGATTCAGACGCCCTCAGCCGTGGATGCCACCGGCATGATCGCCACAGTCCGCTCGTCGGCCGGGCGCTTCGGACAAGTTGGGCTGCTGTACGGCCGCGTGGGGCTGAGCGACCTGACGCAGACGATCGACAGTCCGGATCCCACGGGCGGCACGATCCCCGTCTACACATTTGCATTCGGCGCAACCTGGGCGCGCAGGATCGCCGGGACGAACCTCGGCGCCACGATCGCCTCGCAAGCGACACGCCTCGACGCGTCGCGCTCGGATCGCTGGACGTTCGACGTCGGCGCGAGTCGCAATTTCGCGGGGGACCGGCTGCGCGTCGCGCTGGCGACACACTTCTTTTCCTCGCTCAAGTTCAACGATCCTGCGCACGATCTGTATGCTGGAATCGAAGCACGTCTCTGGCAGGGATCGGTCTCAGACGGGCGGGATCGCGTCGTGGTCCGAGGCCGTTACGGTCTCGCGTTCGGACACGGCTTCCCCGCCGACCATCAGCTCGGCGTCGGAGCGGAGCTCGTGCGGAAGGTTTCATTCGATCTGATGGTGGCTCGTGAGGGCGGCTACTCGAGCGGCGCCGGCTGGCGTCCAGTCGCCGGGCTCGGTTTGACGGTTGGGAAGTACCGCGTCACGCTGGCGCGCGACACCGGCGTGAACGAAGTCGGTTCGGCCTACCGCGTGGGTGTCGAAGCCACCTTCAAGTGACGATCGATCTCCTCAGCCTCACTCCGGAGGCGGCGTGCAGTGCGCTCGCCGACTGGCTCAGTGCGCGCGGTGAGCCTGCCTATCGCATCCGCCAGATCCTTCCGCGGCTGTGGCAACGTCCCGTCGGGCGCTGGAGCGACGCCACCGATCTGCCCGCGCCGTTGAGAACGGCGCTGGACGAAGCGTTCCCCGTACAGCGTTTGACGCTGCGTACCCATCAGGTTTCGAGCGACGGCACGGAGAAGTTTCTGTGGGCGCTTGCCGACGACGAAGCGATCGAGTCGGTGCTGATCCCGGAAGGCAAGCGTCGCACGCTGTGCATCTCGTCGCAGGCAGGCTGCGCGCTCGGTTGTGTTTTCTGCGCCACTGGACGCATGGGCTTTCGCCGCAATCTCTCGGCTGGCGAAATCGCGGGCCAGGTTCGCGAGATGGCGTTGCGCGATCCAGCACAGAAGCCGACCAACGTCGTGTTCATGGGAATGGGCGAGCCGCTGCTCAACTGGGACGCCGTCGACGCCACACTGACGATTCTGAATCAGCCGGAGGGATTCGGGATCGGGGCGCGGCACATCACGGTCTCGACCGTCGGCATTCTGCCCAATCTCGCAAAGTTCGCGAAACGCGGCGAGCAATTCCGGTTGGCGGTTTCGTTGCACGCACCGTCGCCGGAGCTGCGTCGCGAGCTCATGCCGATCGAGAAGAAGTACACACTCCCCGAGCTGACCGACGCCCTGAAGCAGTTCCGTCGCCGGGTGACACTCGAGTACGTCCTCATCGGCGGCAAGAACGATGCGCCTGAGATCGCCGATCAGTTGGCGAAGATCGCGCAGCCCCTGGACGCGCTCGTGAATCTGTTGCCGCTGCATCCCGGCGGAGCACCCGACCTCACGCCCAGCTCGCGGGCGCAGATGCTCGCCTTCGAGCGGCGTCTCAAGCAGCGGGGCGTGGAGGCAGTGCTCCGGCGCAGCCGCGGTCTCGACATCAGCGCGGCCTGCGGTCAGCTACGGGTGGAAGTCGACGCTCCCCTTCGCCCGCGGCGAAAAGTCGGCGCCGAGGAGCACGCTCACATCGAGTAAGCGCGCGCTGTCGAGGTGAACCTCGACGCGCCCCACCCCCAGCGCCGCGCGCACGCGCTCGCCCGCTTGCGCGGCACCTCGCCGGACGATGATCCGTGTCGAGTCGAGCCCGGAGCGTGGGTCGGTCGGGGACGCATTCCCGAAATACACGACGTCGATACCCGCTCGCCGCAGCAGGCGCGTGCCAACCTTGGCATCGCCCGCGCGTCCACTGGCGTTGAGGACTTCCACGGCGAGCGCCGGCCCACGATCACCGGGGATGGTATTTGCGGGTGTCCCACCGCCGCACGCACAGAGGATCAGAACGGCTGCTGCGGCGAATCGAACGGTCATCGCGAGTTCGCCAGCTTATTCCAGAAAGCCACGGTTGCGGCCGGCAACGGCCATCCCGAACGCAACACCCAATCGAGGCGACGGCGGGCGACTTCCCGCAGCACTGCTTCATGCTCGGTGGGGACGCGATCGGCGAGGATCTCGTGATCGGTATCGACCGAGCCGCGATGACGCCCCGGTTCGAGGAAGTCGGCGAGATACAGCATCTTCCCCACGTTGTCCCAGTCCGCTGAGCCGACCGTGTGCCAGCGAACGGCGTCGAGCACGCCCTGGTCGCGCTCGCCCGTCTCGGCGGCACGCACGGCGGCAGCAGGCCCGTGAGCGGTGGGATCCTTGAACGGCGAGTCCCGCAGCGCGTCGTGCAGCCAGCCGGCACGCAACCAGCGGTCGCGCTCGGCCGCGGCGACGTGCATGGCGTTGGCCCATTCGTTGAGCAGCGCGACCACCCGTTCGATGTGCGCGCGCCGCTCCGCCGTCACCTGGGCCCAGTCCGGCAGACTCATGGTGTGACTCGCGGATCCGTGCCGATGCCCTCGCCCAGCACCACGTTGTCGATGAGCCGCGTCGTCCCGACGCGCGCCGCCACGACGGCGACGGTGTGTGCGGTCAGCCGCTTCACAGGCTCCAGAGTCTCGTCGATGAGCGCACAGTATTCAGGTGCGACACCGGGAACGCGCAGCGACTCCATGCCGATGCGCTGCAGCTTCGCGGGATCGGCTTCGCCGCCGCGCCACGTTTGCTCGAGCGTACGCAGGGTACGCGACAGCGCGAGGGCGGACCGCCGCTCGTCGGGCGAGAGGTAGGTATTGCGCGAGGACAGCGCGAGCCCGTCGAGCTCCCGCACCGTGGGGGCGACATCGATGGTCAGCGGAAAATCGAGGTCCTGCACTAATCGCTTCACGAGTATCGCTTGCTGAAAGTCCTTGCGACCGAACACCGCGACGTCAGGACCGACGATATGAAAGAGCTTGGCGACGACGGTGAGAACACCCGTGAAGTGGCCCGGGCGTGCCGCGCCCTCGAGCGTCTCGGCCACGGGCCCGGGTACAATGCGCGCCAGCGGCTCGCTCGGCCCGCCCCCCCCGCCCCCCCTGGGGTACATGGCGCTCGCCTCCGGCACGAACAGGCAATCGACTCCCCGGGCAGTGGCGAGTTTGCGATCGCGCTCGAGGTCGCGGGGATAGCGCGCGAGATCCTCGCTGGGACCGAATTGCAGTGGATTGACGAAGATGCTGACGACGACACGCTCGGAGAGCTCGCGGGCGCGATCCACGAGGCGCAAATGGCCCTCGTGAAGGTATCCCATGGTGGGAACGAAACCGATCGTATGGGATCGAGAGCGCTCAGCGGCCGACCACGAGCGCATCTCGGCAAGGTCGGAGAGCTCGCGCAACTAGAACTCGCGCTTCTTCATCTCCGAAAAGAAGTCGCGACGCTCGATATCATCATCCGTGCTCTCAGGCGGCAGCGTCGGGTCGTAGCGGCGCCGCGCTTTGGGCTTGGCTTTGGCCGCCTTGGCAATGTTCTTCTTGATCAGCTTGGCGAGCTTTTCGTCGTCCGTCTTCGACATTGCGTCTGGTCCCTCGAGAAGGTGCACCCCAATTTAATATCACTTGCCGAAAGAATGCTCCGGTCCCGGGTAGCGGCCCTCGCGCACCTCCGCCGCGAATACCCGCGCGGCCTCGCGCACATCTTCCGCCAGAGCCGCGTACTTCTTGATGAACTTGGCGGAGAATTGATCATTCAGGCCCAGCATATCGTGCAGCACGAGCACCTGCCCGTCGCAGGCGGGGCCGGCGCCAATGCCAATCGTCGGGATCGCGAGCGACTTCGTGATCTGCGACGCGAGCGGGGCCGGCACGAGCTCCAGCACCACCGCGAAGGCACCGGCGTCCTGGAGCGCGATCGCATCCGCCTTCAATCGTCCTGCCGACGCCTCGTCGCGACCCTGGACCCGATGGCCGCCGAGGGCGTGCACCGATTGCGGGGTGAGGCCGAGGTGTCCCATGACCGGTATGCCCACGTCCACCAAGCGCCGCACCGTCGCGGCCATCGGCTGCCCGCCTTCGATCTTTACCGCGTGGCAATTCGTCTCTTTCATCGCGCGACCGCAGTTGCGCACCGCGTCTTCGGGCGAGACCTGATAGCTGAGGAACGGCATGTCGCAGATCACCATCGCGTGCTCGCTGCCGCGGCGCACCATGGTGGTGTGGTACATCATCTGTTCGAGCGTCGCGGAGAGCGTGGAGGGCGCGCCGGCGAGAACCTGGTTGAGCGAGTCGCCGACGAGCAGGATGTCGATGCCGCTCGCGTCGAGGAGTCGGGCAAACAGCGCGTCGTAGCAGGTGAGCGCCACGATTCGCTCGCCTCTTTCCTTCATCTCGAGCAAGCTGTGCGTCGTGACGTTAGGCATGGCTCAACGCCTCGAGCTCGGCGATTTCCCGGCGCCAGAAGTCACGATTGGGCAGCTCGGGATGGGGAATCGTGAGATTCGGCTCGCGGATCGTGCGCGACCCGTAGCGCACGATGTCGAGATCGAGCGTGCGCGGCCCCCAGCGTTCGTGCCGTTCCCGGCCCCGCTCCGCTTCGATCTTGCGGCAGTGAGCGAGCAATTCTTCCGGGCTCAGTGACGTTTCGACGAGCACCATCTGATTGAGGTAGGGCTCCTGCGGCACGGGACCGATGGGCGCGGTCTCCTCGACGCGCGACGTGGCGACGACGCGCGTTCTTGGAAGCGTGTTCAGACGGGCGCGCGCATGCGCGAGGTGTGCCGCGCGATCGCCGACATTCGACCCGAGGCCAATGTAGACACGCTCAGAACTCACGATGGTTACGCTACGTTGGCGAAACCGCGGGTCAAGTCACGAAGCATGGTCGCCACCTGCTCGAGATCGCGCGTCGCGCGCTCGAGATCGGTCAGACCTTCCGCGGCCTGCGTGGCCCGCGTCGCGACGTCGTCCGCCTCAGCGCGGTTTTGTCCGGCAATGCTCGCCACGGCGTTGATGCGCTCGCGCAACCGGTCGAATGCCTGATTCTGCTCGCCGGCAGCCGCCGTGATGCGAGCGGCATGCGCCGTCGCCTCTGCCGTTGCGGCAACGATTGCGTCGAGGGCTTCGAGCGCAGCCGCGGACAGCTCCTCGACGCCGCCGACGTTGACCTGGCCACGACGCATCTGTTCGACCACTTCGCCGACCTGCGTATGAATGTCCTGCACCAGATCGCCGGCTTCCGCCGCCGCAGTCGCGCTCTGCTCGGCGAGGTGGCGGACTTCATCGGCGACCACTCCGAAACCCTTGCCGTGCTTTCCGGCACGCGCCGCTTCGATCGCGGCGTTCAAGGCGAGCAGGTTCGTCATGTCGGCCAGCTCGCGAATGGACGCGATGAACCCGGTGATGCGACGGCTCATCTGGCCGAGCTGTTGCACCTTGGTCGAGCTCTCGCCGACGAACGCCTTGAGCCCGACCAGCCGTTGGATCGCCTCGCGGATCTGCGTGCGGTTGCGGCTGGCGACGTCGCTCGCGGCGATGGACGCGCGCGCCGCCCCGGCCCCGTCCTCCGACACGCGGCGTGAAACTTGAGCCAGGCTCTCGGTCGCCTCGAGCCCTCCCGAAACTTCACCTTCTTCGCGCCGCACCCCCTCACGAATCACGCCCGTCGACGCCGCCACGGCGGACGCGGCGCCCTTCAGCGCCTCGGCGGTCTGGGCGATCGTCGCGAGCTGTCTCGTCATGCGCTCGACAGTTTCGACGAGCGGTCGCCGCAGATCGGTGATGTGAACGGCCGTGGCGAGCTGGCTCGCAAAGGTGGTGATCGTGAGAATATCCTGGCGCCGGTAGCAGTGCTTCTTGTGATGCTCGAGCTCCAATGTCCCGATGATCTGATCGCCGAATCTGAGCGGCACGATCACCAGGCTCTGCACTTCGAGCGGAGCGTCCGCGACGCGTTTGTCGCGCGTGACATCGTCGATGACCACCGTCTCACCGCGTGTCGCGACTTCGGTGCGAAGGGCTGCCGTGTCCTCTGACGGTTCCCCACGCCCTTCCCGCCCCCGTGCCGACCGGTGCACGAGCGACATCTGACCGTCGTGCAGCCGATAAATGCGGAAGTCGCCCCAATCCACGAGCCGGTTGGCCAGCCGTTCGATGCGCTGGAAAGAATCCTCGAGACTGATATTCGCGGTGATCACCGCTTCCATCGCGTGGATCTTGTTGAGCTCCTCGGCGGAAATCGCCTCCTCGATCATCTGCTTGAGCAGCAGACCGAGGAACGTGAGCACCAGACCCACGAGGAGCCATGCGCCGAACGACCAGGCGACGACCGCGCCGACGAAGATCGTGACGGCGAGCAGTGTCGCCGCATACGCAATGACCTCGTAGCGAACGATCATCAATCGTTCGGCGGGTTCGAGCTTCGCGCGAATGATCAAGCTGAAGTAGAACAGCACGCGACCGAACAGAAAGTAGGCGACGGCGTACCCAGCGAGCCCTGGAAGCAGCTCGATGTTGAGGACCGGTGCGCGCATGTCGAGCCAATAGAGAGCCGTCGCGTACACGCCGTAGGCCGCGACAATCGTGATGACTTCGCGTCCCAGATTGATCCACGAGACCCGCACCGGCTTGCGTTGCCAGAGGGAATCCGTCACCACGGTCGCGGCGGCGACGGCGAGCGCGGTCGCGGGAACACCGACCAGCAGGCTCCCGGCGAGGCCGACGAGCGCGGTCTGCGTCAGATACGAGTACTTGCTCAAGGGGACCGACAGCCCGCGCAATGCCACCGCGGCGCCGAACAACACCACGATCTCGGGGATCTGACCGAGCCAGCGATGATCGGCGACGAGCACGGCAATCAGGAGCGCCGTGCCGACCCAGGCAAGCGCCTGGCTGTAGATCGTGACGAACCGGGAGACGCTCACGCGTGCACCGCCGCCGCCAACTCGCGGGCCAGGTGCTCCGCCGCGCTGACACCGCCTTGCGCGAGAGCGTCCATGAGCGCGCTGCCCACGACGACCCCGTCGGCGTAGCGCGCGGCTGCGGCGGCCTGCGCAGGCGTGCCGATCCCGAATCCCACGGCGATCGGCAGCTTCGTCAGGGCGCGAATGCGAGCCACGTGAGCCTCGAGGTCTGGGGGGACGGCTTTGCGCGCCCCGGTCACGCCAAGGCGCGAGATGAGATAGATGAACCCCGAGGCATTGTTCACCGCGGCGGCGAGTCGTTCATCATCCGTGGTCGGTGCGACGAGCCGAATCAGGGCCAGCGTGCTCCGCGTGACCGCCTCCTCGATTGTGGAGTCCGCGCCCGCGGGAAGGTCGGTCAGCAGCACGCCCGCCACCCCCGCCGCATGCGCGTCGGCGACGAAGCGATCGATGCCAAACGCCATCACGGGATTCAGGTACGTCATGATGATGACCGGTACCGCCACGGCGGCTTCTCGCACCAGGGCGAGCACCCGCGGAACGTTCATTCCCTGCTCCAGCGCGGTTTGTGTGGTGCGCTGGATCGTCGGTCCATCGGCGAGCGGATCGGAAAACGGGACGCCGACCTCGATGAAGTCCGCGCCCGCGGCCGCAACGCGTCGCAGCGCCTCAAGCGAGACGTCCCGGTTCGGGAATCCCGCGGTTAGGTAGGGGATCAGCGCCCGACGTCGGCCGAGCGAGCGCCACCGTGCGGCAATGGCATCAGACAAAGTAGTCGCTGATGTTGATGCCGTACTTGACCGGGTCGGTGACCTTGACGATGGTGCGCGGGAAATTGCCGTTCGCATCCTTCTGGGAAAGATCGACGACGGTGCCGGGGTTCAAGAGGGCGCCGTCCGGCGTGGTCACGACGCGCACGACCGGACGGTGCACATGAGCGACGTCGGGATTGGCGCTGTGGACGAGCGCGACTTCGTAGGTATCGAGGATGACGCACGTCCCGACCGGGTAAATCCCGATCAGATTGATGAATGCCTTCACGACCACGGGATCATAGCCGCGGCGCGGGTTCTCCCACATTTCCTTGAGCACCTGGTCGGGCTGAATCGGCACGGTCTGATAGACGCGACGACTCGTGGCCGCATCGAAGCCGTCCGCGACCGAGATCACTTTGGAGTAGATCGACAGCGTGCGACCGCGAATCGATTTCGGATAGCCGGTGAGATCGACCTTCATGTGGTGCTCGTAGGCCACCACCATGCCGCGGTAGGGAATCTCGCCGTAACCGCGCAATCCGAAGAGCGTCAGTACACCCAGCCATGGGTGGGCCTGCATGATGCGCCACTCTTCCTCGGTGAGGCCCCCTTCCTTATTCAGCACCTCGAGCGGCACACGCGACTTCCCAACGTCGTGGAAGAGCGCCGCCATGCCGAGATCGTACAGCTGCAGCTTGGTGAGGCCGAGCTTGCGGCCCAGCGCGACGGAGAAGATGCAGACGTTCACTGAGTGCGTGAACGTGTATTCGTCGTAGTCGCGGAGCGTCGTCAGGCCGACGAGCGACGATTCATTATTGAGCACCTGATCGACGATCGCCTGCACGGCACGCTTCACCTTCTTCACGTTCGCGGTGCGGCCCATGCGAATGCTGTTGATGACTTCTTTCGTTACGGCGACCGACCGCGCGTACGTCCGTTTCGCCGCCTCCTTTTGGCGTTCCTCCTCTTCGACGTCCTCTTCTGCTTCCAGCGGCGGCTCGACGCCGATGAATGACACGCCGCCGTCGCTCAGTTTTTGCGATAGCTCGAACAGCTTGTTCGGGTTCGCTTCCTTGGCCGCATAGGAGAGCAACAGCGACACGAAGACCTGCAGCTGCTTGCGGTCCACGCCTTCATCCACGCGAACGGCCCCGATGCCGCACTGGCGAAAGACGTTCAGGATGTGCGAGAACGACGCATAGTTATCGAGATCGAGCCGCAAGCGCGTCGAGTTGACGAAGATGAACTCGCCTTGAATCCGCACCTCGAGCTCGCGCTCGACGTCCAGGAGCTGCTTCGTCGTCGCCGCGAGGTCGTCGAGCGATTTTTGCACCTGCGTGTTCTCGATCGGATACAGCTTGAGCGAGCGGAACGAGGTGTAGAGCACAACCAGGAAGTCCCGGCCGGCGTGACGGAGGAAGCCGTCCGTGGTCTGGGCGGTCTCCATCATCGAGGGGCGTTTGCCGGGCGCGGTCATGAGCCGGTGCTCCCTCCGCTTCCCGCGCTCCCCCCGCCCCCCGCGCCGACATCACGCAGTGCTCGGCTGACGGCGTTGCGGACGAGGGCTTCCTTATCCTGGGTCACCTTCTGAAGCGCCTCGCGTGCGGCGGGCGCCCGAGTCTTGCCCAGCGCCATCGCCGCGCACGCGCGCCGTTCAGGATCTTCTTTGCGCGCGAGCAGGCCGCTCTTCGGTACGAGGATCTTCTCGAGCGCCGACACGCCCGCGGCGCCCGCGAGCGCTCCATACGCTTCGAAGAACGCCATTTTTTCGGTCAGGTCGGCGTCTTTCAGTTTCGTGCCCATGACCGCGGCCTCGATCCGGGGGAACGCGTTACGATGGCCGCGTTGGGCCAGGAACTTGACCGCGGTGATGCGCACGTCGCGCTCCGAATCGTCGATGGCTTTTTCGAGCAGGCGGGTCGCGCTGGGGCTGCCGATCGTCGTGAGCGCCTCGACCACCGCGAGCTTCAGGTCGCGCTCGCCACGCTCCAGGAGCGGTCCCATTCCGTCGGGCGCGCCCGGAAGCTTCAGTCGTCCGGCCAGCCGCACCATCTCGAGCTGCACGGCTGGGTCGGTGCTCGCGAGCGCCCTGAGCACCTCCGGGGCGTACGTCTGCGCGAGTCGCTCGGCGGATGCTTGCACGAGCGCGCGGACGCGCTCGTTGTGGAGCTTCGGTAGCCAGCCCATGAGCGTGCCCAATGCGTCGGCGCGCAGCTCAGTGAACAACTCGCTCAGATCTTCTTCTGTCGGGTGGCTCGTCGCCTCGTCCAATGATTGGAGCAGCTGCGACAGGGCGTCGGTCTGGGACAACCGGGACGGCAATGCCTCGAGCACTTGGCGGTGCTCGGGGATCAGCTCACGAGCGCGTTGGAGAATGACCTTGCACTCGCGCAGGATGAACGCCACCGAGCGAAAATCGCCCGCGCCGAGAAGGTACGGGATGAAGTTCTCGAGAATCGAAATGAGCTCGGCCCGAACGGTGCCGTAGGTCTGCAGCTCGAGCAGATCGAACAGCATCGCGAGCACGTTGCCGCGCAAGTCCTGCGCGTATTCGCGTTCGACTTCTTTGTGCAGATAGTCGATTTCCTTGTCATCGAGGAAATAGAGCGTGGTGTCGAAGTCATCGACCGACACCAGACCTTCGCGCTTCGGGGGTGCTTCTTCTTCTACCTGGCGACGGAGCGCGGTGGGGTCAGTCGTGCCGGCTTCGCCGCCGGGCGTCCCGCCGCCACCGCCCATGTGCTCGGTACTTGTCTCGGAGCGCTCGATCGGCACCGCGTTCTCGCTGGCGAGCTCGCGGAATGTATAGGTGACGAACTGAAAGTCTTCGGCCCACAACAGCGTGAGCAAATCATCGGCCGCGTCGGCCTGCAGGTTCTTCGCCTGGTGGAGCACCGCCAGGAACCGCACGATCTCGGCGTCTTCGACACCGGGTTTGAACGTGAGGGAGCGAACCCCGTCTTTGTACAGCGTCCACGCAATGCTTTCGTTGCGTTGGTCCTGACTGTAGACCGCATTGTCCTCCCACCGAATCTCCGTTTCACCGATGTCGAAGATGAGATCGTCGGTCGACTGCCAGATTTGCCGGAACGCGGAGCGGATGTTTTCGACCGCGCGCTGATAGACGGGATTGTTGGGCATGTACAGCTGCGTCGCGCGCATCCCCTTGCTGACGACCTGCATCAGCTCCTCGACCTGTGACGGCGGGAGAGCCAGCTCGGGGATGGAGGACGACGGATTCGTCAGAGCGCTGCTCCCGTAAGCTCGGCGACCATGGCGACGTCTTTGTCGCCGCGGCCACTCAGGTTGATGAGGATGAGATCGTCAGAGGACCACCGTGTTTTCATGACCCAGGCCACGGCGTGGGCGCTCTCGAGCGCCGGCAGAATGCCTTCCAGTCGCGAGAGGGCGGCAAATGCGTCGAGAGCCTCGCGGTCCGTCACGGCTTGATACAATACGCGACCTGTGTCCTTCAGGAAAGAATGCTCCGGCCCCACACCGGGGTAATCGAGCCCCGCTGAGACGCTGTGCGCGGGCTGAACCTGCCCGTCCGCGTCCTGCAGCAAGTAGCTGAGACTGCCGTGGAAGACGCCCGGCCGGCCGGCACCGAGTGTCGCGGCGTGCCGGCGCGTGGTGACGCCCTCGCCCGCCGCCTCGACGCCGACAAGTTGCACGTGCGGATCGTCGAGAAAGGCGGTGAAGATGCCGATCGCATTGGAGCCGCCACCCACGCACGCGACGACGGAATGTGGCAACCGCCCGGTGCCCTCCAGCACCTGGGCGCGCGCTTCGCGGCCGATGACCGACTGGAAGTCGCGCACCAAACGCGGAAAGGGATCCGGCCCGACGACCGAGCCGATGATGTAGTGCGTCGTCGTGACGTTCGTGACCCAGTCGCGCAAGGCCTCGTTGGTCGCATCCTTGAGTGTACGGGTCCCGGACGTCACGGGAACGACCTTCGCGCCCATCAGCTCCATGCGGTACACGTTGAGTCGCTGGCGCCGCATGTCTGCTTCGCCCATGTAAACGACGCACTCGAGACCAAAGCGCGCGCACACAGTGGCCGTGGCGACGCCGTGCTGCCCCGCCCCCGTCTCGGCGATGATGCGCCGTTTTCCCATGCGCTGCGCCAGCAGAACCTGTCCCAACGTGTTGTTGATCTTGTGGGCGCCCGTGTGATTCAGGTCTTCGCGCTTGAGCAATACCTGAGCACCAACCTGTGCGGAGAGGCGCGGGACCGCCGTGATGGGCGTCGGCCGACCCACGTAATGCTTGAGCAGCTGATCGAGCTCTGCCCAGAAGCGCTCATCCGCACGAGCCGTGTCATAGACGTGCGCCAACTCCTCGAGCGCGTGCATCAGCGTCTCGGGGACATAGCGGCCACCGTAGGGGCCGAATCGTCCCGTAGCTGAAGTCATCGACCGGTCCTTTTTACGCCCACCAGCGCGCGAACTGCGTCCTCAGGGTTCTTCTGACGCGCCACGCTCGTACCAACCAGCACAAAGTCCGCGCCCGCTGCTGCCAGCTGCTCGACGTCGCGGCGAGTCTCGACACCGCTTTCGGCAACGACTGGAACGTGCGATGGCACGCGCGCAATGAGCTGTTTCGCGCCTTCGAGATCCACGACGAACGTCGACAGATCGCGCGCGTTGATACCGAGCACACCAGGGCTGGCGGCGAGCGCCGGTTCGAGCTCAGCGGCATCATGGACTTCGATCAGCGTCGCAAGCCCCCACTGCTGCGCCGCGCGCGCCAAAGCCCTCAGGCGATCGGGTTCGACGATCCGCGCGATGAGCAGGACCGCGCTCGCACCGGCCGCCCGCGCTTCCATTATCTGCAGCTCGTCGAGGATGAAGTCTTTGCGCAGTACGGGAACCGGCACCGCCGCCACCACTCGCGAGAGATCATCCAGCGAGCCTCCAAAGTGCGCTTCGTCAGTGAGGACCGATACCGCGACCGCCCCGCCTCGCACGTACGCCCGCGCATGCGCGATGGGGTCGAGGTCCTCGCGAATCGTGCCCTGCGAGGGCGAACGTCGTTTCACCTCCGCGATCAGCCCGACCGTAGATCCCGGCTGGCCGAGAAAGGGCCGCACCGGAGCGGCCTGCGCGGCGCGTCGTTTCAATTCGGAAGCCGCACCCTGAAGCGCGGCCACGCGCTCGCGGGTCACGGCCAGAATAGCGCTCAGCGAGGGACGGCGCGGGTTGGCAGGCATCCTTGCGTTCGGTCGTTATTCGGGTAGATTACGTTTCGGTAAATCTTCGGGAGCAACCATGCCGGTCACGCGGCGCCAGCGCGAGATCCTCGATTACATCGCCAAACACCTCGAAGAGAAGGGGTACGCCCCGAGCTTCGAGGAGATCGCGCGCCAATTCGGGTTTCAGTCGCTCGCGACGGTACACGAGCACCTCACCAACCTCGAACGCAAGGGATACATCCGGCGCACGCACAACGAGAGCCGGGCCATCGAAATCGTCCCGCCCAAAGGTCAGACCGGCGCCACCGAGCTGCCGTTGCTCGGGCTCGTCGCCGCCGGACAACCGATCGAGGCGGTGACGAACGACGAAACGATTGCCGTCCCCGACGAGCTGTTGCCGCGGCGCGGGCGCAGCTACGTGCTCAAGGTACGCGGGGACTCCATGATCGACGAACACATCAAGGATGGAGACTACGTCGTCGTTCAGGAACGCAACCAAGCCGACGCCGGTCAGACCGTGATTGCGTTGGTCCACGGAGAGGGTGCCACCGTCAAGCGCTTCTATCGTGAGCCCGGCGGTTGGATCAGGTTGCAGCCTGCCAACGACACGCTCCAGCCGCTGCGGTTGAACGAACGCGACGTCATCGTGCAGGGCGTCGTGGTCGGCGTCATCAGGAAATACTAGCGCTCGCCTTACGCAACCGATCGAGCGCCGCACGCGCGGCGCCCGACGCAACCACTTCTCGCGCCCGGCCGATCCCTTCGGCCAAAGAGCCGGCGATTCCTGCCACATAAATCGCCGCTCCCGCATTGAGCAGCACCGCGGCGAGTCCCGGTGGATCGCCGCTTCCATTAGCTAGAATCCGCTCGAGCCGTTCTGCGTTGGCTGCCGGCTCGCCGCCTTGCAGCACGCCGACATCACCGATGCTCAGCCGATAGCGCTCCGGATCGATCTCCCACGTCCGCAGCGCACCGTCCCTCACTTCCCATACGTCCGTTGCGCCGTGCGGCGATATCTCATCCATTCCCACCCGCCCGTGCACGACGAGCGCGTGTTCGGCACCCAGTCGCACGAGTGCTTCGGCAACGATCGCGGCGCGATCATGCTCCGCCACGCCGATCACCTGCCGCTTCACGCCGGCAGGATTGGCGAGCGGTCCCAAGAGGTTCATGATCGACGGCGTGCCGAGCTCCCGACGCGCCGGACCGACGTGTTTCATGGCAGGATGGAAGGCCGGTGCGAACAGGAAAACGACGCGCGCCTCATTCAACACGCGCACGGCGCTCGGCGCATCCAGGACGATGCGTACGCCCAGTGCTTCGAGGACATCGGCCGAGCCGCACTTCGACGTGTACGAGCGATTGCCGTGCTTCGGGACCGTCGCGCCCGCCCCGGCGGCGACGAATGCCGCGACGGTGGAGATGTTGAACGTCGGCACGGTACCACCGCCCGTGCCGCACGTGTCGACGAGGTGCTCATCTGAGGCCGTCACACGCACCATTGCATCGCGCAGCGCGCGCGCTGCGCCGGCGACTTCGGCTGCCGTCTCACCCTTGGCGCGCAGGCCCATCAGCAGCGCGCCGATCTGCGCCGGCGTCGCTTCCCCGCTCATCACGATACCGAACACTTCGGCGGTTTGGCTCTCGGAGAGCGATTCGCGGTTGGCCAGCGCGCCGAGCGCGTAGCGCAGCGGGGATAAATCCATGGGGATTAAGGCTATCACCCTTGTCAAATAGTGACAACGAGTTGCATCTTTCCCGGCGTGACAAGCCGCCCCTTCCTCGCGGTGATTCAATACGACGGGGGTGGCTTCGCGGGGTGGCAGCGCCAGCCGGTCGATCGGACGGTTCAAGCCGAGTTCGAAGCGGTTTTGGAGCGCCTGGTGGGTGAGCGGACGGTCGCAACCGGCGCCGGCCGAACTGATGCCGGGGTCCATGCACTCGGCCAGGGGGTTGGGTTCCTGGGTGGCGAGCGGTGGGCGACGCAGCCGCACGACTTGCGGCGCGCCCTCAATGCGCTGCTACCGCATGAGATCTGGGTGCAGCAGGTGCACCTGATGCGGCCCGGCTTCGATGCGCGACGCAGCGCGACCGCCCGACGCTATCGCTACCTGGTCGGAACGGATGATGGCGCGGCATCGCCGTTTCGGCGGCCCTATGAATGGGCGCCGCCGCTCGGGGACGGCAAGTCGTTGGACCGCACGGCGCTCGAGAGCGCCGCGGCGGCGCTGGTTGGAGAGCACGATTTCCGCGGTCTGGCCGCGGCCGGCGTGGACACAGCCCACTACCGATGCCGCGTGGCGCTTGCCGAATGGGCGCCGCGAGCGGACGGAATGGGCATGATGTTCACGGTCGAGGCCGATCGATTCCTGCATCACATGGTGCGATTTGTCGTGGGCACCATGGTCGACATCGCCCTCGGCCGGCGCCCGCCGGCGGATTTCCACCGTCTGCTCGCAGCGACCGATAATCTGGCGGCCAGCCCGCCCGCTCCGCCCCACGGTCTCTATTTGGAGCGGGTGCAGTATCCCCGAGACCTCTACGCCGAGGAGCCTACGCCATGAAGTTTTTCCTCGACACCGCGAGCCTCAAAGACATCAGTTGGGCGGCGCAGGCCGGACTGATTGACGGCATCACAACCAATCCCTCGCTGCTGTCCAAACAGGCCGGCGACCTCGATCCTCGTGACGTGCTGAAAGAGATCTGCTCCCTCGTCGAGGGACCGGTATCGGCGGAAGTCGTCGCCGTGGACGCCGACGCGATGGTGAAGGAAGGCCAATCGCTCGCGAAGATCGCCGACAACATCGTCGTCAAAATCCCGATGCTCGAGGACGGGATGATCGCAGTGCGCCGGCTCGCCACCGAGGGAATCCGCACCAACGTCACGCTGTGCTTCTCGAGCGTGCAATGCCTCATCGCCGCCAAGGCCGGGGCGTCGTACGTCAGTCCGTTCATCGGACGGTTGGATGATGTCGGCCAGGAAGGCATGGACGTCATCCGCGAGGCGCGAGTCATCTTCGATAACTACAGCATCGAGACCGAAATCCTGGCTGCATCCATCCGTCACCCGCGCTACGTCGTCGAGGCGGCGATGATCGGTGCCGACGTCGCCACGCTGCCACCGGACGTCCTGAAGAAGCTGCTACTGCACCCGCTCACCGATCGCGGCCTCGATCAGTTCCTCGCCGACTGGAACAAGCTGGTCGCGCGGGCGAAGGCCGCGGTTTGAGCTGGGTCTCTCCGCTCTCGACACGGTACGCCTCTCCCGCGATGCAGGCGCTCTGGGGCGAGCGCCGCCGCATCGGTCTGTGGCGTCGCCTCTGGCTGGCGTTGATGGAGGGCGAGAAGGAGCTGGGCCTCGACATTCCGGACGCGGCGATCGCGCAACTGCGCGCGCATCTGGACGACGCCGATCTGGAGAAGGCGGCGGAGTACGAGCGCCGCCTGCGCCACGACGTGATGGCGCACATCCATCACCTTGGCGATCAAGCGCCGGCAGCGCGTCCCTTCATTCACCTCGGCGCGACGAGCGCCTATGTGACCGACAACGCCGACCTCGTCCTGATGCGCGAGGCGATGCAGCTGTTGCTCGGCCGCATCGGCGCGCTGCTCGTCGCCATGGGCAAGATCGCGCGCCGTTACCGCACCCTTCCCTGCCTCGCGTACACCCACTTCCAGGCGGCGCAGCTCACGACAGTCGGGAAGCGCATGACGCTCTGGATGCAGGATTTCGCGCTCGATGCCGAAGAACTGTTGAATCGCATCAGCACGCTGCGGTTTCGCGGCGTCAAGGGCACGACCGGCACCCAGGCTTCCTTCCTCGATCTCTTCGAGGGCGATCACGCCAAAGTCGCCGAGCTCGACCAGCGCGTCACGCGCGCGATGCGGTTCGATCACGTGCTCGCGATCACGGGACAGACCTACACGCGGAAGCTCGACGCGCAGGTGATGGCCGTGTTGTCCGGGATCGCGCAGTCAGCCGCGAAATTCGCCACCGATTTACGGCTACTGCAGCACGAGGGGGAGCTGCTCGAACCGTTCGAGAGCGAGCAAGTCGGCTCTTCCGCGATGCCCTACAAACGCAACCCGATGCGGGCCGAGCGCATGACGAGTCTCGCGCGGTTCGTGATCGAGCTCGAGGGCAACGCGTGGCATACCGCCGCCGCGCAGTGGCTGGAGCGCACGCTGGATGACAGCGCCAATCGTCGTCTCGTGATTCCCGAGGGGTTCCTCGCGACCGATGCGATTCTCGTGCTCGCTACCAACGTGGCTGCTGGGCTCGAGGTCCGCGAAGACGCCATCGCTCAGCACGTCGCTGCTGCGATGCCGTATCTCGCCACCGAGCGATTGCTCATGCGCGGCGTGAAGGCCGGCGGCGATCGCCAGGCGCTGCACGAGGTGATTCGCACCCAGAGCATGACGGGTCCGACCCAGTTGCTCGACCGGCTGGCGAAGACTCCGGAGTTCAAGCGCCTCGGTATTCGAGCCACCAGCGACGAGCTCGACCCCGCGGGATACGTCGGTCGGGCGCCGCAGCAAGTGGACGATTTTCTCGATCGCATACTTCCGGATTTGATGCGTTCCATTCAGGCGGCGGCTCCCGCGGCGGCCGCGGCGGAGGTTGAGGTATGACCGGTGGCGTGCTCGTTCAAAGCAAGCTTCCGCTTCCTCTCGTGCGGCGCGGCAAAGTCCGCGAAGTGTACTCGGTGGACGACGCGACCCTGCTCCTCGTTGCCAGCGATCGCGTCAGCGCCTTCGACGTCGTGATGCGGGAACCCGTGCCCTTCAAAGGCGCCGTGCTCACCCAGCTGAGCGCGTTCTGGTTCACACGGCTCGCCTCAGTGATGCCACATCACTGCCTCACAGCCGACGTCGATGAAATTATCGGGCGGGTGCCCAAACTCGCCGCCCATCGCGATGAGCTCGTCGGACGCTCGATGCTCACGCAGCGCGCGACGCCCGTGCCGTTCGAGTGCGTCGTCCGCGGCTACATCTCGGGCTCGGCGTGGGCGGAGTACAAGCAGTCTGGGACGCTCGCCGGCGAGCCGATGCCGAAAGGCCTGACCGAGAGCGAGCGCCTCGACGCACCGATCTTTTCGCCCGCGACGAAAGCGGAAACGGGTCACGACGAGAACGTGACCTTCGCGCACGTCGCTCGAGCGCTCGGCCGCGAGCCCGCGGAGCGCCTGAAGACCGCGAGCCTCGGCCTCTACGAGGCCGGCCGTGCCTACGCGGCCCAGCGTGGCATCATCATCGCGGACACGAAATTCGAGTTCGGCACCACCGCGGACGGGAAGCTGCTCGTCATCGACGAGATCCTCACCCCCGACTCGTCGCGCTTCTGGCCAGCCGATCGCTACCAGCCGGGCCGCAGTCAGCCCAGTTTCGACAAGCAGCCGCTGCGCGACTACCTGGCAGATTTGAAGCGTCAGGGCAAATGGAACGGCGAAGCACCGCCGCCGCCGCTGCCGCCCGAGGTGGTCGCCGCGACCAGCGAGCGCTACCGCGACGCGCACAAGCGCATCACGGGAACAACATTGCAGTGAGGATCGCCCCGGAAGGTTGGCCCTTCATCGCCATCGCATGGCTGATCGCCATCGCAGCTGCCCTTCTCGCACGCCGGTGGGGCGGCATGTGGTGGACGTTGCCCGGAGTTCTAGCAGTTCTCGCGATCTGGGTCGTCACCTTTTTTCGTGATCCGATCCGGTCCGGACCGAGGGGCGAGCGCTATGTCCTGGCGGCGGCCGAGGGGCACGTGGTGCAGGTGACGGAGATCGACGAGCCGATGTATGTGAAAGGACGCACCGTGCGGATTTCGATCTTCCTGTCCGTCTTCGACGTGCACGTGAACCGACATCCCGTAGATGGAACCGTGGAGCTGGTGCATTACCACAAGGGCAAGTTTCTGCACGCGGGCACTGAAAAGGCGAGTCTCGACAACGAGCAGGCTTCGATCGGCATCCGTGGACCGCACGGACCGGTACTGGTACGGCAAATCGCCGGTCTCATCGCCCGGCGCATCGTGACGGATCCCCGGCCCGGCGACCACGTCGCGCAGGGCGCGCGGCTGGGCCTGATCCGGTTCGGCTCGCGCACCGACGTCTTCCTGCCGCTCTCGGCGCGCCCGGTCGTCAAGGTGAGACGCGGTGATCGCGTGCGGGTCGGTGGTACCGTGCTCGCGGAGTACGCATGAGACCACCGCCATTCCCGATCCGCCGCGTCGTCATCGTGGTGCCGAGTCTGTTCACGCTCTTCAATCTCTTCTTCGGCATCTGGTCGATGGTCCTGGCGACGCGGGGCGAGTTCTACCGCGCCAGCTGGTTCATCGTGTTCGCCGGAATTCTCGATACCCTCGATGGCCGCGTCGCGCGCATTTCAGGAACGGGCACCCGCTTCGGCGCCGAGCTCGATAGTCTCGTCGACATCGTGAGCTTCGGCGTCGCACCCGCGTTCCTCATGTTTCAGGTCGAATTCGCGGGCGCCGGCTCTGCGGCCTGGATCTTCTGCTACTTCTACGTGATGGCGACCGCGATCCGCCTCGCGCGCTTCAATGTGACGCAGGCGGGCCGCGCGAAGAGCTACTTCATCGGCCTCCCGTCGCCCGCGGCCGGCATGACGGTGGCGACGTTCTATCCGTTCACTCAGACGGAGCTGTTCGCGTCGCTGCACGGCCTCCCGTGGCATCTCCTCCTCAATTTCCTCATGATCGCGTTGACGATCCTGATGGTGAGCAACGTGCACTACCCGACGTTGCCGCGCGCCGGATTCCGCACGCTCCGCGGACTATTGGGACTCACGCTGATTGTTGTTATCCTGGTATTCGGAATCTGGCAGCACGACGTGTTCCTGTTTCCGCTGGGAATCGTGTACATGAGCTACGGGGTGGTGCGGGCGGTGTTGCTGGGATTCTTCAAGGCACCCGCTGAAGACGAGGAGGCCGAGATCGCTGGTCCGATCGTGATCGACGAAAGCAACCAGGCGTACGGCGCCGGTCCAAGACGAGGTCCCGGAGCCGCGTGAGCGCATACACGGTGGAGATCCGCGTGATGCCGCGGGCGTCGTTGCTCGACCCCCAGGGCCAGGCGGTGCAGCATGCGCTGCAAGCGCTCGGCTTCTCGGAGGTCGCCAACGTGCGCGCCGGCAAACATCTCGTGCTCCAGGTCCAGGCGTCCACACGAGAGGAAGCTGCCACGAAGGCCCGAACGATGTGCGATCGGTTGCTCGCGAATCCGGTCACCGAGGACTACGAATGCAGCGTGTCGCAGTAGTCGTTTTCCCCGGCTCGAATTGCGACGCCGATACGCTCGACGCGGCGCGCGCCGCCGGATCGGACGCATATTTCGTCTGGCACCGCGACACCGATCTGAAACAGGCGGACGCGGTGATCCTGCCGGGCGGGTTCAGTTATGGCGACTACTTGCGCTCGGGGGCGATCGCGCGCTTCTCGCCAGTGCTGCGGGCGGTCACGGCCCATGCGCGCGCCGGTGGCGCAGTCCTCGGTATCTGCAACGGCTTCCAGATTCTCTGCGAGGCCGGGTTGCTGCCGGGTGCCTTGATGCGCAACGCGGGACTCAAGTTTCTGTCCCGTCCGGTGTGCGTGCGGATGGAGGCGACGGACACGCCATTCACGGGAGAGTACGAGCGCGGCGAAGAGCTCACGCTGCCCATCGCCCACGGCGACGGGCGCTACGTCGCCGACGCCGAGACCGCGGCGTTGCTGGAAGCCAACGGCCAGGTTGTGTTGCGCTACGTCACAGAGAATCCCAACGGTTCGACGCACGATATCGCCGGCGTTTGCAACGTCGGCCGCAACGTGGTGGGAATCATGCCGCATCCGGAGCGCCGCAATGCGCAGGTGTTAGGCGGTCAGGATGGCGCCCGCATCTTCCTCTCTCTGGAGGCTCGCAATGCGACGCAGCACGCTGGCGATATGCGCGCTGTTGACGGTCGCCACCTTCGGGTGTGATCAGGTAAACGCCGCAAAGGACAAACTGAAGCTGGCGTGGGATAGGATCCGCGGGCGACAGACGGCCACGCACACGCCGCCTCCACCGAACCGGCCCGCGGCCGACACCGCGGCCGGGCGCCAAGCGGCTGAACAGCAGCAACAGCAGGCGGCGCGCCGCCCCGCGCACCATCAGCGCCGCAAGGCACGGTGGTCAGTCGTGACGTGCCGTACGTCTCCGATGACACCGGCACGATCGCTCCCGCGATGAATGAGCGCGAGATCTATGGCCTCTGGGGCGCGCCCGCCGCCGTCCGCCGGGCCGGCGAGTACACCTATCTCTTCTTCAAGAACGGTTGCGAGTACACCTGCGGCACGATGGACGTCGTGACGCTCAAGGATGGCAAAGTCGTCGATGCCATCCTCAGATGGGATGGGCATCGCTATTCCGGAGAATCATCGTCACCACCGGGACGGGTGCCGACTCCCAATCGCGGAGGCGATACGCTGCAGATGCGGCCCGCTCCTCCACCAGCGCCGCCTCCATCGTCCGCCCCGTGACGCACGAGCGTCCGAGCAAGAACGAGGACGAGTACTTCGCGCGTCGCGACGCCGAGCTGCTGCGGCAACAGCACGCGGCTGTCGTGCGCGCCGCCGCCGAAAGGGAACGCAAGTCGCACCACATGAAGTGTCCCAAGTGCGGCTACGATCTGATCACCGGCGACTGGGACGGCATTCAAATCGATCAGTGCACCCACTGTCACGGCGTCTGGTTCGACGCCCATGAAGCGCAGGCCCTCATGAAGACGTCGACGCCGAATATTCTGGGACGCGTGTTTCGCGCGGTGGCGAAGGGCGTGACGCGGAGGTGACCGACCCCGTTATCACCCCCGAGCTGGTGCAGGAGCACAACCTCACACCCGACGAATACGACCGCATCACCGCGCTGCTGGGCCGGACGCCGACGTTCCCCGAGCTCGGCATCTTTTCCGCGCTGTGGAGCGAACACTGCTCCTACAAACACTCAAAGCCGGTTCTGAAGACGTTTCCCACGACGGGACCCCAGGTCGTTCAAGGTCCCGGCGAGAACGCGGGCGTCTTACGACTTCCTGACGGTTGGGCGGTCGCATTCAAAATCGAATCGCATAACCACCCATCGGCCGTGGAGCCGTATCAGGGTGCGGCCACCGGTGCCGGCGGCATCCTGCGCGACGTCTTCACCATGGGCGCACGCCCCGTCGCACTGCTCAATAGCCTGCGCTTCGGTCCGCTCGACGACGCGCGCAATCGCTATCTCTTCGCAGGCGTGGTGCGCGGCATCGGCGACTACGGCAATTGCGTCGGCGTGCCCACGCTCGGCGGTGAGGTCGATTTCGCGGCGGGCTATTCGGGGAATCCACTCGTCAATGCGATGTGCGTCGGCGTGCTCAAGGAAAAGGATCTCATCAAGGCAGCCGCGCATGGTGTGGGCAACGCGCTGCTGGCCGTCGGTTCGCGCACCGGTCGCGACGGGATTCACGGCGCGTCCTTCGCCTCGGAGGAGTTGACGCACGAGAGCGAGCGGCGCCGCCCACAGGTTCAGGTGGGCGATCCGTTCACCGAGAAGCTGTTGCTCGAAGCGAGTCTCGAGCTGATCGCATCCGGGCACATCGTGGCGATTCAGGATATGGGCGCGGCGGGTCTCACGTCGTCATCCGCCGAGATGGCGGCACGCGGCGGCGTCGGCGTCGAGATCGATCTCTCGAAGGTCCCGACGCGCGAGCCAGGCATGACCCCCTACGAGATTCTGCTTTCCGAATCGCAAGAGCGGATGTTGGTGGTCGCGAAGGCCGACCGTGTGAAAGAGGTCCAGGCGATCGCGGCGAAGTGGGAGCTCGACGCAACCCCTATCGGCCGTGTGACCGGCGACGGCATGTATCGCTGTCTGTGGCAGGGGAAAGTCGTCGTCGAAATCCCCGGTCGACAGCTCGTCGATGACTGTCCGGTCTATTATCCGGATGCCAAGGAGGATCCGCGGATCGCGGTACTCCGGGCCGCATCTCCCGCGGACGAAGCACGACGCACGTCGCCGACCGAAGCCCTGCTCCAGCTCCTCGATGCCCCGTCGATCGGTTCGAAGCGCTGGGTCTTCGAGCAGTACGACTCCACTGTCCAGGCCAGCACGGTCATCCCGCCCGGCGGCGATGCCGGCGTTCTTCGCGTGCGCCACGAGAATTTCGGAATTGCGGTGAAGACGGACTGCAATAGCCGCTACGTGCGACTCGACCCATATGAGGGCGGCAAAGCGGCCGTCGCCGAATCAGCGCGCAACGTCGCGTGCACCGGCGCGCGGCCGCTCGGCATCACCGACTGCCTCAATTTCGGGAATCCCGAGCGGCCGGAGGTTTTCTATCAATTCCGCGAGGCGTGTCGCGGCATTGCCGACGCGTGTCGAGCGCTCGATACGCCGGTGACGGGGGGCAACGTGTCCTTCTATAACGAAAGCCCCACAGGAGCGGTGGACCCGACACCCGTCATCGGAATGATTGGGCTCCTGCCGCGTGTCGATCGCGCCGTCCCCAGCCATGCACGCGTTACGAGCGACGTGGTCTTTCTGCTTGGCGAGACGCGTGCCGAGCTGGGTGGCTCAGCGTTCTGGGAGACGTGTCTGGGCTTTGCGGGCGGCCAGCCGCCGCGTGTCGATCTCAAGACCGAACGGCGTTTGATCGAATTGCTCGTTACCGGCGCGGAGCGCGGCCTGTTCCGGTCGGCTCATGATTGTTCCCATGGCGGGTTGGGCGTCGCCCTCGCGGAAGTCGCCATGGGCGGCCCTTATCAGGACGTTGGGTTCGGGCTGGACGTGGATTTGACCGGTTACCGCTCACCCCTCACCGCTCACGAGTTGTTGTTCAGCGAATCGCACGGTCGCGCCGTCATCACTTGCGCACCGGAACGCGCCGCAGCCGTTCAGGCGCTGGCGGGTGAGCTGGGCGTCCCGGCCGTGCGAGCCGGTTCCGTCGGTCCGGTCAACGGTCCCTTCAGAATCGCATTGCGCGACGGATCCATGGATGAGCCTGTTGTACGGCTGAGAGACGTATATTTCAGCGCTATTCCTCGACGCATGGGAGACTGAGTAAGAGATGTGTGGCATAATCGGTGTCGCTGGCGTTCCGGACGCATCGCGCGTCGCCTACCTCGGCCTGTATAGCCTGCAGCACCGCGGCCAGGAGTCGGCGGGCCTCGTTGCTGTCGACGGCGCTGGGGTGGCGCGCTCGCATCGCGGGATGGGGCTCGTGTCCGATGTGTTCGGGGAAAGCGTCCTCTCTGCGTTGCCGGGCGACGTCGCGATCGGCCACACCCGGTATTCGACCGCCGGCACGTCCGTCCTCGCCAATGCTCAGCCGATTCTCGCCGGGTATCGGGAAGGCCCCCTGGGGCTTGCGCACAACGGCAATCTCACCAACGCCGACGCGCTGCGGTCCGATCTCGTCGCCAAGGGATCGATCTTCCAGACGTCGTCAGACAGCGAAGTCCTGATTCATCTGATCGCCCGCTCCGAGGCCCGCGAGCCCGAGGATCAATTGCTCGACGCTCTGGAACGGGTCGAGGGCGCCTACTCGCTGGTTGTGACGATCGGGCGGACGCTGTATGCGATCGTCGATCCGCGAGGATTTCGACCGCTGTGGCTGGGCAGCGTCGGTCAAGGGTACGTCGTCGCATCCGAGACCTGCGCGCTCGACCTGATTGGCGCCACCCCCGTGCGCGAGCTCGAGCCGGGAGAGTTTTTGCGGATTCAGGGCTCCCCGCCGGAAGTCGACAAGCTGCCGTCGCTGCCGCCCAAGCCCCACCAACGCTGCATCTTCGAGCTCGTGTACTTCTCGCGGCCCGACAGCACGGTCTTCGGCCGCTCGGTCGACCGCGTGCGGCGCGCATTGGGCCGTGAGCTGGCTCGCGAGCATCCCGCGCCCGACGCCGACTGCGTGTTCTCCGTCCCCGACTCCTCCAATGCGATGGCGCTCGGTTTCGCCGAAGAGTCGGGGCTGAAGCTCGAGCACGCGCTCATTCGCAACCATTACGTCGGCCGCACGTTCATCAATCCGACGCAGGCGTCGCGCAACGCCAAGGTCAAGATCAAGTTCAACCCCGTTCGCGAGGTGCTGGCGGGCAAGAAAGTGGTCGTCGTAGATGACTCGCTGGTGCGCGGCACGACCAGCCGGGAGCTCGTGCAGATGATCCGCCAGGCCGGCGCTCGGGAGGTGCACTTCCGCGTCGCCTCGGCGCCCATCACGGGACCCTGCTACTACGGCATCGACACCCCGACCAAGTCGGAGCTCATCGCCTCGAGCCATTCGCTCGCGGAGATCCGGCGGCATCTGGGAGTGGAATCGCTCGGTTATCTGTCGCTAGATGGAATGTTGCGCGCCGCGGGTGGCGATCCGAGCGAGTTTTGCCACGCCTGTTTCTCCGGCCGCTACCCCACGGAAATCCCGGACGACGGACAGAAAGCACGCCACGCCGCGCCTTTGGTGACCATGGCCGTGTAGCGGTAACGCCTCCAGCTTTAGTCGCATGCCTTCCGTTGAGCGCTATGTCTATTTCTTCGGCAACGGCCGCGCCGATGGCTCCGCCGCCATGCGCGACATCCTCGGTGGCAAAGGCGCCGGCTTAGCGGAGATGGCCAATCTGGGACTGCCCGTCCCGCCCGGCTTCACGCTCTCCGCCAAGCTCTGCATCACCTATCTCGAAGCAGGCACGTTCCCCGCGGCGCTTCGCGCGGAAGTCGATCGCCACTTGAAGCAGCTGGAGAAGGTCACGGGCAAGGGACTCGGCGACGCGCGGAATCCGTTGCTCGTCTCGGTGCGGTCGGGCGCCGCCGTCTCGATGCCGGGGATGATGGAGACCATTCTGAACCTGGGCCTCAACGATCAGACCGTCGAAGGGCTGATCGCCGGCTCCAATAATCCTCGCTTCGCTTACGACTCCTACCGCCGCTTCGTCCAGATGTACGGTGACGTCGTCTTTGATCTGGGCAAAGAGCCGTTCGAGGACGTCCTCACCAAGGCCAAGGCACGTCGCAAGGTCGAGCGGGACATCGATCTTCCCGCCGAGGACCTGCGGATGCTGGTTCGGGAGTTCAAGGCGATCGTGCAGTCGCGAGCCGGCACGCCGTTCCCCGACGACCCTCAGGAGCAGCTCTGGGGAGCGATCGAAGCGGTCTTCAAGAGTTGGAACACGCGCCGCGCGAAAGACTATCGCCAGCTCCACACCATCCCCGACAGTCTCGGCACCGCCGTGAACATCGTCGCCATGGTGTACGGCAACATGGGAGACGATTGCGGCACCGGCGTGGCGTTCACGCGTGACTGCAGCACGGGGGAGCGCGTCCTGAATGGCGACTACCTCACCAACGCGCAGGGCGAAGATGTCGTCTCGGGGGCGCGCACTCCGGAGCCGATCGCGAAGATGAAACGCGGCAAGGGAGGGCTCTCCAAGGTCTACCGCGACCTGGAGCGGCTCGCGACGAAGCTCGAGAACCACTTCAAGGACGTGCAAGACGTCGAGTTCACGTTCGAGCACTATCAGCTCTACATGCTGCAGACGCGCCGAGCCCAACGGACCGGCGCGGCCGCCGTGCGGATCGCCGTCGAGATGGTGGGCGAGGAGCTGATCACAGAGGACGAAGCCGTCCAACGCATTCCGCCGCAGGATCTCGACCAACTCTTTCATCCCATGGTGGATCCCAAGGCGAGCGTGACGGTGCTCGCCAAGGGGTTGCCCGCCTCACCCGGCGCGGCGATCGGCGAGGTCGTCTTCGATGCGGATGAAGCCGAAGAGATGAAGAAGAAGGGCCACGACGTGATTCTGGTTCGGCCCGAGACGTCACCGGAGGACTTCCACGGCATTGTCGCCGCGCGTGCCGTGCTCACCGCGCGTGGCGGAATGACGAGCCACGCGGCGGTCGTCGCGCGGGGGATGGGAAAGACGTGCGTCGTGGGTGCGCAGGAGCTCGACGTCGATCCCGCGGCGGGCCGGTTCCGGGTCAACGGCCGCGCGGTCAAGCGCGGGCAGATCATCACCGTGGACGGTACGACGGGCCGCGTAATACTCGGCGCGGTCAAGCTCGTGGCGCCGAAGGTCGGCAAGGACTACGAAACGCTCATGGCGTGGGCCGACGCGCGACGGCGGCTGCGCGTCCGCGCCAACGCCGACATCCCCACCGACGCCAAGCGGGCGCGCGAGTTCGGCGCGGAAGGCGTCGGGTTATGCCGCACCGAGCACATGTTCTTCGAGGGCGATCGCATCACGCTGATGCGCGAGATGATCGTCGCCCCCGACGAAGCGGGCCGCCGCCGCGCCTTGGCGAAGCTGTTGCCGATTCAACGGCGTGACTTCGAGGGCATTTTCGCTGCGATGGACGGGCTGCCCGTGACGATCCGGCTGCTCGATCCGCCGCTTCACGAGTTTCTACCGCACACGCGCGAGGAGATCGCTCCGCTCGCCAAGCGCCTGAAAATGCCGGCCGCCCAGCTCGAGCGCGTCGTGCATTCGCTCGTCGAAGCGAATCCGATGCTGGGGCATCGCGGCTGCCGGTTGGGCATCACGCATCCGGAGATCACGGAGATGCAGGCGCGCGCGATCTTCGAGGCGGCGTGTCACGTCGTTGGCCGCGGCTCGAAGGTGTCGGTCGAGATCATGGTGCCGCTGGTGGCGGACGTGCGTGAGCTCATGAATCAGACGCAGATCATCCGCCGCGTCGCCCAGGAAGTGTTCCAGCGCGAGGGCCGGGCGGTGCCGTATCTCCTCGGCACGATGATCGAGCTGCCCCGCGCCGCGCTCACCGCCGACGACATCGCCAAGGAAGCGGAGTTTTTCTCGTTCGGCACGAACGACCTGACGCAAACGACGTTCGGTCTCTCACGGGATGACGCCGGCCGGTTTCTTCCCTTCTACGTGGAGCACGGGCTGTTGGCGGAGGATCCGTTCCAGTGTCTCGATCAGGTGGGCGTCGGCAAGCTCGTCGAGATGGCCGTCAAACTGGGACGGAGCACGCGGCGGGATTTGAAGATCGGCATCTGCGGCGAGCACGGCGGCGAGACGAGCTCCGTGAAGTTCTGCCACCGGGTGGGAATGAACTACGTCTCGTGCTCACCCTTCCGGGTGCCGATCGCCCGCCTCGCCGCGGCCCAGGCGGCCCTCGAGGAGGCGGGCGTCGTCAATCGAACGCGAGCGACAGTCTAATCAGCCTGCGCGCTGGCCGAAGGTCCCGAACACGCCCGCGATCAATACCCCGATCAAGAATGTAATCGTCGCCACGGTGTAGCCCGTGCCTTTTGACAGTCGCTGCGTCGTCGACACACCAATAGCGGTCAGTACCAGTCCCCATATCGAAAACGGATTGATCGCCTTGAGCGCCGCTCCCAGGAATCCTCGGGCGCCTGGAGCCAGGAGATCCAAACCGAGCGCCGGCTGCATATCCTGCGGCGACGCGACCTGACCCATACCCTGAACGTGCAATACGATCGTTCCGACGAGGACCAGTAGAATCACTGACGGCACCGCCGAGTACGCCGCGACGCTCAGTAGCCTGCCGAACTTCGCCTCACTGCCCATCAACGAAACCAGGACCCAGAGCAGGAATCCGCCGATCAAAAGCGCCAACGCGATTCCGACGGGAATAAAGACCGCACCGATCCACAGGAACTTCGACGGATCGGGACCTCCCGCGGGCCGGGCCGCGAACTGTGCGGCCATAGCTGCCCTGAGAAACGGCAGGTTCACGACGAAGACCGCGATCTGTACCACGCAGATTGCGATGAACGGTGCGAGAAAGTTCGGCCGCTCGCGCACGCGCTCGAACACCCGAGTGGGCTCGTACAAGACTTTCACGACATCGAGCCACGCACTGCCGCCGCCAGCCTGCTCTACGGTGGGCTGCTGAATGCCTTGGCCCATTCCGCCTCCCGAAAGAATGTTGGGGTTCCAATTACAAACGGCGCCCAATATAGATCGGGAAACCAGAAACGGGAAATGCCCTTCCCAGCACCGTGACGCCGACGTAGGCTACGGAGAACGGAGCCATGATCCCTTCTCTTGCGTTAACTGTCGGACTGCTGGTGCAGGCGGCCGGCTATCCATCCCTCTCACGGGCCACGGGCGCGGCCGACCCCGTCCGTGTCTGGCGCGCCGACTCGACCGGCTATGTCACCCTGCGCGAGCCGGGGCACCTCTTGCTCCTGCACGTCAATGCGATCGGCCGCATCCTTGTCCTCTTCCCGTCGGCTCCCGCCGACAGCACCGCGATAATCGGCGAGGCGCCCGTCGCGGTCCCGTTGCCCCCGGGCGCGCAAGGCTACCCCTCGACGTTCATCGCGGTCCGGTCGCGTTGGCCCTTCGAGTTCGCGTCCCTGCGTACAGGATCAACGTGGAATTATCAGAACGCATTTCTGCTGCAGCCGACTGCGGGCGACCCACTCGCTGCCCTGCTCGACATCGCCGACCGCGTCACCGACGGGCGGCCCTATGACTACGGGGTCGCGGCATACTCGAAGGGCGGGACCGTGGTGGCGCACACGACACCGCTCACTCCGCCGGTCTGTCTGAGCTGCGTCCGCCGGGGGACGCCCGTCGCGTCCACTCCCGCGCCGGCCCAAACGAACACGGTGGACTGCTCGAACGCATCGCTCACGAATTCGTTCTGCGGGGTTGGCAACGGGAACGTCTCTATCACAGCCCCGCCCCAGCTAGCCTACCAACCTGAGCCGACCGCTGCGCCTGCGCCGGTCTATGTCCCCTACTACCTGCCGATTGTCGTGCACGCAGGGCGGCGGGGATTCGAGCGCCGCTTTTTCCCCGCCCCCGCCCCCCCCGCCCCTGGTCCATCCGCCGCGATGGCGTTCCCGATCGCCCCGGGCCTCGTCGTTCCTTCCCGCGGCCAGTTGCGCACGTTCGCCGGACGGCGTCACTAAGCGCATTTCCCGTCACGATGCAGGGCATCACTGAGCTGCGGCACACCCAGCAACGCAATTCCTTACCACCCGGCTCTCAACGTGTGTCTCCCTGCCGGACGTCACTGTCAACTTCAACAACAGGTCTCCGTCGGCGTCTGTGACGAGGAGCGACAACGTTCGCTCAATACTTGTTGGGGTGGACTGCTGTGCAGTTGGGGCGGACTGCTGACCCGCTTCGCGCGTTACTTCCCAACGGTAGTGGTATTCACCGTCTCCGCCGAAGGCGAACACCTCCCAAGTGAAGGAGCCGGTGGCATCGATCCGGGATGGACCGCTCACCTCAACCGAGAGAGACGGCAGCCAGGGCGCCGGCGGTGGCGGTGGCGGAGTGGGTGCGACCGCGGACTGGCAGCCGACCAGTAGCACGGCGCATGTGCAGGCGCGAAGCGCGTGGAGCGGAAAGCGACGCATAGAACCTCCCTTTGGGTGTAGGTAGCTCAAACTCGAAAAGGGGAGGTTAAGAAAGACCGCTCAGTGCGCCGTCAGCCGACAATCATCGAGGACTCATCAGAAGTCGCTTGTCGGCTGCAGGCAGAGCTGGTAACGGCGGGAAACGAGAAACGGGAAACGGGACACGTGTCTCGTTTCCCGTTTCCCGTGATGTTCATGGAGGCGCGGGGAATTGAACCCCGGTCCGAGCATGACTCCGATACCGCTACTACGTGCGTAGACTAGGCTTTGAGTGTCTCACGACCGCGGCGCCTTGTCAGCCCTGGTCGCAACAAGCCTCTCAAAAACTCTTGCGTGACTCGTTGAGGCCCCAGGTCACGCCAGCCCGACTTTGCGATACGTGAGCGCCGCCTCAGGCGGGCTGCCACTCACGCAGGTGCGTGAAGCCGAAGCTTACGCAGCCAGAGCCAGTTCAGAATTGGCTTGTGTATAGTCCCAGTTGATTTACCAGGTGACTGAGAACCTGGGCACGCAACAGTACCCTCGCCAAACCCGTCGAAGCCTGTCGCCCCCGCGCGAGGAAGCTAGTGACCTCCCATGGCCTTTTCAACCCGATTACGCCCTGCCTGCTTGGCACGATAGAGCGCCGCGTCTGCCGCTGCGGTCAGATTCAGAAGATCACCGATCGGCTCCGGATAAGACGCGATGCCGCACGATGCCGTCAGCGGACAGGCCGAACCGCTCCAGGTGAGCGGCTTTTCCGCAATGGAGCGCCGAATCCGCTCAGCCACCTCGAGCCCTTCTCGCAATGGGGTGCGCGGCAGCCAGACCGCGAATTCCTCACCACCGATCCGCGCCACGACATCGCCATCACGGACCGCTGTCTCCAGCAGGCGCGCGACATGCGCCAATGCCGCGTCCCCCGCTGGGTGGCCGAGTGTGTCATTGAGCCGCTTGAAGTGATCGAGATCGATGTAGATGAGTGTGGCGGGATCGGGGGATCTCGGCCCATAGGCGGTCAGTGCCCGCTCAAGCTCGCGTCGATTGCGCAGGCCCGTCAGTGGATCCACGACGGCCCGCCGCTCGGCGTCATGCAGGGCGCGCGCCGCCGCAAGCCGCGGGCCGAGATCCGTAAGCAGCGGACCGAGATCGTCGAGGAGCGGCGCATCCGGGTCGAGCGGCGAGCCGAGGAGAACCAATGCGCCCACGACGACCGATCCGTCCGTCAACGGATATGCCGTCCCCGCGCGCTCGCTGCGCCGCCGCTCCGGGACTCCCGGCCCAAACACATCCTCGTTCCCCCGCGTCGCGACAGGAACGCCCATACCGACGGCTCGTGCGACTGGCGACTCTTGAGAGAGCAGCACGCCAGCAAGGCGTCGATCCGCCGCGCCGGACACCGCGACCACGTGGGCCCCGTCCGCCCCGGCGATGACGAGCGCGACACCGCGATGCGTGATCTGCTCGCCAAGCTCCACTGCGGCGCGCGCCATGCCGTCCAACGTTTGGGCTCCCGCGACGAGACGCGATACTCGCCCCGCAATCAAGCGAGCGCGAGGCACGGAACTCTGTTCCTCAGCGAGCCGCATCCCACCGACGTAGCGACGCAGCGCCCGGGCGACGCCATCGGTGATCGTCTCGGCATGATCCCCGCCCGTGAGCGCCAATCCGGCGCCATACGGGAAATCGCCGACGGCAATGAACGTGGCATCGCGGTCACGAATGACGTGCAGGCGACCGTCGACTGATGCGAGCTGCACCAACGCTGCACCGCGGCGACGTTCCTCCTCCCCGATATCGGGAGTGGCGCGGATCTCAAACGCACCCTCGGTGCCGCCCACTCCCCATGCGGCGGTAGCGCTATAGGCCTGCCGCAGCAGATCGAGCACTTCAGGGAGGCCTAAGGGTGGCGGCCCGCGCCGTCGCAGCCGGCCTGGCCGCCAGCGAATCGTCCAGCCGAGCGAGAGTGCAACGCCGCCAGCCGCGGCGACCAGACCCCAGACCGACCCCCGCCACGCGCCGATGGCGACGGCGCTGAGTCCCAGCAATTGCAGCGCGAGCGCGACCCAACGTCGCGCCAGCCTGCGCTTACGAATGATTGATGCGGCTGGCCGCGGCCGCCGCGCCGAAACCGTTGTCGATGTTGACCACGGTGACGCCGGAAGCGCAGGAATTCAGCATGGCGAGAAGCGCGGCGAGTCCGCCGAATGAGGCCCCGTAGCCGACGCTCGTCGGCACGGCGATGACCGGGACCTTTACGAGTCCGCCGACAACGCTCGGCAATGCACCTTCCATCCCTGCCACGACGATGATCACCCCGGCGGACCGCAGCACATCGGTCTGCGTGAGGAGACGATGGATCCCGGCCACGCCGACGTCCGTCAGCCGCTCGACTCGGTTCTTGAGTGCTCGGGCGCTCACCGCGGCCTCTTCGGCAACCGGCAGGTCGCTGGTGCCGGCGGTGCAGATCAGCACGGTGCCTCTGCCGGTGGGCGCCGGCTCCGGATCGGGCGGGAGAAAGACCGTCCGGCCGAGTGTGTTGACCTCGGCACGAGGAAACCGCTCGGCCAATGCCTTCGATTGCCCGTCGTCAGCACGGGTCGCGAGGAAGCTGCCGCTGGCTGTCTCAAGGCGTTCCGCGATCGCGACGACCTGCCCGATCGTTTTGCCCGGACAAAAAATCACCTCCTGATGCCCCTGAGTGATGGGCCGGAGGTGATCGATGGTCGCGAACGGTAACCGCTCGAAGCTCACGCGGCCATCATCTCGACGGACTCCGCGAGGTAGTCCGCAAAGATCGTTTCTGCTTCCGCCATCGACTCGATGGCGAAGAGCCGCTGTCGCAGCTCGGACGCGCCCGGCAATCCCTTGGTGTACCAGCCGAGGTGCTTGCGGAATTCGAGGGCCGTTTTGCGGGTGTCGCCCTGCAGACGCAGCGCCAACCGCGCGTGCTCGAGCGCAACGCCGAAGCGCTCGGCGGGCGTCGGGTCGGGTCGCTTGGAGCGACCAGCCAACAAGTCCCGCGCCTGCGCAAAGAGCCAAGGATTCCCAAACGAGCCGCGCGCGATCATGACTCCGGCGCAGCGCGTATGGTTGCGCATGGCCAGCACACCCTCGGGAGCGCGGATGTCGCCATTCCCGATCACCGGGATTTCCAAGGCCTGCGCGACGTGCGCGATCTCGTCCCAATCCGCGGCGCCTTGATACATCTGCGTCCGTGTTCGCGGATGCAACGTGAGCGATCGCGCGCCCGCGTCCTGGCAGCGCAACGCAATCGTCACCGGGTCGCGCTGGGTTTCATCCCAGCCGCTCCGGATTTTCACGGTCACGGGCAGACCCGTGGCCGACTGTACGGCGCGGATGATATCCCGCACCAGCGTCATGTCCTTGAGGCAGCCGGAGCCCCCGTTGTTCTTGACGACCTTCTTGACCGGGCAGCCGAAGTTGATGTCGACGAAGTCGGGCTCGAACAGCTCCGTGACCATGCCGGCGGCCTTCGCCATCACGCCGGCATCGGCGCCATAGATCTGAATCCCGATCGGACGCTCGACGGGCTCGAACCGCATCTCCGCCAGCACCCGCTCGATGCCGAGTGAAATCCCTACAGATGAGATGAATTCCGACACGACGACGTCCGCGCCAAAGCGGCGGCAAATCTGCCGGAATGGAGATTCCGACACCCCCGCCATGGGGGCGAGAAAGAGCGGCACGTCGTGCGCGACGGAGTACGGGAAGTGCATGCGGTGGAACGTAATAGCGCGTTGCGCGGCGAGCAACCAACATTTACCTTTCGCGCGCCAATGCGCCTGCGCGAGTTCTTCTCCGAAGACGCCATCCAGCTTGAGCTCGAGAGCACGTCGAAAGACGGAGTGCTCAAGGAGCTCGTCTCGCTCCTCAAGCTCGATGAGAAGGCTCAGGGGATGTTGTTCAAGATGCTGAAGCGACGCGAGACGCTGGGCTCGACGGGCATCGGCCAGCAAATTGCCATCCCCCACTGCCGCTCGCTGGTGGTCACTCGCCTGCGCTGTGCGTTTGGACGAAGTATGAAGGGAATCGACTTCAAGGCGATCGACGACAAAGCGGTCCTCTATTTCTTCCTGATCGTCGCTCCGCCGCTCGAAGTCTCGAATCAGTACTTGCCGGTGCTGGGAAAAATCGCCCAGTTTGCGAAAGAACCGGATGTCACCGCGCGCCTGTCGCAGCTCAAGACACCCGCCGAATTCCTTTCCCTGCTAGAAGAAAAGAACATCTAGCTACACCGCACCTCGCCTTCCTTGAAGTACGCCTCCTCAGCCGTCACGAGGTTTCGCAGGTCCGACTTCATTGACGTGAGGTAGGCTTTTTCTTTCGTGTTGGCGAACTTCGGGATCGCGATCGACGCGAGTATTCCGATGATCACGACCACATTGAGCGAAAAAGGAACGGATTGCGCGTGTGAGCCATCTCACAGGCCGGATGGCCTACTCCCACTCGATCGTCGCCGGCGGCTTTGAGCTCACGTCGTATGTGACGCGGTTCACGCCGCGAATCTCGTTGATGATCCGATTCGAGATCCTGCCCAGCACGTCATGCGGAAACTGGAACCAATCGGCCGTCATGCCGTCGCGACTCGTCACGGCGCGCAGCGCGACCACGTGATCGTAGGTGCGCCCGTCTCCCATGACGCCCACCGACTTGATGGGCAGCAGGACGGCGAACGCCTGCCAGATCTGATCGTACAGACCGGCCGCGCGGATCTCGTCGAGATAGATCGCATCGACCTTCCGCAAGAGGTCCAGCCGCTCTTCACTCACGGGCCCGAGCACCCGGATCGCCAGGCCCGGACCGGGGAACGGATGGCGGCCCACGATCTCCTCGGGCAGACCGAGCTCTCTGCCCACCTGACGGACCTCATCCTTGAACAGCTCACGCAGCGGCTCGATCAGCTTCCAGGGAAGATTGGGCCGCAGCCCCCCGACGTTGTGATGCGTCTTGATCGTGGCGGATGGGCCGCCCTTGGGCGACGACGACTCGATGACGTCGGGGTACAGCGTTCCCTGCACCAGGAATCCCACCTGCCCTGCGACGTGCCGGGCGGCGTCTTCGAACACGTCGATGAACGTATGGCCGATCCGGCGTCGCTTTTCCTCAGGATCTTCGACGTCCTTCAGCTCCCGGAGGAACCGATGCGTCGCATCGACGACCCGGAGGTCCATGCCGAGGTGCGCGCGGAACGTCTGCTCGACCTGCTCGCGCTCGCCGCGGCGCAAGAGACCATGATCCACGAAGACGCAGGTCAGCCGATCGCCGATGGCCCGATGCACCAACGCCGCGGCAACCGCGGAATCCACGCCTCCGGAGAGGCCGCAGATCGCGCGGCCTGTGGGACCCACCAGCTCGCGAATGCGGGCGACTTCCTGATCGATGAAGTGTCCGGGCGTCCAATCCGGCGTGCAACCGCAGATCCCGAACAGGAAGTTGTGGATGATCTCCCCGCCGCGCGGGGTGTGCGCCACTTCGGGATGAAACAGCAGGCCGTAGATCGGCTTCGTGTCGTGCTGCATTCCGGCGACCGGCGCGTTGCCGCTCGTCGCCGTTACGCGAAAGTGCGGCGGCGCCTCATCCACGCGGTCGCCGTGGCTCGCCCAGACGATCGTGGTCGCTTTAGGCTCGAATCCGGCAAACAGGCCCTTGTTTTCCCGCACCGCGATCTCGGCCCGGCCGTATTCGCGCTCGTTGGACGGAACCACCTTGCCGCCCGAGAGCTGCGCGATGAGCTGCATGCCGTAACAGATGCCAAGGACGGGCGCGCCCAGATCCAGGATCGTCGGGTCCACGGTCGGCGCGCCGGGATCGAACACCGAATTGGGACCGCCCGAAAGGATGATGCCCCTCGGCGCGAACGCCCGGATGAAGTCGAGATCGAAGCCCTTCGCGGCGGGATGGATCTCGCAGTAGACGCTCGCTTCGCGAATGCGCCGAGCGATCAGCTGGGTAAACTGCGACCCGCAGTCGAGAATCAGAATTTGATTCTTCACGCTCTGTACCATGTCGTCGGCTCGGCGGTCTCGCCGCGAACCAGGTCGTCGAGCGTCTCCCGTTGTCGCGCGACGTAGTAGCGGTCACCGTCCACCACGACCTCCGGCGCACGCGGCCGCTGATTGTAGGTCGAGCTCATGACGAATCCGTACGCGCCGGTGCCGAGCACCGCCAGGACCTCACCAGGCGCGACGCTCGGCAACTTGCGGTCGAGCGCGAGGAAATCACCCGACTCGCAGATCGGCCCCACGACACTGACCGTTTCCTGCTCGCGCTTGCCGTCGCGCAGCGGGAGGATGTCGTGGTGGGCGTTGTAGTGGCTGGGCCGCACGAAGTCGTTCATGCCGGCATCGACGATTACGAATTCCTTGCCGCCCGCGTGCTTGCGATAGAGCACCCGCGTCAACAGCACTCCCGCGTTGGCGACTAAGTAGCGTCCGGGCTCGCACAGGAGTCCGAGGCCGGCCGCCTTGACCGACGGCACCACGGCCTCGGCGAATGCTTTCGGGCTTGGCGCCTTCTCGTTGTGATAGCGCACCCCCAAGCCGCCGCCCACGTCGAGCGCCTCGAGGGTGCCGATTCCTGCGGCGCGAATCGCCGTCACCAGCTCGATCAACTTGACCGTGCCGCGATGGTAGGGCGCGACATCCGTGATCTGCGAGCCGATATGCATCGCCAGGCCCCGCAGCACGAGACGCGGCTCGGCCGCGATCCGCCCCGCCACATTCACGACCTCGTCGAACGGCACTCCGAACTTCGTGGTCTTGTCGCCGGTCTTCGTGTAGGGATGCGGCGTTTCCGTCGCGACATCGGGATTAGCGCGGATACCGACTCGCGCCGTCAACTTGACGTCGTTCGCGACTGCGACCACTGCGTCGAGCTCGCTCGTGGATTCGATATTGATGAATCCGACGCCGGCGCGGATTGCTTCTTCGATCTCCGCGTGCGTCTTGCCGACGCCCGAGAACACGATGCCATCCGGGTCGAAGCCCGCGGCCCGCGCGCGCCGCAGCTCTCCCACGGACACGATGTCGGCACCGGCACCAAGCTGCTGCAGCACCCGCAACACGCCGAGGTTGCCGTTGGCTTTGACGGAGTAGCAAATGCGATGCCGGATGCCGTGGAGGGCATCGGCGAGCGCGTGGTACTGCGCGCGAATCAAGTTGGTGCTGTAGACGTAGGCCGGCGTTCCTACGCGATCCGCGATCGCCTGAAGCAGCCCGGGGTCGAAGCCTAGTACGCCTGTGCCCAGACTGCCTCCGCGATGCTGGGCGCTCCGCACCACATGCAATTGCGCGGCACCTCCTTGCTGCGAAACTCGGGATCGGGCAACACGCGGATCGTCGCGTTCGTCTGCTGTTTGATCTCCGCCTCACACGACGGCCTCCCGCAGAAACCGCCGTACGCGAACCCGCCTGGGCCCTTGATAAACTCGATGAACTGCGCCTTCGTGGCACCGCGAATCGAGTTCTTCTCACGGCGCTCGCGGGCGGCATCGAGGAGCGCCGTTTGAATCTCGTCGAGCGCGGTCGTCACCGAGCTTGTCACGTTCTGGAGGGGAACGGATGCCTTCCCGCCGGTGCGTCGCGCCAACACCACCTGCCCGCTCGCGAGGTCGCGCGGCCCGATTTCCAGTCGCACAGGTACACCCATCGCTTCCCACTCGAAGTACTTGGCACCCGGTTTCATCGTATCGCGGAGATCGAGCTCAACACGCAGACCGGCCTGCTCAAGATCCGTTTTCACCCGAGACCCGACACCCGATACCTGAGTCTTCTCCTCATCAGTCTTCCAGATCGGCACGATCGCGACCTGCACCGGCGCCAGTCGCGGCGGAGCGACGAGACCGTTGTCGTCCGAATGCGTCATGATCAAGCCGCCGATGAGCCGGGTCGAAACACCCCAGGACGTGCTCCACACGTATTCGAGGCCGCCGGCCGCAGTCTGATATTGCACGTTGAATGCCTTGGCGAAATTCTGGCCGAGGTTGTGCGATGTCCCTGCCTGGATCGCCTTATTGTCCTGCATCAGCGCTTCGATCGCGTACGTGCGCAACGCCCCCGCGAACTTTTCACTTTCCGTTTTCAGGCCGGTGAGGACGGGCATGGCCAGCCACTCTTCGTTGAAGCGGCGATAAATCCCCAGGATCAGACGCGCCTCACGCTCCGCGTCCGCTTCATCGACGTGCGCGGTGTGCCCTTCCTGCCAGAGGAACTCCGTCGTTCGCAGGAACGGACGCGTGCGCAACTCCCAGCGCACGATGTTAGCCCATTGATTCAAGAGCAGCGGCAGGTCGCGGTAGCTTTGGATCCATTTCGCATACATCGCGTAGATGATGGTTTCCGACGTGGGCCGCACGACCAGTGGCTCCTCGAGTGCCGAGGTGGGGTCGACGGCGATAGCGTCCTTCCCCTGTTTGCCCGTGGCTCTGAGGCGCGTGTGGGTGACCACCGCGACTTCCTTCGCGAACCCCTCGACGTGCTCCGCTTCCTTCGCCAGGAAACTCATCGGGATGAACAGCGGGAAATACGCGTTGCGATGGCCCGTGGCGCGCAGCATATCGTCGAGCGCACGTTGCATCAGCTCCCAGATGCGATAGCCATTGGGCCGGATGACCATCGCACCGCGAACGGGGGAATAGTCGGCGAGCTGCGCATGGTCGATAACGTCGGTGTACCACTCGCTGAAGTCCTTGGCGCGTGGCGTGATTTTCTTCGCTTGAGCCATCAATCGAAATATCCGTTGAGAAGCTTATCGAGCGGTACTTTGGCTTCGGTGCCCGCCCTGAGGTCGCGCACGACCGCGAGTCCGTCCTTCCGCTCTTCCGGTCCGATGATCACGGCGCGCGCCGCGCCGCGGGCAGACGCCAGCTCGAGCTGCTTCCGCACCCCGGCGTGCCGCAGCCCATATTCGACGGCGATGCCCCGTTCCCGCATGGCGTGAGCGAGTTGCAGCATGGCCGGCAGGTCGTCGCCGCCGACGGCGATCAAAAAGGCGCCGAGCTCGGTCGACGCCTTGGGCACCGCGCCGCGCTCCTTGAGGAGCTCACCGAGTACAACATCGCCCATGCCAAACCCCAGCGCGGGAAGATCGAGTAGGCTGTCGTAGCGGCCTCCACCCGCGATGGCGCGCAACGACTTCTTGGCGTCGAACAACTCCCATACGATGCCCGTGTAATACGCGAGGCCGCGGACTATCGTCAGGTCGATCGAGATGAAGTCACCCAAGCCCATCGCTTCGAGCGCTTGCACCGCCTGGCCCAACGATTCACCGGTCTCACCGGCCGCCTTCAAGGCATCCTGGCCACTTAGCGCTGCGACGTCGAAGACGGCACTCGTTTCCCGTTTCCCGTATCCCGCATCCCGGAGCATTTCCTCGAGCACATTCTTCGGCACCCGCTCGCTGCGATCGATCACCGCGAACGCCGTCTCGAGCTGTGCTTCCTCGATCCCGCGACCCGTCAGCAGCGTGCGGATCACGCGTCGATCGGAGACTCGGAGCTGTACGTCGTTGGCGGAGAGGCCAAATCCGCGCATGATGTCGATGGCCGCAGCCATCAGCTCGGCGTCGGCGAGCGGTGAGGCTTCGCCGATGATGTCCATGTTGAGCTGGAAGTGCTCTCTGAGCCGGCCCCGTTGCTGACGCTCATAGCGAAACAGCTGCGGAATCGAGAACCAGCGAATCGGCTTCTTGAGCGCCTGCACGCGCGCCGCCACCATCCGGGCGAGCGTCGGCGTCATTTCGGGCCGCAAGGCTACGTCCCGATCACCCTTGTCACGAAATGCATACAGTTGCTGCACGATCTCGTCGCCGCTTTTCTGAGTGTAGAGATCCAGCGCTTCGAGCGGCGGCCCGTCGTACTCCTCAAAGCCGTACCGCGCGGCGACGCTGCGCCAGGTCGCGAAGATGTGGTTTCGGAGAGTCAGCTCTTCAGGATAGAAATCGCGGAAGCCGGGGAGCGCTTTCCCTTGCATTGTCAACAATTTAGCCCGCCTATCCCACCGGCGCAAAACCGGGCAGCCGCGCGAGCGCGTCGCCGACGGTATGAAACGATCCGGTCACCAGCACCGTACCCGCGCCTTCCTGGATGTCGTGCAGCGCTCGCTCGAAATCGGGTTCGAATGAGACCTCCGGTCCCATGTCCTCGATCGACCAACGCTGCATGACCGGAATGGAGGGAGGCACGGTCAGCACGAGCCGATCGACCACGGGCCGCAGCATCTCGAGCATCGCGCGCCAGTTCTTGTCGTTGCGAATCCCCACGAGGGCGTGAACGGGCGGTCGCGGCTTGTAGTCCCGAATCCCATCGGCCACCACTTGCATGCCATCGGGATTGTGGGCGACGTCGAAAATCCATTTGCCGCGGACCTCGAAACGGCCGGGGATGTAGGCGTTCGCAAAACTCGCGGGGAAGTTCTTGCCGACCGGCCCAAATGGTTCCGGCAGCGCGTTCAGCACCGCATGCGCGACCAGTGCATTGGCGACCTGATGGCGGCCGCGCAGTCCGAGCTTCGTGCTGCGTCGTGCGCGCAACGACGTGTCCACCATGATGATCGGCTCCGCACCCCGACGTTTCGCTTCGCGCACCAGCTCCGCGCGAACGTCGTGGTCCGATTCTCCGGTCACGAACGGCACCTTGGGCTTCGCGATTCCCGCCTTTTCGCGCGCGATTCCCTTGAGATCTGAACCCAGATAATCGGCATGTTCTAACGCGATCTTGGTGACTGCCGAGACGAGCGGCGTGAGGACGTTGGTCGCATCGAGCCGCCCGCCGAGCCCGACCTCGATCACGGCGATGTCCACGCCCCGCGCCGCGAGGTCGGCGAACGCGATTGCCGTCGTCGCCTCGAAGAAGCTGGCGTCGAGCCGTTCGATGTGCAGCCGGAGCTGCGTGGTCCACTCGGCGAACGCCTGCTCGCTGATCGGAATGCCGTCAACCGTGATGCGTTCGACGGGCGATACCAGGTGGGGCGAGGTATAGAGGCCAACGCGCCACCCTTGCGCTTGCAGCTCATTCGCGACGAACGCGCACGTCGATCCCTTGCCGTTCGTGCCGCCGATATGGATTGTCGGGAAATGCCGCTCCGGACGGCCGAGGACGTCGAGCAATCCCTCGGTGGGGCCGAGGCTCCATTTGATGCGACCGGCTTGTCTACCGAAAAGGAACTGGCAGGCTTCTTCGAAGATCAGTCGGCGGCCTCGGCCGGCCAGGCGCCGGTCATGTGCCGCAACAGCTGAGCGGCGGTGTCTCGCAGCTCGCCACGGGGCACGACCGCGTCGATCATGCCGTGTTCGAGCAGGAATTCTGCCGTCTGGAATCCCTCGGGAAGATCCTGGCCGATCGTCTGCTTGATCACCCGGGGACCGGCGAAGCCGATGACTGCGCCCGGCTCCGCCAGAATGACATCGCCTTGCATGGCGTACGACGCGGAGACGCCGCCGGTCGTCGGATTCGTGAGCACGGAAATGAAGGGCACCCCGGCACCATGCAGCTCGGCGATGACGACCGAGGTCTTCGCCATCTGCATGAGCGATAGCACTCCCTCTTGCATCCTCGCCCCACCAGAGGCCGATACGAGGATCAGCGGGGAGCGCTTGTCGATGGCATGCCGCGTCAGACGGGCGATCTTCTCACCCACCACCGAACCCATCGAGCCGCCCATGAACGCGAAGTCCATGACCCCAAGGCTCACGGACATGCCGTGCAGCCGGGCATAGCCGGTGCGGATCGCGTCCAGCGGCCCCGCCTTCTTGACGGCGGCCTGCACGCGCTCAGCGTAGTTCTCGAATTTGAGGGGGTCGGCGGACTTCAGTGAAGCGAAGAGCTCGTGCCAGGAACCTTCATCGACCAGGAAATCGACGTATTCCTGCGCGCTGATGCGGCGATGGTAGCCGCAATTGGGGCAAACGTTGAGGGCGCGAACGAAGCGCTCGCGAATGTCGACGTGGCCGCACTGGTCACACTTCTCCCATGCATCCGCCGGGATCTCGAGCCGGACCCGTTCGGACGTTCGCGGCTTACGTTCTTTTTTGAACCAGGCCATTCGCGCCATAAGGTGACGAAGCGCACAATTTGTGAGGGCACGCTTTGGGACGCCAGTCCCAAAGGCTTAAGTCATTGTCCCAATTCGGCATATCCCGACTGCCGGGATTCCCACGCCACGCGGAGTGCGATACCCACACCAATCGAGCATGACAGCAGAAACGATCCGCCATAGGAGAAGAACGGCAACGGGATCCCGGTGATGGGCATGAGGTTGATCGTCATGCCCACATTTTCGACGATGTGCGTGAAAAACAGGCTGGCGACGCCGAATACGCACAAACTCGAGAACGGATCCGTCGCCTTCCGCGCAATACGCAGGAGCGTGAAAAGCAGCCAGGCGAAGAGCGACAGAGCCACGAGCACGCCGACGAAGCCGAGTTCTTCGCCGACCACGGAGAAGATGAAGTCAGTATGCTGCGCGGGCAGAAAGGCCAGCCGTTTCTGCGTTCCCTCCGTGAATCCCTTCCCCAGCAAGCCACCTGAGCCGACCGCGACCCGGGACTGGATCACGTGCCACCCGGCGGCTCGCGGGTCGACGTCAGGGTTCAGGAAGGCCAGCAGGCGGTTTTGCTGATAGGGAGCGAGCCGGTTCCAGAAGGGCAGCGCCAGCACACCGCCCAGCACGTTCAATCCCATAATGGCGAGTCCTTCCCACACGTAGGGTCGCCACCAGAAGAGGAGAGCAGTTAGCACCGCGATCCAGAGGCCCCACGCGACGGTGGAGAACGCCAACACGAGCCCGATGACTGGTGACGAGGCGAGGATCAGGAGGGACGGTTTGGTCCCCGCCCAGAACAGCATACAGAACAAGATCGCCACGAACACGATGGCGCTTCCCAGATCGGGCTGCTTCAGCACCAGGAGGCACGGCACGCCGGCGATCACGGCTGGGGGGATCAGGTCACGCAGAGTCGATGGTGGCTCGCGTAGCCCCGCGAGCCACCGGGCGAGCATCAGCACGACGGCCAATTTGGCTAACTCGACCGGCTGACCGAAGCGATGCCCGCCGATCGCGATCCACGACTTCGTGCCCGCCGCCGTGCCCGCTCCCGTCCCGATGAACAGCAGCAGAAGCAGCAGGAAGCACGCGATCGCATACGCGAAGGGCGTCGCCCATTCCAGCAACCGCGGCGAGGTGCGGAACATCAATACGGCGACGAGGAAGCTCAAAACGAGCCACGTGACTTGCCGCTGCCAGATCGTCGCCACGAATGTCGGGACGTCCGTCTGACCGGCGGAGTACAGCGTCGCCAGACCGAACAGCGACAGCGCTGAGACCGAAATCACCAGCGCTTTATCGAGTTGGCGGACGCGGGAGAACACTGTCGGCGGGATTCGCGCGCATCGTATCCTGCGGCGTTCCCGGGAGCTGGAAGGGTTGGGGCGCGGAGTCGGAGGGCAGCACGACGCGCATCGCGGCCGCGCTGCGATCGTCGATGCCGAGATAATGCGCTATCGTGCGCGACACGAGCGGCGCGACGTACGGGCCTTCGCGCGCAAACTCGACGATCGCTCCGACGACGATCTCCGGCTTCTCGGGCGGCGCGAAGCCGATGAACCATCCGTGATTCGGACCGTGCGGGTTCTGCGCGGTACCCGTTTTTCCCGCGATCGACAGACTCGCGAGCCGCGAGCCGCGCGCGGTGCCCTGCTCCACCACGGCGATCATCGCGCGCCGCAGCGTCGCCAGCTGCTCCGCGCTGAGATCGAGCGACACGTTCTCGGCACTCGCAGCCCCGGCTGACGCGGGCCGCACGACGAAAGGCGTCCTCATGTTGCCATCGCTCGCGAGCTGCTGGTACAGCCGCACCATCTGCACCAGCGTCTGCGCGTTCTCGCCTTGCCCGATCGCGAGGTTCAGCGCGACCGCAGACGTCCAGCGGCGGGGGCCGTAAAGACGATCGTAGTACTCGGGTCCCGTCGGGAACTCTGACGGCAGCTCTCCGGGAAGATCGATCCCGGTGCGTCCCCGGAATCCCCAGGCATTTGCGTCCTCGAGGAGCGACGAGACCCCGAGCTTGATACCGAGCTGGTAGAAGTAGACGTCGCAGCTCTGCGCTATGGCCTCCGTGAGCGTCAGGTCACCGTGGCCGCGCGCGTTCCAGCAGCGAAAGTAACGATTCCCGTACTGCAACCCGCCGCGGCAGGGGATCGGCATCTTGCTACGCGATCCCACGATGCCGCGCTTCAGCGCCATCGCCGCCACGGCCAGCTTCCAGGTGGACCCCGGCGGATACCGCGCCTGGATGGCACGATCGAGCAGCGGATGCGCGGGACTCTCGTTGAGAGAGCGCCAGTAAGTGGCGGAGATTCCCCCCACAAAAGCGTTGGGATCGAATCCGGGTGCGCTATAGAGCGCCAGGACTTCTCCGGTGTTCGGATTCAGCGCGATGACCGCTCCGCGCTGGCCACCGGGGAAGATCCGAGAGATGAAGAGCTGCAGATCGAGATCGATCGTCGTGTGCAGATCCTTGCCGGGCACCGGATTCAGGTTCGCGGCCGCTTCCGCGTCACGCACCATCTGTCCCTTGGCGCTGACTTCCACGAAGCGGAGGCCTTCGGAGCCTCGGAGCGTATCGTCGTACTCGAGCTCCAGGCCGTATTTGCCCACGAGCCCGCCGAGCCGCACGGCTGCGAACCGGCTCGATGCGCGCTCGGCCTCCGTGACCTCGCCGACGTAGCCAATCAAGTGCGCGACGACCGCAGTGTCCGGGTAGAAGCGCTTGGGCTCGGCCTGAATCAGCAATCCGGGAATGGCGACACGCCGCTCCTCCAGAGCGGACACCACCGTGAACGGCGCGTCACCGAGAACCAGCGCCGGCTGGTAAGGTGCCCGGCGCGCCCGCTGCAGCACTCGTTCAATGCCCGCGCTGTCGATGTTGGCGATCGACGCGATGCGCGCGAGCGTCGAGCGCAGGTTCGCTTCGGGTCCCGGCAACAGCGACACCGTGTAGCCGGGGACGTTTTCGGCGAGCACGCGTCCGTTGCGGTCGTAGATGACGCCGCGGGGCGCCGGGAGCGGAATCGGGCGCAGCCGGTTGGTCTCCGACTGCAATTGGTACTTGCCGTGACCGAGGATCTGGACGCGGAAGAACGACAGCATGAGGATGCCGACCACAGACCAAACGACGCCGCGTGCCAGGCCCAGCCGGCGATCGAGCAGATGCGGATGAAACGCGCTCACGCCGCGCTCCGCCGGGGCGACAACCAGCCGCGGAAGAACCACAGGACACTCACGCCCACGATTGCCGTCGTCAGCCCCTGCAAGGGCGACCAGACCAGCAGCTCCCACGCGACTTGCGAGCCCTGCAACCGGCCCGAAACCAGGAGCACGATGAGATTGCGGAGCCAGGTGCCCGCAAAGAACAGACAGCCCTTCACGAACACATGCTCGGCAAAGAACACCGCTTTCGCCCACGAGGAGAAGAATCCCACGAGCGTGTGCGCCAGCGCTCCGGCGCCGAAGCTTGCCGGCGTGAGCGCATCGCGTAACAAGCCCACAACGAATCCGACCGCCGCGCTGCGCCCCGGCTCCGCGCGGATCGTGTAGATCAGCAATGCGAGCAGCAGAAAATCCGGCGCAATGCGATCGCCGCCCAGGCGGCTGCGCACGGTGAACTGCAGCAGAATGAGCAGCGTCATGATTATCGGATAGCGATAGCGATCGGTACGTCTCATTGCGGTGGGGCCTCGCTCCGAGAAGCGGTGTCCTGCCCCGCGGTAAATGCGTTCCGCAGATCAGTGCCGGCCGAACGCGGCGCGGTCAGTATCATCACGTGGGACAGCGCCGCGGGATGCACAGCCGGACGCACCAGGTAGGTCCGACCCCACCCTTTCGCTTCACCCGCCGGTCCGATCACCGCGCCGATGGGAATGCCGCGGGGAAACACGCCGCCGAGACCGGATGTCACGATTACCGTACCCGCGGGGACCTGCTGGCGGTAGAGCACACCTTGCAGCTCGAGGAGCCAGACGCTGGGGCCGTCGGCGCCATGGGGCGCCGCAATGCCGACGACGCTGCCGTCGGTTGCGATGGCGCTGGCGCGAAACTCCGGATGCGCCCAGCTCAGCACCACGCTCGTGTGTTCATCGACGCTCGCCACGACTCCGACCAATCCTTCGGGACTCAGAACGGCCGAGAGCGGGCGAACGCCTTCGCGCCGCCCCGCGGACACGACGAAACTCAACGGATTCGTCGGCTCGGGCTGGTGGAGAATCTCGGCCGAGACGTAGCTACCGCCGAGCCGGGCACTGAGGCCGAGCAACCCGCGCAGCCGCGCGTTCTCGCTGCGCAGCTCCGGCATGAATGTGGCGGCGAGCGCGACCGAATCGCGCTGCGCTACGACGGCATCGTAGCGGTACCGCGCAGCGGCGAGGAGCTCGGTCTGGCGCTGGAGAAACAGAAACGGCGCGAGCACACTCTGCCGCAATCCGTGGGCAAGCGGGTCGCGCCATTGGGGAGGCAGGCTCAACGCGGCAATCGAAAGGCCCACGCAGGCGATGAAGAGCAGCGTGTCGGCGCGGGAAGCGTAGCGATCCGTTCCGATCGCCATTCGGCTAGGTCGTCAGGACGTTGCGGTATTTCTCGGGCGAGTCGAGGATCCGCCCCGCCCCACGGACCACGCAGGTCATGGGGTCCTCGTCCAGGTGAATCGGCAGGCCGGTCTCCTGTTGCAGCAGCAGGTCGAGTCCGCGAATCAGGGCGCCGCCGCCCGTCATGACGATGCCGCGGTCGACGATGTCGGAGGCGAGCTCCGGCGGCGTGATCTCCAGCGCGCGCCGCACCGCGTCGACGATCTGCTGGATCGGCTCCTGCACGGCTTCACGGATCTCGCTCGAATGCACGCGCACGATCTTCGGAATGCCGGACACGAGATCGCGTCCCTTCACTTCCATCTCGCGCTCCTCACCGATGGGCGCGGCGGAGCCGATCTGAATCTTGATCTGTTCCGCGGTCGGCTCGCCGATGAGCAGGTTGTAATTCTTGCGCATGAACTGCACGATCGCCTGATCGAGCTCATCGCCGCCGGTGCGGATCGAGGTGTCGGACACGATCCCCGACAGTGCGATCACCGCGATCTCGGTCGTGCCACCGCCAATGTCGATCACCATGTTCCCCGTCGGTGTCTCAACCGGCAAACCGACCCCGATCGCGGCCGCCATCGGCTCGGCGACCATGTAGACCTCTTTCGCACCGGCCGACTGTGCCGAATCGCGCACGGCGCGCTTTTCCACCTCGGTGATGCCCGAAGGCACGCACACGATCACTTTCGGGCGCACGCGGAAGAGATGGCGGTCGATGATCGTCTTGAGGAAGAAGCGGAGCATTTTCTCGGTCACGTCGAAGTCGGCGATCACGCCGTCCTTCAGCGGACGCACGGCGAGGACGCCGTCCGGCGTGCGCCCGAGCATGCGCTTCGCCTCGAGGCCGATGCCTTTGACTTTACCGGTGGCTTTTTCAATGGCGACGACGGAGGGCTCGTTGAGAACGATCCCTTCGCCGCGGACGTAGACGAGTGTATTCGCGGTGCCAAGATCTACGGCGATTTCGTTCGCCGGGCTCCAGGCACCCATTTTAAAATTCAGCCAGCGTGGCGGCACGTGATCGTCGGTAAAGGGGTACGGCGGGTTAACGAGAACGGCTCAAGCTAATGAAATGCGTAACCTCAAGCAAGGAACGTCATTGGCGGCACGCGGCGTGAGGGTCGGAGGGCTTAGGACCGTCGAGGGCCGGGCGCTGATCCCGGTTTGCGACGGCCGTCACAAAGTTGCGGGCCAGTGTCGCGACGCGAGCTAATGCCGAGTAGTCGATGTAGGCCGGCTCGTCGGTGACCTGGTGGTAATCCGCATGCTCCCCCCGGGACAATGCGACTGACGGAATGCCATAGCGCGCGTAGCTGTAATGGTCGGCGCGGCAGTAGTACTGCAACGGGTGTCCGGGGACGTCGAACTCGTAGTTGAAGGTGAACGGCGCCGGCAGCGTCTGGTTTACCTGCTCCAGCAGGTCGCCGTATTGCTTGGAAAGCCGCCGCGACCCAATCACTTCCAGGTATCCGGGACCACCTTTCGGGAGATCGGCGGCGCCGCCGCGTCCGATCATGTCCATGTCGACCTCTCCGACGATCGAGTCACGCGCGACGGTCGGATGATCCGTATACCACGCCGAGCCGAGCAGTCCGCGTTCCTCAGCGGCGTGCGAGACGAACAGCACTGACCGCCTGGTCCCACCACTCCGCGACAGCGTGCGCGCGATCTCGAGCAGCGCCACCGTTCCCGACCCATCGTCGTCGGCCCCGTTGAAGACGGAATCAGGCCGCGGACGGTGCGCCGCTCGCAGGCTGTCACGCATGGACTTCACGCGAATGGACTCGGCCGGCGTGGCCGCCCGCATCGGGGAGTCGGCGCCCATGGGACGGAGAACGCGATTGAACGCGTACGTCGAGTCGTGGTCGACCGGGCGGCCGGTGAATCCGACATGATCGTGATGGGCGCTGACCGAGACGTATTCCCGGCGGAGCAGCGAATCGCGTCCGGGCAGCAGCGCGACCACGTTGCGCGATGCGTAGCCGAGTGGCGTGCGAAGATTGCGGATCTCGCCGCTCAGGGAATCGCCGAGCTGGCCCTGACGCGCGGTCGACGGGTCAGCCCCCAGCAGCGCACGCCCCGCTGCAGGCGTGACGAGGAGTAACGGCGCCGGTCCGGTCGTCGGTAACGGCGTCGTATCGGTGGTGATTCGGCCGGCAAGGAATTGCGGCACCAGATCGGGCGCCAGACGATCGAGCGCCACGACGGCGAGTCCCGCGGCAACCTTGTAGGCGGGTGATTGCCGCACCTGCGCCAGTCCGCCGAAGATCTGCCGGAGATTGCGCGCGGAATCGGGAACGGCCAGTACGATGAGTCGCCCGCGCGCAGTCGTGGAGTCGAGCCAGCTATCGGGCCGATCGACCCATCCGCCAAACACCGGGCGCACACCCGCGAGCGACCACGCAGCGCGACCGCCGAACGGAAGCATGTCACGGCCCACGGCTAACGTCGTCTGCGTCCGAACGATCGTTATGCGGGACGACGTATCGACAAAGACGCGCTTGAACGGGATGACCTGGAAGAACGTCCCGTTGTCGCCGGCCGGTTGTAGTCCGAAGCGACGGAACTGCACCGCGATCCACTCCTGCGCCTTCCAGTCGCCCAGCTCACCAGTTTGGCGCCCGCCCATGGAATCGTCGGCGAGCGCGTAGAGCGCGACGCGCAGTGAGTCGGGCGAGATGTTTGCAGGAGGCGTACCGGTTTGCGCACGCGTGATCGCAGGGCAAACGAGGAGCGCGAGGCAAACAAGAACGAGCTTTGATGGCATGGGGCTGCAAAACGTATCGGAGAGCGTAACTTCAAGCAAGACCTGCGCTTCGAGGTTGACGGCTTTCTGACTCATCAGTACCGTTCCGCCATGCGTCGCGTCACGCCAGAGACAATTGCTGTGGTTGACCTCGCAGTGTGCGACCGTTGCGGCTTGTGCCTTCCACTGTGTCCACCGGAGTCGATCCACCTCGAGTCGAACATCCTGACCGTCAATCGCGAATCGTGCACCGGCTGCGAGAAGTGCGTCGGTCCCTGCCCCGTTGGAGCGCTCTCGATGGTTGCCTATGCCTGACGTCGACGTCCTCGTCGTCGGCGCGGGGCCGGCTGGATCGGTCGCGGCGTGGCACGCGAAGCAGGCTGCGCCGGAGCTCGACGTCGTCCTGTTGGAACGCGACCGCGCGGTGGGGGCGCCGGTCCGCTGCGCCGAGGGCGTCGGCGACGCCGGGTTACGGGAGTTCGCCAACCCCGATGGCGCGGACTGGACGTCCCGGCGGATCAGCAGCGTCATCTTCCAGGCCCCCGACGACACCGAGGTCGTGCTCGCCGACTGCGGTCTCGGCTGGATTCTGGACCGCACGCGCTTCGATGCCCATCTCGCAGCCCAAGCCGCAGCGACGGGAGTTGAGGTGTTGGTGGGCGCCGAAGCGACGTCGATGACGCGCAACGGCGACGACCGCTGGCACGTGCGCGTGATGGAACGCGGCAACGAGACCGTTTATCAGGCGCGCGTGGTCATCGGCGCCGATGGCGTTGAGACGATGGTCGGCCGTTGGGCCGGACTCGATACGCGCGTGCCTTCGCGCGACATGGAGTCGTGCGCCCAATATGTCCTCCAGGGAATCGACTTCGATCCGGACGCGATCTACTTACAATTCAGTGACGCGATCGCACCGGGCGGGTACGCCTGGATTTTTCCCAAAGCCGTCGGCGTGGCGAACGTGGGTCTTGGGCTCGTCGCGCTGAAGACCGACGGGCGGAACGCGCGCCAGTATCTCGACGCCTGGGTTGCGCGCCGCTTCCCGAATGGAGCGCGAACCGGATACACGGTCGGCGGTGTGATCGTGCACACGACGATCAAGAAGACGTACACGGACGGCGTGATGATCGCCGGCGACGCCGCGCACATGATCAATCCGCTGTCGGGCGGCGGCATCAACAACGCGATGAAGGCGGGACGGCTCGCGGGCTGCACGGCCGCCGGTGCCGTTCGCGAGGGCGACACGAGCGAGCGGCGCCTATCAGCGTATCACAAAGCCTGGATGGACCTACTCGGCGAGGACCACCTCAAGTATTACCGCATCAAACAGGCGCTCGAGCACGTGGACGACGCGTTCTACAACAGCCTGGCGCGGACTGTGAACCGCATTACGCCGGACAAGCGAACCATCGGACGCGTTTTCACCCACGCGTTGATACGGCACCCGCAATTGATTCCGGTAGCGGCGCGGTTCTTCGTTTAGCCAGTTGCATGATGGACGTACCAACGGCGCAGCAGTTCGCGGCGTGAGCGACAAACCGTCCTAATGCTCCCACCCCATCCTCCCGCAAGCCGAACGGCACGTTCCCTACCTCCCACGTATAGACCGGGACGCGCACGAGATGCAGGCGGTCGCCATTCCCTTTCACGCCGGCGAATCCCAGCTCATACCCGGCGGCGCGCGCGCACTCCACAACACGTTGATCCACGGCGCCGAATGGATACGCGATAGCAGTGCCGGCGTCAGGACCGAGACGCTTCACCAGCTGCTCGCGCGAGCGCGCCAGTTCGCTAGCGACATCTTGGTCAGCGAGCCACGTGAGACGGCGGTGTGTCGCCCCGTGAGAGGCGAAGTGAAAGCCGCGCGATCGCCAGTGCTCGATCTGCGGCCACGTCAGATGCTCGAGCCGGTTCCAGGTGTAGCGCACATCCCAGTCGTTCGTCTTGCCGACGTAATCGGTGATCAGGAACGTCGTGGCCGTGAAGCCGAGGTCGGCGAGGACGGGATAGGCGTGCTCGGCGAGGGACGCGTAGCCGTCGTCGAACGTCAATAAGAACGTGAGAGGTGAGAGGTAAGAAGTACGCGTCTTGGCAAATTCGGCGAGCGATAGGGTCCGCCAACCAGCACGAGCCAAAGATTTCATCTGGCGCGCAAAAACCGAGCGGCCCACTCGAGTCACACCCAGCTCGAGCGGGCCGCCGATGCGGTGATAACAGAGAACGGGCGCCGTCGTCAGTGCGGCCACATCCAGGTAAACACCGCACACGTCACGAGCGCGTAGATCACCCCATCGAACGTCGACTTCAGGGTCATGCTCCACGCCCGCCGATACCAGATGGACATCTGCCAAAGCGCGAGCGTGTAGCCGGCGAACGCCGTCACCCCCACATAGCGGCAGATCGCAACAAACGTCGGGGCGCCCGGCGGAACCGCCGAGCCGGCGATGTACGCCGCAAACACGCTGACGATGATACAGTACACGAACCATTGGGACAGATTCGAAGCCATGGAGCCGGTCCAGGGCGGAAACACCGTCATCATCACGGCAGGCCCGCGCTTCATCTTTTCCTTGAACTCGGGCGACCGCATCTCCGCGGAGCTCGCCGGCCGCGGCATCATGTAATCGCCCGGTGGAAGACCGATGGGACGCAAGGCATCCAGCACGCGGTCTTCATTCGCGAAGCGCGGATAATCCGTCTTGTGCCACAGCGGCGTCATGTGAATGATCGAGCTGACGACGAACACCGCGACAGCCGACACCAGGATGGGCAGCCACAGCGCGGACAACGCAGTCATCTGACGCTCCTATTAGTGAGCGGAGGGGCTTATAAGAGCCTGCCGCAACGTTTCCAGCAAGAGGTCCCAGGTGCCGTCGTAGCGCTGACCGTTAATGAAGAAGCTGGGCGTGCCGTTTACACCGCTGCGGACCCCGCTCGAGACATCCTCGCTCACGCGCGCCTCGAACCGACCATCCGCGAGCGTCGCCGCGGCCCACTCCGGATCGATGGCCAGGCGCTCGGCGTAGCCGACGAGGTCAGTATCCTCGAGCGCGTCCTGGTTCTCGAACAGCAGATCGTGCATCGGCCAGAACTTGCCGCGCTCTGCCGCCGCCTCGGACATCTCGGCGGCGTGCTCCGCGTGCAGGTGCATGCGCGTCAGCGGAAAGTGGCGGTACACAAAGCGCAGGTCCTCACCCATGCTGCGCCGGATCTCTTTCACGATCGGGTAGGCCCGGCCGCAGTGGGGGCACTCGAAATCGCCATACTCGACTAGCGTGACCGGCGCGGTCGCCGGACCCTGGATGTGATCGCGGGGGCCGACAGGCAGCACGAGCCCGCTCATCGCGCGGCGCCCGCGTGCTGAGACAATTCTTCGAGCGCCGCGAGCACGCCATCCGCGCCCGGGTTCTTGGCGACATCGGACAAGTAACTCCACCGAATCACGCCGGCGGCGTCGATCACGAACAGCGATCGCTCGGAGAAACCGTCCTTGGCTCGATACGAGTCGTATTGCCGGCTGACCTCCCCCTTCGGTTCAAAATCGGCGAGCAACGGGAAGTCCAGGTTGCGGGAGTTGGCGTACGCCTTGTGACACCAGACGCCATCGACCGATATGCCAACGAGCTGCGCGTCGTAGCGTTGGAATTCAGGGAGCACCTCGTTGAAGAGCGCGAGCTCGTCGCCGCACACGGGACTCCAGTCCGCGGGATAGAACACCAGAATTACCGGCCGGCCACGCAGGTCGGACAGGCTGAGTTTTGCGTCAGGCGCCTTGTCGAGGGTGAAATCGGGCGCTTTGGTGCCGGGGGACAAGACCATGGAGGCCTCCTTGCTTGTCAACGTAGAACCTCATCGCTTTCACGCGCGTTTGCTTTCATCTGACGCCGCACCATCTCATAGTAGACACCGCGCGCCTGCATGAGCTCATCATGCGTGCCGCGTTCGATCACCGCACCGCTTTCCATGAGCAGGATGAGATCGGCCCGGTGGATCGTGGAAAGCCGGTGTGCTATCACAAATGTGGTGCGATCGGCCAGCAAATCCGCCATCGACGCCTGAATCAGCTGCTCGCTCTCGGTGTCGAGATTACTGGTCGCCTCATCGAGAATGAGGATCTGCGGAGACGCGAGGATCGCGCGCGCGATCGCGAGCCGCTGCTGTTGGCCGCCCGAGAGCTTCACCCCGCGTTCCCCGATGAACGTCTCGTATCCTTGCGGCAATCGCACGATGAACTCATGCGCATTCGCCCGCTTCGCCGCGTCCTCGATCTCGGCGTCATTCGCGTCGTGCCGCCCGTAGGCGATGTTGTCGCGCACGGAGCCGTCGAACAGGAACACGTCCTGTTGCACGATCGCCAGCAGGTCGCGATAGCTGCGCAGCTGCAGGTCCCGAATGTCCGTCCCGTTGAGCAACAGGCGGCCGCGCGTCGGATCGTGAAACCGGGCGACAAGGTCGGTCACGGTGGTCTTCCCCGCTCCGCTCCGTCCCACGAGAGCGACCACCGATCCTCCTGGTACGGCGACGTTGAAGTCTTTAACGACCGGTTGGCCTTCGCGGTACTCGAACGACACGTTCTCGAAGCTGATTTCGCGAACCACGTGCGGCGCCTCGCGGGCACCGGGGCGATCGGGTTTGTCGTGCTCCATCGCCAGCACTTCGAAGACCCGTTCCATCGCGGCGAGTGAGCGCTGCAGCTCGGAGAACGAATTCACAATGTTCCAGACCGGGTTGAGCAGCAGGAACATGTACCACTGAAACGCCATGATGTCGCCGACCGACGCGCGACCGACGATGCTCAGATAGCCACCGAACCAGACGATCACGACGCTGATGCCGGCTTCGAGCAGGCCCCAGGACGTCCAGAGCAGCAGCTCGCGGCGATGCGCGAACAGTTCCTTGCGCAGCACCGTGTGTCTGCCGAGCATGTAGCTGAGCAGCTCCTGGATCTCCTGCCGGAATGCTCGCACCACCCGGATGCCGGAGAACGTCTCCCCAACTCGACCGTCCACGATCTCCACGTCTTTGCGCACCGAGCGATAGATCGGCCGGATGCGTCGTGCGAAGATCAGACTCAGCACCATCACGCCAGGAATGATGGCGAGCGCGGTGAGCGCCAGCTGCCAATTCAGAATGACGAGGATGACGATGGCGATGACGAGCCGGATCACGGAAATCGCCGGCGAGACGATCGCCATCTGCAAGAGGCCGGTCGTGGTCTCGACGTCGCCCGTGAGGCGCGAGAGGATGCCGCCCGTCTTCATTTCCCAGAGCCGCGGCAGCGGCAGATGCA
>DATGVZ010000070.1:0-3659 GCA_035299765.1 Gemmatimonadales bacterium
ACTTGTCCCCCGAGTTGGCAGGCATCGTCCCCGGCGCGGTCAGCCAGGCCACATTGTGAGTGCCCGAAGCCCATGAGAACGTCACCGTCCCCGCCGGTATGGTATCGGGCGTCGGCGAGAAGGAATAATTGGCGACTGTGATAGTCGTCGAGTGACCGCCTGGGGGCGGCGGCGGCGGCGGAGGGGGCGGACTGCCGCCATACCCGGTGCTGTTGCCGCACGCTGCTGTTACCGCTAACGCCGCAATCGCCGCGATCGTCAGCACACGAACCATCGGCATAATGCCTCCAGTGAGGACGCTGTAAGCGTGCTACTCGTACACCGCGTAGGTGAAACAGGTCGGATGCGTTGTAAAGCGGAACGGACTTAGTGGTGTTCCCGCTCCAATGCGTTCGCGGCGAGACGAGGGGAGATGATGGGATAGCGGCCCGCGAACCAGGCCCACGCGAGGAAGAACAAGCCGCCAAAGAAGAGGGCCACTCCGACTTCGGGAAGGCCGATAGCGGGGCCAGCGCCATGATTGATCGAGGGAACAACCTCGAGGTAGCGCTCGAGCCAGATCCCAACCAGGCTCGCGAGCGCGAACCCGATCATCGTGGGCGCGAACTTTTTCGGCTTCACACCCAGCAATCCTATGAAAGGAACCAGGAACACGAGCAGAAAGACCGCGGTGCCGACGGGACGCCACGCACCGTACAAGCGGTAAAAGATGAAATACGTCTCTTCCGGCAGGTTGCCGTACCAGATGACGAGGAATTGCGACCACATCAGGTAGGCCCAAAACACCGTGAACCCGAAGCAGAGTTTGCCGAGATCGTGCTGTTGCCGCGATGTGTAGATGTCGTCGAGCCCCATGGCGCGCCGCAGCGAGATCCCGAGAACCGCGAGCATCATCAGCGCCGCGAGGAAGCTTCCCATGAAGTAGAACGCCCCGAACAGACTGCTCACCCATTTCTGGGCCAGCGACATCATCAGATCAAAAGCGAGCAGGCTGTACCCGAATGCGTACGCGAGCACGAGGATCGCGGCGTCGCGGGAGATTGCGGGAGCGTCTTCCTTGCGGTCGACGACTTCGTTGGTCGCCAGCTCGCGGACGTCGGGCGCGACGTCGCGGCGCACAAACCGCCAGGAGAGCCAGGACAATAGCGCGAGAACAACCCCGTTGCGCAGGAAGAACCACTTGCTGACGAGCCACCACCCGACGTCGGGCCGCGGCTCATGAATCCAGGTGAAGATGTATATCCGGCCGATTATGAGACCGATGAAGAGCGCTACCGATGCCGTGGTGAAGGCGACGGCCGCTTCCGCGAAGCGGATGAGCACACCGCCCCAGTGACCCTTTGCCAATTTCAGGATGGCGGCGAACACCACCATGCCCTGTGCCATTCCGGACCAGAACATGAAGTTGGCGTGATACGCCCACCAGGTTCGCTCGGGACTGCGACTCATCAGTCCCGACACCAGAATGACGCCGCCGACGATCGCGGCAGTCGCGCCGAGGAGCGTGACGCGGGCGACGGGAGCCGCGCGGGCCTTCTCGACGAGCGTTGACCGGCTGATCGTCGCAACGCTCACTGACCGGCTCCGGCGCGCGCCAGCAGCTGCAGACTGCGCACGTAGTTCACGACGTCCCAGCGATCCGCACCGTGGATCTTGTCGCCATACCGGGGCATGATGCCGCGGCCCATACCTTGCGCCTCCACGATCATTCCGTAGATGGCGCCGTCGCTCATGTGCGGCCGGGTGGGATCGACGAGCGATGGTACACCTGGGAACGGACCGCCGCCGGCCATCGATACGGGTCCGTTGCCCTGCCCGCGCTCGCCATGACAGACGAGACAGAACGTCCCATAGACCGCCTGTCCGCGGTTCAACGACTCGGCGGTGCGAGTGCGCGGGTTCACAAGATGATCCGCGGTCTCACGCGTTACGGGCAGTTCGCCGCCGGCCGTGGGTACCGCGCCCGCGACGGGCGGGATCGGGCGGGCGTACGGCTTGATGTTGCGCTGGTGTCGCATCGTCGCGAACCAGCCGACCTTGTGGACCACGGTGTCGGGATTGCAGGCGCCAAGCAGTACGAGCGCGCCGACAAGCAGCGCGCCCTTACCCACGATGCACCTCTTCCGCCCCTGCTTCGCGCAGCAGCGCTTCCAGCCGCGCCGCCTTGTCCGAACCGGCCGGTACGAACACACCGAAGCGGTCGTTCGTGAAGCGCGGATCGTATTGAATCGTCCCGCCGCGCCGCGCGGCGAACGCGGCGTTGAAGAGAATCCCGAGAATCGTCGACAGTGCGCCGAACAGCACGGTCATCTCGAACATGATGACGACGTAGGGAGGAACCGATCCGATCGGCTTGCCACCCACCTGAATGGGCCAGTCGTACGACATCCACAGCGTGAGCCATGCGCCGATGGCGCAGCCCGCGATGCCCCCGACCAGCGTGAACATGCGGACGGGACTCACAGGCTGATCGAGCACGTCTTCGATCTCGTGGCGCGGAATCGGTGAATAGACGGTGAAGTCCGTGTGCCCTGCCGCGCGCAGCTTCTTGATGGCATCGAGCGTCGCGTCGAGATACTGGAAAATGCCGAGGACGCCGGGCGTGGGGGGCGGATGGAAGATCTCCTGGAGCGGCTTGGGGAGCGGCAGGCGCAGATGCGTCGTCACGTGTGTTGCGCTCCTGCGCGCGCCTTCTGCCGCCGCGGCGGCGCGAGCACTTCTTTTACCTCGCTGATCGAGACCGCCGGGAAATTCTTCACGAACAGCAGAAACCACATGAAGAACCACCCAAAGCTGCCGGCCATGATGCCCCAATCGGCCCACGTGGGGTTGTAGACGGCATTTGCCCACGGCTCAAACGGCTCGCCCGCCAACGACACGACGATAATGACGTAGCGCTCGAACCACATGCCGATGTTCACGAAGATCGAAATCACGAACAACGCTGTGATGTTGGTGCGAACTTTCTTGGACCACAGCAGCCACGGCAGCAGGCCGTTGCAGATGTTCATGGTCCAGCTCGCCCACCAGTACGGCCCAAACGCCCGATACCAGAACGCCGCCCGCTCGGCGGCATTGCCGCTGAACCAGGCGACGAAGTTTTCGGTCACGTACGAGAAGCTCACGATCGAGCCCGTGAGCAGGCACAGCTTGGCGAGGTTTTCGAAGTGATCGACGGTGATGATTTCTTCCAGATGGAACAGCCGGCGGATCGGCACCAGCAGCGTGATCACCATCCCGACGCCGGAATAGATGGCGCCGGCAACGAAGTACGGCGCGAACAGCGTGGCGTGCCAGCCGGGCACGATGGCCATCGCGAAGTCCCACGACACGACGCTGTGCACGGACAGCACCAGCGGCGTCGCGAGCGCGGCGAGGTAGAGATAGCCGCGCGTGTAGTGGCGCCATTGCTCGTTCGCGCCCGTCCAGCCGAGCGCCGTGATCCCATAGAGCTTCTTGCGCCAGCCCGTCGCGAGATCGCGCACCGCCGCGATGTCCGGGATCAGGCCCATGATCAAGAACACGGTCGACACCGTGAAGTACGTGCCGATCGCGAACTCGTCCCAGATGAGCGGCGATTTGAAGTTCGGCCACAGGCCGCGCTCGTTGGGGTACGGAATCAGCCAGTAGAAGTACCACTGCCGTCCGATATGAATCAG
>DATGVZ010000071.1:0-9480 GCA_035299765.1 Gemmatimonadales bacterium
CGCTTGACGCGGCGTGGGACGCGATCGCCGCGCCCACGCCCCCCACGCCCCCCACGCCCCCCACGCTCCCCACGGCTCCCCCGGAGCCGCTGCGCACGAAGTCAAAGCCGGCGGCGAGCGCCACGGCCGCCGCGCCTTGCCGCATGACGGGGAAAGCGAACTCACGTGGGGGGGGAAAAGGCAGCGACCTCCAGATAGGGTCCATCTGGTCGAGCCCAAACCGTACCGTCACCCAGCGCACCGCGGCACGGATAACCGCCAGGAGCATCGCCGCGGGCAGCAGCCAGGGCGTGAAACGTTGTAACAGCGCCCCGCCGATAATAAGGAAAGCCGCGTACAACGGCACTTCCCAACGTCGCAGTGCCCTTTGCACGGATACCCGAACAGCGGCCGGTGAGAAACTCACACCAAACGCCGCGATCAGTGCGCAGACGACAAACGGAGACAGTTGCGTCGCATACGTGAACCCCGCGCCCGCAACAAGCAGGCCCGTCAGGACCACTCCGACGCCGACATCGGTGCGGTCATCCTGCCAGCGCACGAAAGCGGCGAACAGTCCTCCGAGTGCGGCCGCGGCAAGCAACGTGAGCGCGATGTTTCGAAGCGCGAGATGCGGGTGGTACCAGGCGACTCCCACGGCCGCGGCGGCCGTACCGAACGCGGTATCGAGTAGCGCGTTCCGGCGACCGAGCTTCGGACCACGCCAGCTCGCCGCGGTGGTCGCCGCGCCTGCCAGGATGAGTGCGACCGCGGGGAAGGGCCGGCCCCAGGCCTCGCCGAGCGGCTGGACGGAACGAGCCAGCGCCCACGCGGTCGCAGCGGTGGTCAGCAGGACGGGGACGGCCAACGCGGCACCGACGAGCCAGGTCCGCCCTGACACGCGGCGCAGCATGCGCCATTCCAATCGCGCACCGAACGATGCCCCAACCCAGCCGATGCCGAGAGCCGTGACTGGGTCCAGGACGCGCAACGTCCGACTGTCGAGGATGCCGAGTCCTGGGCCGAGCAGCGCACCGATAACGACGAACGGTACACCGGTTGCGATGATGCCATCGAGCAGCGGATTGTGCACTGCGGGAAGTGTCAGCCGCGTCACGCCGATTCCGGCGATCAAGACCAGCGCCAGCGCGAGCAGAGGATGCACGAGGGGCAACGTTCGCGAACGCTTGACGCAGGCGCAAGCGGTCTCGTAGCTTGGGCGGACCTATGCCACCGTCGTTCCGTGTCACGGGAGGACGTCCGCTGATGGGGACGATCCGCCCCGCCGGCAACAAGAACGCGGCCCTTCCGATTCTCGCGGCGACCCTGCTCGCCGACGGTCCCTGTCGCATCGACAACGTTCCCCGCATTCGCGACGTCGAGACGCTGCTCCAACTCCTGCAGCACGTGGGCGCGACGGTTGAGTGGCAGGGTCCGAACACCGTCGAGGTGGACACACGCGCAACCGAACCGCGGCCGCTCGATCCGGCGCTGTGCAAGGAGATTCGCGCATCGATTCTGCTCGCCGGGCCGATGTTGGCGCGGTTCGGGCGCGTGACGCTGCCGCCGCCGGGCGGCGACGTCATCGGACGGCGGCGGGTCGATACGCATTTTCTCGCGCTCGAGCGGCTCGGCGCCAGCGTTACGGTCGGCGATGCGTACAAGCTCGAGGGCAAGCTGCGCGGCACGGACATCTTCCTCGATGAGCCCAGTGTCACGGGCACCGAAAACGCCCTGATGGCGGCGGTGCGCGCGCAGGGCACCACCGTGCTTCGCAACGTCGCCTCGGAACCGCACGTACAGGATCTCGCCCGCTTTCTCGTCGCGATGGGCGCGTCCATCGAGGGCATCGGCACCAATACCATGACGATCGACGGCGGGGGGGAACCGCTCCGAGCGGCGGCGCACGCGATCGGACCCGATCACATCGAGATCGGATCGTTCATCGGTCTTGCCGCGGTGACCGGAGGTGCGATCACGATCGACGGCGTGCGCGCCGAGGATCTCCGCTCGACGCTGCTCGCATTCGAGCGGCTGGGTGTGCGGCCGCGGCTGGACGGCACGAAGCTGATCGTCGACGCCGATCAGGAGCGCCGTATCCGCCCGGACCTCGGCGGGCACGTGCCGAAGCTCGAGGATGGTCCGTGGCCTGCCTTTCCGGCCGATCTCATGTCGATCGCGATCGTCGTAGCGACGCAGTGCGAGGGCTTGCTGCTCATTTTCGAAAAGTTGTTCGAGTCGCGGCTATTTTTCGTCGACAAGCTGATCGGCATGGGCGCGCGCATCGTGTTGTGCGATCCCCATCGCGCGGTGATCGCGGGACCATCGCCACTGCGGGGTCAGGTGGTGGAGAGTCCCGATATTCGCGCGGGCATGGCGATGCTGCTCGCGGCGCTCGCGGCTCAGGGAGACTCGGTCATTCAGAACATCGGCCAGATCGAGCGCGGCTACGAGCGCATCGATACGCGGCTGACGGCGCTCGGAGCTCAAATTGAAAGACGCGGAAATTGAAGTCTCCGAAGTTCCGGTAGGCGACGCAGCCGTCCCACGTCTCGAGCTCACCGAGTGGGCCGAGCGGTACGGGCTGGTGGCGGGGATCACGCTCCGGCCGTTGAGTCTCGGCCTCTGGAGCGAAGAACCGGTGGGGCAGGTGATGGGCCGCTGGCGCGCGTTCCGATCGACGTTCGCGAGCCGCTTCCCGACGATCGTCCTGAGCCATCAGGTTCACGGAACCGAGGTGCGCTGGCACGAAGCGCTCCCTGAGGGATGGTTGGTCCTGGACGGGATGGACGGCCATGCGACAAGCGAACGGGGCGTGCTCCTGACGGTTACCGTCGCCGACTGCATCCCCGTTTATCTCGCGGTTCCCCACAAAAGCGCGATCGCGCTCATTCACGCCGGCTGGCGCGGCGCCGCGGGCGGCGTGCTGGCTCGTTGCGTTGAGTTACTCAAGTGGCGCGGCTTCGCGAAGACGACCGACATCGTAATGCATTGTGGTGTGGGGATTTGTGGTGAGTGTTATGAGGTAGGGCCCGAGGTCGCGGTCCGGTTTGGGATGTCGAGCAACGGGCCGGTGCAACTCGATCTCCGGGCCGCGCTGGCGCAGCAGGCGCATGACTTGGGAATCGAGGAGGTGTCGATCTCTCCCTGGTGCAGTGCGGAAGGCAGGGAGCGGTTTTACTCGCACCGGGCATCGGGGGGGCGGGATGGACGTATGGTGGCCTACCTGGGGCGCCCTACAGGTTGACACTGTTTCGACCCCGGCTACATTCCCAACCGTGATGCGGGCGAAGTTCGGCCCGCGCTTTTTTTTCCATGCTCACTGAGAGTCTCGTCGAGGCCTTCCGCACCCGGCTCGAGGCGATGGGCTTCGATCTGGCCGATCTTCGCATCGGCGGTACGCCGAACCGGCCGCTCGTCCAAGTCAGAATCGACTGTCCGCCACGGCAGGTCACGGTCGAGGACTGCAGCCGGGTCAGCCGCGCGCTGGAGCAGTGGCTGGACGCCGGCGTGGCGGGCGGGGCGGGCGGGGCGGGCGGGGCGGGCGGCGGCCCCTTGGGCAATCGCTACGTGCTCGAAGTCTCGAGTCCCGGCATCGAGCGCCCGGTCCGCTGGCACCGCCACTGGGCACAGTTCGTCGGCCGGGACGTGAACGTGAAGTTGGCAGGAATGGGCCGAGTGCGCGCACGGATCGTGGCCGTTCCGGATCAAGACACCGTGATTCTCGAGCCGCGAGGCAGCTCGGAACGGGCATTTCGCCTCGCCGAGCTGCGCGATGCGCGACTCGCATTGGATGAGGACTAAAGGAAACCGATGGCCAATACAACCGACGTAGTCTCAGCAATCCGCGAGCTGACCAATACCAAACAGCTCGAGCGGACCGAGTTGATCGATCTCCTCAAGGATGGTCTGCACGCGGCGCTGGTGAAGCGCTACGGCCCCAACGTGCGGGCCGAGATCGGCATCGACGAGCTGAAGGGATCGATCCGCATCGTCGTGCTCAAGACCGTGGTGGAAGCGGTCGAGGATCCGGGCACCCAAATATCGCTCGAGGAAGCGCGCTATGAGGATCCGGAATTCCAGCCAGGCGACGTCCTGGAGGAAGAGGTCCCCTTCGAGCAGTTCGGCCGCACGGCGGTGCAGGCCGCAAAGCAGCGCATCATTCAGCGCGTCCGGGAGGGCGAGCGCAGCCGCATCCGCGAAGAGTTCTCCGGCAAGGTCGGCGAGCTGCTCTCGGGCGAAGTGCAACAGATCGAGCGCGGCAAAATCGTCGTGATGCTGAACAAGTTCCGCGAAGCGGAAGCGATCATTCCCTACCGCGATCAGAATCACCGGGAGCACTTTCATCAGGGCGACACGATCCGGGCCGTCCTCAAGCGCATTGAAGAGACGCCCAAGGGACCGCGGCTGATTCTCTCGCGCGCCGATCCATTGTTCGTGAAAGCCCTCTTCAAGCTCGAAGTCCCCGAGATTCAGCAGCAGATCGTCGAGATTCGCGCGACGGCGCGCGAGGCGGGCAGCCGCACGAAGATCGCGGTCTGGTCGCGCGACGACTCCATCGATCCGGTGGGTGCGTGCGTCGGCCTCAAGGGCTCGCGCGTGCAGGCGGTTGTGAATGAGCTGAACGGGGAGCGGATCGACATCGTGCCGTGGTCTTCGGATCCCGAGCGCTTCGCGAAACTGTCGCTCGCGCCCGCGCGCGTCGCACGCGTGTTCTCGGATCCGGAATCCAAAACGATCCAGGCGATCGTGGACGAGGACCAGCTGTCGCTCGCCATCGGCCGCAACGGTCAGAACGTGCGGCTCGCGTCCGAGCTGACCGGGTGGAAAGTCGACCTCTACTCGAGCCGCGAGTGGCTGGAGCGCGGTGGGGAAGGCCCGCTGTTCGCCCCACTGCCGCCGCCCGACCAATCGTCCGTGACGCAGGTGGCGCTCAGCGAGATGAAGGGGCTGTCGCCCGAGCTCGTCGCGGTCCTCGAGCAGGCCGGCAAAAAGACGTTGCAGGACATTCTCGACCTGGAGCGGGAAGAGGTCGACCAGATTCCGGGCATGACACCCGATCTCGCCGAAAAGATGATGTCCTTCCTGAATGAGATGACGGAGGAAGGCGGCGAAGAGGAAGTAGCTCCCAAGACCACGGCGTGAGCTCGCGACTAACGAGGCTGCTGGGCCTCGGCGTACGGGCTGGAAATGTGGTCGTCGGCGTGGCGGGTGTTCGAGCGGGATTGCAGCGGGGGCAGGTGGTTTGCGTGGTGCTGGCCGCTGATGCCGGGCCGCGCACGATTGAAAAAGTGGCGCGGCTGGCGCAGGCGCGGGACGTTCCCGTGCTGCGCGGGCCGCCGGCGGCAGAGCTGGGCGGTTCGCTCGGCCGGCCGCCAGTGCAGGCCGCCGGCGTTACCGATCCGGCGCTGGCGCGAGGGCTGACGGCTGATGGCTGATTTTAGTGGAGGAGCAAGAGTGGCAACGACGCGGATTCATGATCTGGCAGCGGAATTCGGAATCTCCAGCGAGCAGCTGATGGGCATGCTCAAGGAGATGGACATCTTTGTGCGCAGTCACCTGACACCACTCAAGGACGAGCAGGTGTCGCTGATGCGCGCGCGCTGGGAGCGCGACAAGCGCAAACAGAAGCAACCAGCCACGCCGCCGAAACGGCGTCGCGCCGCGAAGGCGGTCGAACTGGCAGCGGTTCCTGAGCCGGTCGCGGTGGCCGACAGCCGGCCCAAGCGCCGTCGCCGCACTGCCGCGGAGGTTGCCGCAGCCGACGCCGCTGCCGCCGAAGTCGCAGCGGCAGAAGCGGCTGCCGCCGAAGTCGCCCGCTTGGCGCTCGAGACGGCAGCGCGTGAACAGGAAGAAGTGCGCTCGGCCGCGTCGCTCGAGGAGCGCGCCGCCGCGCTGTTCAAGGATCTCGCGCCGGCGCCGACGGCCCAGGGCACCGAAGTCGTCGACGCTCCACTACCGCCCGCCGCCCCATCGCCGACGTTTACGCCACCTTCCGGCGCACCGTCCGCGCCGCCTCCGCGCGCGTTCATTCCGACGCCCGTGCGCCCGCGCCCAGTCGCGCGCGGCACGCCGTCAGGTCCGGGCGGAGCCGTGCCGCCGCGCCCCGTTGCGTCGGCGGCGCCGGGTGCACCGCCGCTCGATGAGCGTCGTCGGGAGAAGGGCAAGAAGCGCAAGAAAGGCAAGAAGTCTCTCGTCGATCAGGAAGCGGTCGCGCAGAACATCTCCCGCACCCTGGCGACCCTGAAGGCGCCGGTGGGCAAGAAGGGTGTCCACCGCCGCGAAGAGGGCCCGACCTTCCGCGAGGTCCAGGAGGAGCGGCGTCGCGAGGAGCGCGAGCGGGAGAAGACGCTCGTGCGCGTGACGGAGTTCGTCACCGTCTCCGAGCTTGCGAGCACGCTCAAAGTGCCGCCGACACAGATCGTCACGTTCGCCTTCAAAGAGCTGGGCCAGATGGTGACGATCAACCAGCGGCTCGACTTCGACATGATCGAATTGATCGCGTCGGCGTTCGGGTTCCAGGCCGTCCGCGAAGAAGAGTACGCGACCACGCAGACCGAAGAGACCGCCGACGCCGTTGAGACGCTGAAGCCCCGGCCGCCGATCGTGACGATCATGGGTCACGTCGATCACGGGAAAACGTCGTTGCTCGACTACGTCCGCAAAGCCAACGTCGTCGCGGGTGAAGCGGGCGGCATCACGCAGCACATCGGCGCCTACCAGGTCACGCTGAAAGACGGCCGCAAGATCACGTTCCTCGACACGCCCGGTCACGAAGCGTTCACGGCCATGCGTGCCCGCGGTGCGCAGGTCACGGACATCGTCGTGCTGGTCGTCGCGGCCGATGACGCGATCATGCCGCAGACGGTCGAGGCGATCTCGCACGCCAAGAACGCCGGCGTGCCTCTCGTCGTCGCGATCAACAAGATCGATCTCCCGACCGCCAACGTGCAGAAGGTGAAACAGGATTTGTTGTCGCACGGCGTCGTGCTCGAGGAGTTTGGTGGCACGACGTTGGCGACGCCGATCTCCGCCAAGAAGGGCACGAACATCGACGAGTTGCTGGACCAGATCCTGCTCCAGGCCGAGCTGCTCGACCTCAAGGCGAACCCGGACCGCAAAGCGCAGGGAACGGTGCTCGAAGCGCAGCTCGATCCGGGCAAGGGCGCGCTCGCCACGATCCTCGTGCAGAACGGCACGCTGCGCGTCGGTGACGATTTCATTTGCGGCCAGTACTCGGGTCGTGTGCGCGCGATGTACGACGAGCGCGGCGGCACCGAGAACGACGCCGGCCCGTCCACCCCGGTCCAGATCCTCGGCTTCGAGGGTGTGCCGGAGGCGGGAGACACGTTCCTCGCGATGGACGACGCGAGCGCGGCGCGCGAGATCGCGCAGAAGCGCCAGCGCCTCGAGCGCGAGGCGCAACATCGTCGCTCTGGCCGCGTGAAGACGCTCGAAGATTTCATGGCCGAAGCCGCGGCGGGCGGTGTCGCCACGCTGCGCCTCATCATCAAAGCAGATCAGGGCGGACCGGCCGAAGCACTCGCCGACGCGTTGGCGCAGCTGTCGACCGCGGAAGTCAAAGTCGAGGTGGTACACCGCGGCGTCGGGGCGATCACCGAGTCGGACGTGCTGCTCGCCCGCGCATCGGGTGCGATCATCGTGGGCTTCCACGTGCGGCCCGACTCCAATGCCCGCGCCGCGGCGGATCGCGAGCGGGTGGAGATCCGCACCTACCGCATCATCTACGAAGCGGTGGAAGAGGTGAAGCTGGCGATGGAAGGCCTCCTCGCTCCCGAAAAGAAGGAAGTGGTGCTCGGCGAGGCGGAGGTGCGGCAGATCTTCAAGATCGCCAAGATCGGCACGATCGCCGGGTGCTTCGTGCGCAGCGGCGTGATTCCGCGGACCGGACGGGTGCGCGTCATCCGCAACGGCGTCGAGGTGTACGACGGGACCCTGGCGTCATTGAAGCGGTTCAAGGACGACGTCCGCGAGGTGCGCGAAGGCTTCGAATGCGGCATCGGCATCGAGAATTTCAACGACGTCAAAGTGGGCGATTTGATCGAATCGTACCGCATCGAGGAGGTCGCGCGCTCCCTCAGCGCCGCTGAGTCGTGATCGTCGGCGTGATGGTGTGGGAGTTACACTTGCCGGCGTGCCAATCGCTCAAGGACAAGCGCACGATCGTGAAGAGCTTGAAGGATCGCATGCATAACCGGTTTAACGTGTCGGTCGCCGAGACGGGCCATCAGGACTTGTGGCAGCGCGCCGAGCTGACGGCCGCGGTCGTGAGCACCGACCGGCGCCACGCGGAAAGTGTGTTGCGGGAGGCGGACCAGCTGGTCGCCGGCGCCGATGGCGCGCGCATCGTGGACACGAGTACGAGCTATCTCTGAGGAAACGCGCGAGCCACCGTCCCGAGCGTGTCAGCGAGCTGATCCGGCAGGCCGTCGGCGCGTTTCTGACCGGCGCCGTCCGCGATCCCCGGATTGGATTCGTGACGGTGATCGGTGTCGACGTATCGGCCGATCTGTCGCACGCCAATGTACGCGTGAGCGTGATGGGGACGGACGAGGAGAAGGCGAAGTCCCTCGAGGGTCTGGAGAGCGCCGCCCGGTATCTGCGCGCCCAGCTTTCGAGCGAGCTGCATCTGCGGACGAGTCCCGAGCTGCATTTTCGCCTCGACCGTGGGATCGAGCACGCACAGCGCATCGATCGGGTCCTGAAGGAGCTCAAGGAGCCGGAAGACTGATCGGTGGCATCGTGCTGGTCGCGAAGCCGGCCGGCCCGACGTCTCATGATGTCGTCGATATCGTGCGCCGCACGCTGGGCGAGCAGCGGGTCGGCCACCTGGGAACGCTGGATCCGTTCGCCAAAGGACTGTTGGTGCTGGTCGTGGGGCGAGCCACGCGACTCGCGACCTTCGCGACCGAGTGGCCGAAGTCGTATGACGGAGTCATGCGGCTCGGCGTCACGACCGACACCGATGATGCGACCGGCGCTGTCGTGGCCACGGCTCCGTGGACGGGAATCACCCCGTCGCAGCTCGCCGAGGTGATCGGCAAGTTTCGGGGCCGGTACGAGCAGCGGCCGCCGGCGTACTCGGCGGTGAAGATCGAGGGCGAGCGGGCGTACCGCCGCGCGCGGCGCGGTGAGACCGTCGAGCCGGCCGCGCGCCCGGTCGAGATTCGCGAGCTCGAGATCGTCGAGGCGGCCGTACCCGATCTTGAGTTCCGGGCGACGGTGAGCGGCGGGACGTATCTGCGGTCCCTCGCGCGCGACATCGGTGCCGCGCTTGGATGCGGCGCGCATCTCTCGGCGCTGCGACGGACGGCGGTGGGTCCGTTCCGGCTCGAGGAAGCAGTTGCGCCGGAGGCGGTAACCCCGGCGGCCGTCCGCGACCCGTCGATTTTGGTGGCAGACTTGCCGCGCCGGAATGTCAATCGGACTGAACGGGACGCGGTCGTGCATGGACGGCCACTCGCGCTGACGTCGGGGGGA
>DATGVZ010000072.1:0-5892 GCA_035299765.1 Gemmatimonadales bacterium
GGCACTTCGACTCAAGTACACCGAAGAAGACGTCATCAGCGCGCACCTCTCTGACCGCCCCGGCGCTCTTGGAAAACTGACCCGCAAGCTCGCCGACCATGAGATCGACGTCAAGTACGCCTACGGCAGCATCCTGAAGGGAGCCGGGAACGCGACGGTTATCCTTTGTGTCTCTGACGTGGCTGAGGCCGATAAGATCGTGAAGTAAAAGCGAGGCTGCCGGGTCTCGCTCGAAGAACAATCTCCCTGCAAGCAGACTAGAAGTCATCTCATAAATGCCTGAGGAGGATTCTGGCGCAGGCGAGATGCAGCAGGCCCAGGAAGTTGTCGACATGACGTTCCCAGCGCGTGACGAGACGACGCGAGTTGTGGAGCCACGCGAAGAGCCGTTCGATCTTCCAGCGTCGGCGCGCGCGACGGAGCGGACGGCCATCCTGCGTGGACCGTCGACCCCGCCGGTGTGCCGCGATCATCTCGATGCCGTACTGGGTCATCAGACGTTCGTCGAGGGCATCGCTGTCGTAGCCGCGGTCGCCGATCAGGCGCGTCGGGAGGTCCGCGAGGAAGCGGGCGTCGAGGGTGGCGGGGACGAGGTGCGGCTCATACGGTGAAGCGCTGGCCACGTGGACGGCGACAGGAAGACCATGGCGGTCGCAGATCGCCATGATCTTGCTTCCCTTACCGCGTCGAGTAGGGCCAACGGCAGCGCCCCCTTTTTTGGCCCCGGCGAAAGTGGCGTCGACGAAGGCTTCAGATAGATCGATCTTGCCGCGGTCTCGCAAGTCTTCGGCGAGTCGCTGGAGCAGGACCTCAAGGCGTCCGGATCGTTGCCACCGCTGAAAGCGACGATGGCAGGTCTGATACGGCGGATAGCGGCGCGGCAGATCGTGCCACGGAGCGCCCGTGCGCAAGACCCAGAGGACGCCGTTGAGGACCGCCCGCGGCGCCGTCCAGGGGCGCCCTCGTCCATCCGGTCGACGTCGCGGTCGAAAGATCGGTTCGAGGACGGCCCACTGCTTATCGGTGAGATCCATGCCCCCGAATGCAGCAAGAAGAAGCTGCCGCTGGGCGCGCTGATCGTGCATTTGAACGACGCGCATCACTGGACGCGCGAACGCATCGCGGCGTGGGTCGCCGACCCCGACGTGCCGCAAGACGAATCACACGCCCATCACTGATGGGTCACTTCCGTTGACGGCTATTCCGCGCGCAGCGCGGCGCACGGGTCGATCCTTGTCGCGCGGCGCGCGGGCAGCCATGCCGCCATCAGTCCCACCGCCATCAGCAGCAGCGTGACGATCGTGAACGCGATCGGATCGGTCGGCGTCACCCCGAACAGGAACGTCTGCAGCACGCGAGTCACGCCGGCGGCCCCGGCGAGGCCGACGATCAGGCCGGCGACGACGATGCGGAGCGCGCGCCTGAGCACGAGGCGGAGCACGTCGCGGGGTTCGGCGCCGAGCGCCATGCGCACGCCGATCTCGCGGCGGCGCTGCGTCACCGCGTAGGCCATCAATCCGTAGATGCCGCACGTCGCGATCAGCGTCGCGGTCATCGCGAACAGCACCAGCAGCAACATCCGGAAACGCGGCGGCGCCACCGACGCCGCCACCGCTTCGTCCATCGTCACCGTGCTCTCGATCGGCAGATCGGGCGCGGCGCGGCGAATCTCCGCGCGGATGCCTTCGACCACGCTGGCGGGTGTGGCCGTGCGCGCGACGAACGACACGAACCGCAGTACGAAGAACTCGCCGCGCTCCTGCTGGAACGGCACGTAGAGCATTGGCTGCACTTCCTGATCGAGTCCCATCTGACGGATGTCCGCGACCACGCCCACCACCGTCAGCCACTCGCCGCGATCGCCCAAGCGCACGCGCCGGCCGAGCGCCTCGCCCGGACCACCCGGAAAGTATTCGCGCACGATGCGCTCGCTGACGATCGCCACTTTCGGCGCTTCCGCCGTGTCCCGTGCGGTGAACTCGCGTCCCGCCAGCAGCGGAATCCCCATTGTCTTGAAATAGCCCGCGTCGATCTTCGGCTTGCCGGCATAGAGCTTCGGCTTCGGCTGACCCTCGATGCCGAAGTCGCCGCGGATGAACATCATGCCGAACGGCGCCGAGTTGATCAGGCTCGCGGACTTCACGCCCGGCAGGTACTGGATGCGATCGAGCACGCCGCGCGCGAACGCATGGATGCGCTCGGGCTCGTCGTAGAGGCGTTGGGGCAGCGTCACCTTCACGGTCTGTACGACGCCGTCGCGCCCGCTCAATTCGAAGCCGGGCGACACCGACGTGAGACGCACGAAGCTGTGAATCAGCAGGCCCGCGCCGATCAGGAGGACGAGCGTCATCGCGATCTGCGCGGCGACCAGCAACGTCCGCAGCCGCTCGCCCTGACGGTCGCCCGTCGTGCGCGCTTCGCCGGCGTGCAGCGCGAGGCCTTCGCCAAACGCGGCCCCGCTGAGGCGCAGCGCCGGCACGAGGCCGATCAGCAGAGTCGAGACGAGCGACAAGCCGAGGCAGAACGCCATCACGCGCGCGTCGATCACGATGCCGCCGAGGCGTGGAAGCGCGAATTGCGGCACGAGCGGCAGCGTGACGTCGATCGCGATCCACGCGAGCATCACGCCGAGCGACGCGCCCAGCAGCGACAACACGACCGCTTCCGTTAGCAACTGATGCACGATCCGCCGGCGTCCCGCGCCGAGGGCCATGCGTACGGACAGTTCGCCGCGGCGCGCGCTGAGGCGCGCCATCTGCAGGTTCGCGACGTTGACGCAGGCGATCAGGAGCACGAACGACACCGCCCCGAGCAGGATCAGCAGCAGCGTGCGCACCGACTCCGTGCCTTGCTCCTGTAAGCCGACCACGCGGGCGAGCGTGCGGACGTTCGCCGAGAATGCGCCGGCGGGCGCGAGTGCGCCGGCGGGCGCGATCGACGGATCGTTCACCAGCGCCGTCAATTCCGCTTCCGCGCGTTCCTGCGTCACGCCTGACTTCATGCGGCCGAGCAGGAAGAGAAACGCGTTCCTGCCGGTGTCGCCGGACCAGCGATTGGGCAGAAAGATGTCCGCTTCCGGCAGCGCGCCGATCCGGACCACCAGCCTGAAGCTGAAGTCCGGCGGCAGCACGCCGACGACGGTACGGGGGAGGCCGTCGATGGTGATGGACTGTCCGACGATCGCCGGATCGGCCTTGAGCGACGTGCGCCACAGCCGATCGCTGACGATCGCGCTGCGATCGTCGTCTGGCGCCGCGGCGCCGGTGAGGAACGCGCGGCCGCGCGCGGGAGTGACGCCCAGCGTGGCGAAGAAATTCGGACTCACGTCGAGCGCGTGCAACTGCAGCGGCTCGCCGCGTCCGGTGAGCGGCGCGTCGATCGAGGTGTAGGCCGCGAGATGATCGAGCGTGGTGACGCGCGGGCGCAGCGCCTCGTACGACACGGGCGCCCAGGTCGAGAACGTCCTGGGGCCTGTCTCGGTCTGCTGCGCTGACGAGACGATGACGAGGCGATCGGGATTGGGATACGGCAGCGGACGCCAGAGCACGCCGTAGGCGACGGAGAAAATCGCGGTGTTGAGGCCGATGCCGAGCGCGAGCGTGGCGAGGGCGGTGAAGGTGAACGCCGGATCGCGCCGCATCAATCGCAGCGCGTGACGCACGTCCTGCGCGAACGTTTCGACCGTCGCGAAGATCCACGGTTCGCGCGACTGTTCGCGCAGCGGCAGCGGATTGCCAATCCGCCGCCGCGCGGCCGCCCGCGCCTCGTCGCCGCTCATGCCATCCGCGTCGGCGAGGGCGTGCGCCTTCATCTCCTCGTGAAAGCGCAGCTCGTCTTCCAGATCCCGATCGAACTGATTCCGCTGGAAGAAGAACAGCAGACGTCGGAGCACAGAACCCACGGCACCCTCCTGAGAGTCAGGACATTACGTCGTCTTCATCACGCGCATGATCGCGCCGAACATCTGGGAGAATCGCGATTCCTCGACGCCGAGCTGCTTCTTCCCGGCAGTCGTGAGCGTGTAGAAGCGCGCTCGCCGGTTGTTCGCCGAAATCTTCCACTCGGCCAACACCCATCCCTTGACGAGCATCCGCTGCAGCGCCGGATACAGCGATCCCTCTTCGATCGTCAGCACGTCCGCCGACAGCATCTGGATGTGCTGCGCGATGCCGTAGCCGTGCATCGACTCGATCGACAGCGTCTTCAGAATCAACATCTCGAGCGTGCCCGGAAGCAGCTCGTTCTTGCTCTTCGTCTTAGCTTCTTTCATCAGCTTCTCTTTGCATAGACGACCTATGGAAGTGGGAACTGTACTCCCTTTGGGAGACGCTGTCAACTGTTGGCGTTTGGCGTGATCCGAAGCAGATGACCTGGCCGTCGGCCGTGGCGACGACGACCTTGCCCTTGGCGACGGCCGGGGAGGACGTCACGGGCGAGGCGGCTTCGTATTTCCCAGACTTTCTTGCCGCTGGCGAGATCGAGCCCGTAGACGCGGCCGTCGTTGGAGCCGACGAATACGCGGCCGCCGGCGATCGCCGGCGACGAGTCGACGCGGGCGCGCGTGGTGAACGTCCAGAGCGGCTTGCCCCATCCCGACTATCGAGCGCGGCGGGCCGCGTTGAGTCGGGTGACGGCTGACGTCGCCGACAGAGTCTGACGACATCCACCATTATCGTCCCAACCATGCAAATGGATCCGCTCCAGCCGTGACCTGCCTGAGCCCGAATCTGCCGCTGACATTTATGAGATGACTTCTAGTTTTATCTGGATGGCAGGCCGCCGATTGGGCCGGCCGAGTGGACTGCGCGGCCTACTTCTGTTTTTGGTTTGCGGGGCTCAGCCCTCGGGTGGGCCAGGCGAAATCTCGTGACTCGCCGGTACGGTCGAAACCCCCGAAAGGGATTGGCTCGAGCGGTTCGGCAGGGATACCGGTCCGTCGGAGAGCAGCCAGGACTTCCGCTTCGCGGATGCGGGAGGCGTCATATTCGACCAAAAGGTCGCGGTCCTCAATAGACAGGCCGCGGATGCCATAAAGGGTAGAGAGGTGGCCGAGGTTCTCGAGTTCCTTCGTAGTCAGGTCACCCGCAAGCCGGTAACGAGCGCAAACGAAAGTCATTTTAGGGAAGCTCCTGCCACAATGGCGCGCACCAGTCTGATTAAAGGGCCAGTTTGCGCAGCCTCAGCGCGTTGCCGACGACGGTCAAAGAGCTGAGGGTCATTGCTGCGCTGGCGATCACGGGACTGAGCAGCAGTCCGAACATCGGGTAGAGAACGCCTGCGGCGACCGGGATCCCAATGCTGTTGTAGATAAAGGCGAAGAACAGGTTTTGGCGGATGTTCCGCATCGTGCTTTGGCTGAGGCGCCGCGCCCGCACGATGCCTTTCAGGTCTCCTTTTACCAGAGTGATGCCCGCGCTCTTCATGGCCACGTCCGTGCCGGTACCCATCGCAATGCCCACATGAGCCTGGGCCAGGGCCGCGGCATCGTTTATTCCGTCTCCCGCCATGCCCACCCGATGACCCTGAGCCTGAAGCCGCTTGATGACCTCAAACTTTCGCTCCGGCAGGACTTCTGCTTCGATTTCGTCGATGCCAAGCTTTCGCGCTACAGCCTCCGCGTTCGTACGGGTGTCGCCGGTCAACATGACCACGCGGATGCCGTTCTGTTGAAGCACCTGAATGGCTTCTCGGGCGGACTTTTTTATGGGATCGGCGACCGCGAGGAGCCCGGCGGGCTGCCGGTCAACAACGACGAACACGGCGGTCTGGCCGTCTCGACGAAGTGCCTCAGCGTGGCTAACCAATTCGCCGGCGCTGACGCCGAGCTCTTCGAGCAGCTTGCGGTTGCCAAGCGCCACCGAGTGGCCATCCACCTTGCCGGTCACGCCCCTT
>DATGVZ010000073.1:0-3381 GCA_035299765.1 Gemmatimonadales bacterium
GACGACGCCGCGATCTGGCTGTTCTCGGGCGGCACGACCGGCAAACCGAAAGCGGTCGTGCAAAGTCACGCGTCGTTTGCGAACACGACGGTGTGCTACGGCCAGCGCGTGCTGGGACTCACGGAGCGCGACATCACCCTCGCCGTGCCGAAGCTGTTCTTTGGCTACGCGACAGGATCGAATCTGTTTTTCCCGTTTTCGGTGGGCGCAGCTACCGCGGTGTTTGCCGAAAAGAGCACCGCGGAGACGGTGTTCGAGAAGATCCGGAAATTCCGGCCAACGGTCTTAGTCAACGTGCCGACAATGGTGAATCAGATGGTCGCCCACCCCGACGCGGCGCAGCAGGATCTTTCGTCCCTGCGGCTCGCCACGTCCGCCGGGGAGGCGCTACCGGTAGAGTTGTATGAAAGATGGAAGCAGACGTTCGATGTCGAGCTGCTCGATGGACTCGGCACCGCCGAGATGTGGCACATCTTCATTTCCAATAAACCGGGAGCCGTGAAACCGGGCACCATCGGTACGGTCGTGCCCGGCTTCGACGTTCGCGTACGCGACGATCTCGGCCACGATCTGCCGGATGGTGAAGTGGGGATGCTGTGGGTGCGCGGCGGCTCGCGCGCGATCGGCTACTGGCAGCAGATGGACAAGACGCAGGCTGCGTTCCGCGGCGAGTGGTACGTCTCGGGCGACCTGATCCGCCGCGAAGGCGACGGCTACTTCACCTATTGCGGCCGCGCCGACGATTTGTTGAAGGTCGGCGGCAAATGGCTCGCGCCGCAGGAGGTCGAGGGCTGCTTGCTTCAGCATCCACTCGTGAAGGAAGTAGCGGTTGTCGGGATTGAGGATGCAAGTGGTTTGACGAAACCGCACGCGTTCGTAGTAGCAACCGAAAAACGTCCGGGACTTGCCGAAGAGCTACAAGAGTTTGCGCGGGAGCACTTGGAGCCATACAAGGCACCGCGCGCGGTCAAATTTCTGGACGTTCTTCCACGAACCCATCTCGGCAAAGTAGACCGTGGAAAGCTGCGTGGTGCGTGATTAGCTTGTCCTCGGCGTCTGGGCGCCTCGGCGTCTAGGCGTCTAGTATTTTCGGACGGGTGGCCGAGTGGCTGAAGGCGCACGCTTGGAAAGCGTGTTAACGGGCAACCGTTACGTGGGTTCGAATCCCACCCTGTCCGCTCACAAAGCTGGTTTACGGGCACACAGGGTATGGAAACAGACGCACAACCGCCGCTGCGTCTGATACCAAAACCCGTTTACCGTCGACCAGCCTCAAGTGGACAGGTGGGTGAGCGGTTGAAACCGCCGGTCTCGAAAACCGGTATGCCCGCAAGGGCATCGAGGGTTCGAATCCCTCCCTGTCCGTCCTCGCGCTATGGGAATATGGAATAGCACGCTCGTGTACGTGGGTGCGCGGACGCTCCTCGCGGCGGCGATGGTGACCCTCCTGCTGCGCCGCCGCGTCGGCGTGTGGCACACGGGTGGCCAAATCGTTTCGGATCTTTCCTGCGCAGCCTTTCTCCTCGCGTACGTCAACCCCGATATCCGCGATGACGTCGGTGTCCTAGTGATCCCGCTGCTTCTCTTCGTTGTCTACTGGGAGGCGAGCCGATTCGTCGCGTGGCGGCGCGGCAGCGCGGAGGGTGAGGACGACGAATCGTTGCTGGACACGGGATTCCGCGTGTACGGGGTCGTATGGGCAGTGGGCTTCGTGATCCCGGCGGTCCTGGCGGGCGGGTTCCTGATGCTCGAGCTGCTCGCGCCTGGCGCCTGGCCGTTTCCCAATCCGCGTCCCGACATCGTTTGCGCGCCGCGACGGTTGCAACCCGGCACGGCGCTCACCGTGCGCCTCATGGTTCCGCATGGCGGCGAACTGACCGTTTTCACGCCGAGAGGCCGCGCACTCGTGGTCGTGCCCTACGTGGCCAAAACGGCCGGTGTGGATCCCACGTCCACATTTCGATATGTCCAGAACGTCACGATGCGAACGGACACCCTCACGGGTCGAGTGTCGCCGGCGCTGCCGGCAGAGCCCGTGTTCGCAGACACAGGCGTCTACGTGGTAAGTGTGAGTGAAGAGGCGGAGCTATCCGCTTCACGCGTGTGTCGGGTGCGGTTTTCCTCCTAGGAGACATCCCCGCCATGTCGACTCTGTTGACCATTCTCACGCCTCTGTGCCTCTTGCAATCGGTCGAGTATCGCTCGCCGGCTGGCGTGGAGTACCGCTCGCAGCGCGACACCGGCGCGATCGCACGGGCCGAGAGCGCCGTCGCCGCCGATCCCAGGAACGTCGATCGCATCATTCAACTGGGGATCGCGCAGTCAGGCGTGCGCCAATACCGGGAAGCGATCGAGACGTTCTCGCGCGGTCTCAAGATCGCGCCGAACAACGCGCTTCTCTACCGCTGGCGCGGGCATCGCTACCTCTCGACCCGTCAGTTCGACCGCGCCATGGACGACTTGACTCACGGGGCTCGGCTCGACAGCACCATCTACGGCAATTGGTACCACCTCGGCATCGTGCACTTCACGAAGGGCGACTTCGCAGACGCCGTCAACGCGTTCACGCGCGCGCTGCCAATCGCACCCGATTCGGGAGAACGGGCGGGCGCGACCGATTGGCTGTGGATGTCGCTATCGCGGGCCGGTCGCACAGCAGACGCGCATGCCCTGTTGGACCGCCGTCCTGACTCGATTCCAGGCGGGAACGCCTACATGCAACGGTTGCGACTGTATCGCGGGCAGGTTGCGCCCGATTCGGTATTCACGCCGGCCGATACGAGCGACATCGCCGTGGCCACGCTGAGCTACGGAATAGGGAACTGGTACCTGGTGCGCGGCGACACGACACGAGCGCGCGCCTGGTTCGAGCGATCGATCGCGTCCGCTGGGTGGCCGGCTTTCGGCTTCATCATGTCGGAAATCGAGCTGCGCCGGCTGCCACCCGCTCGTCATTGAGTAGTGAGCGGGCGGTAGTTCACGTCGAGGACGCCGAGCCGTTCGAGGTGACGTTCGAGCCGGGCGCGAAAATCCCCGAGATGCTTTTGCTCACGCGGCGTCCACGCGACTTCGGCGAGTGCCGCGAGACGCGGGAACACCATGTACTCGACGTGCTTCGGAGTCCCCTGGTACTCGGTCCAGATCTGGCCTTGCGTGCCGAGGATGTGAGCGGCCTGTGCCGAATCGAGGGATGGTGGTATCGGGTCGAACGCGTAGACCGAGTCCACGGGTAAGAAGCCCCCGATCGCCGGCGGCTCGGTCAGCGTATCGCGGGATTGGTAGTAATCGAAGTAGGTGTTCGAGGTCGGCGTCATGACGACGTCATGGCCGGCCTGCGCGGCCGCGATGCCGCCCTCCATTCCGCGCCAAGACATCACGACG
>DATGVZ010000074.1:0-20760 GCA_035299765.1 Gemmatimonadales bacterium
CACGACGGTCGAGTCCAGCGCGAAGTCGAACTACAACGGCATTACCATCGGGTTGAAGCGCGTGCTCGACCCGAATTTCCAGTTCCAGGTCAACTACACGCTGTCGTTCGACAAGTCGGACGACGACAACGAGCGCGATCCATTCACCTTCCGGTATGCCGCCGCGAACAACCTCGCGCCCGAATACAACTGGAGCGACCGCGATCAGCGCCACCGGTTCAATGGCTGGATGATCGCGCACCTCGGCGGAGGGCTGTTCCTCAACAACCGGCTGAGCATCTACTCGGCCCAGCCAACCTCGGAGTCGTGCGTCAACAACAAGGGCTCCGGACAGCGGGCCTCGAGTCCAGCGGATCGCGTTTGCCGCGATGCCACTGGTAAAGCGACGGGCGTCATCATCCAGCGCAACACCCTGCGGAAAGACAACAGCTACTTCTCGTGGGACGTGGGATTGACCTGGCCGTTCAACGTCGGCAAGGGTCGCGTCGAGTTCGTGGCGCAGGTGTTCAATGTCCTCGGCTCGGAGAACTTCCGCGATCCAGCCGCGACGAGCCTGCTGTTCAACTTCGACGGCACGCTCCGCAGCGGGTTGGGCGATCCACAACAGACCCAGATCGGTTTGCACTGGGTCTTCTAAACTGCCGCTCAGAGACGTAAGGGACAGTAAGGGACGGAAAGGGTTTCCGTCCCTTACTTGTTTTCTAGCAGCACCACACCGGAGAACCGCTTGAATTGCTCGCGTCGCTTTTTCGATGCGAGCAACGCGAGGAGCCTCCACAGCCACGCCATCTTCGGCGCGCGATGCAAGCGCACGGCGGCGTCGAGCATCGGATGGTACTCGGCCTCCCTCCATCCCGCAGGCGCAAAGAACGCGGAACCTTCCGCCGGAGCGAAGATCATCGGCGCGTTTCCCGATCGTAGTTGGTTGCCCCACGTGCGCCGCAGCCATTCGAGCAGCTGCGGAGAGCCGAGGTCGATGAGCCACCAGCGAAACGCCGGCTGCGCCGCGAGGTCGGTGGCAAGCGCCGTCACGTCTTCCGGCGTGAGGTAGACCAGCAGCCCCTCCGAGATCACGAGCGCGCGTCGGGCACTGGCGCCGACGCGTTGGAACAGCGCGCGGCGCGTTGCCTGGTCGCGCAGATCGGCTTTGACGAACTCGATCACGCAGTTCGCCCGCTCCCCCGCGAGCGCCGCTTCCTTATACGACAGGATGCCTTCGAGATCCACGTCGATCCACCGCAGCTCGGCGGGGAGATTCAGCCGGTAGGGCCGGGCGTCGAGACCGGCGGCGAGGTTGAGGACCGTATCGGCTCCCTGTTCGGTGACCAGCCGCATGATGATCTCGTCCATCACCGCGGTCCGCGTGATCATCGGCCACGCCCAGCGGCGGCCTTGGGGCATGGCGCTGAGGATCTTTTCTCCCATTTCGCCGGCAAGCCGCCGTGCATAGTGATCGTGGAACAGGGCGTCGGGGCGTTCGCTCTCCATCGCGCGGTACATGGCGACCCACCAGGCGGTGTCGGAGACGGACGAGATGGGATTTGGGCTAGGCAGACGCATAACGCGGCAAAACGTAACGCGTGCCACTATCTTTCGCAGCCGACGGGAGGCGGTAGCTCAGTTGGTAGAGCAACGGACTTTTAATCCGTAGGTCCTGGGTTCGATCCCCAGCCGCCTCACTCCCTCTTCACACTTGCTAACTCTTCCGCTCTCCCCTGCCTACGGGCCATAATAAGCGGCTCCACCACCCTGCCTCAGGGAGCGCTGCCATGAAGAAGAGTACGTGGTCCCGCCGGGAGTTTCTCGAAGTGAGTGCCGCAGCCGCTGGAGCATCCTTTGCCGCGAAGTCCCTCAAGACGCGCCGCGTCGCGCCGAGCGATCGCGTGCGGTTCGGGATGATCGGAGTGGGCATGCAGGGCAGCGGTCTGCTGGCGACGTCGATTCGGCTGCCCGGCGTCGAATGTGCTGGCGCCGCCGACCTCTACGATGGCCGTCACACGCTCGCGCGCGAGATCGTGCGGCCGGATCTCCCGGTCACACGCCGCTACCAGGAGTTGCTTGCCAACAAGGACATCGATTGCATCGTGGCCGCCGTTCCCGATCACTGGCACAAGCAGGTCGTCGTCGATGCGGTCAGCGCGGGGAAAGACATCTACTGCGAGAAACCGATGTCGCACAGTGCCGCCGACGGCGTGGCCATGGTCGACGCCGCGAAAAAGAGTGGCCGCATCGTACAAATCGGCTCGCAGCGCGTCAGCTCGCAGATCTGCGCGAAGGCGAAAGACATGATCGCGCAGGGCATGCTCGGCGAGTTGATGATGATCGAAGGATGGCTTGGCCGTAACGACCCCACCGGCGCGTGGGAATATCCGCCACCGCCCGATCTCTCGCCGCAAACGCTCGATTGGGACACCTGGCAGGGAACGGTCCCGAAACGGCCCTTCGATCCCAAGATCTTCGCGCGCTGGCGCTGCTGGAAAGAGTACGGCACCGGCCTCGCGGGTGATCTGCTCGTCCACCTGATCAGCGGGATGCTGTTCATGACGGGAATGAATCAGCCGCCGACGCAGGCGGCATCGGTCGGCGGCATCCGTCGCTGGAAAGACGGCCGCAACATGCCCGACGTGCACGTCGTGATCTATTACTACGGCGACTTGCCGGTGACAATGCGGCTGAATCTCGGAACGGAAGCGCCCGAGACCTACCGCTTCCACGGCTCCAAGGGTCTGTTGGAGGTGACGGGCTCCGAGATTCATTTCTCGCCGCAAACCGGCGAGGACAACTGGCCGAGCTACTATACCGGCAGCTATCCGCGAGCGCTGCGCGATGCATACCAACAGCAGTGGCATAAGGAGCATGACCCGAAACCCGGCCAGGCGCGCATGGAGGAGACCATGGCGATTCGCGGGCCCGACTTCGACGAAGAGCCCCCGCATCTCACCACCTACTTTGACGCCGTGCGTACCCGGAAACCTGTGACGGAGGACGTCGTGTTCGGCCACAATGCGGCGCTCGCGTGTCACATGGCGAATGAGTCTTACTTCCGGAGGACTGGCGTCACCTGGGATGAGGTCACGAAGACCATTAAGGGATAGGGTTGTCACGGGGGGGCATCGTGGTCAGATTCTCTGCGATGCCCTCCGTCGTCTGGATCGATGGGACATGGTACGACCGCGCCACCGCGGTCGTATCCGTCTTCGACCATGGCCTCTTATACGGCGACGGCGTTTTCGAGGGCATCCGGTCCTACGGTGGCCGCGTCTTCCGCCTCGGTGCCCACCTCGACCGCCTCTACAGTTCCGCGAAAGCGATCTGGCTCGAGATTCCCATGGAGCGGGACGCCATGGGCCGCATGGTCGAGGAAGGGGTCGCGAAGAGCGGGCTGAAAGACAGCTACATCAGGTTGGTCGTGACGCGCGGCGTCGGGGACCTTGGTCTCGATCCGCGCAAATGCGCCAAGCCGACCATTTTTTGCATTTTCGACACGATCAAGTTGTGGCCGCAGGATCGCTATGAAAAAGGACTGACCGCACTGACAGCCGCCACGCCGATTCATCACCGCGAGGCGTTGTCGCCGCGTGTCAAATCGCTGAATTACCTCTCCCACATCCTCGCCAAAGTCGAAGGCATCGCCGGCGGTGTCGACGAGGTCATCATGCTCGACTCCGCCGGATACGTCGCCGAGGCGAGCGGCATGAATCTGTTCGCGGTCACGAACAGCACGCTCCGCACGCCGCCGCCGTACGCCGGCATTCTGCGCGGCGTCACGCGCGACACGGTGATCGAGCTCGCGCGCGAAGCCGGCTATGGAATCGAAGAGCTGCCGATGAACCGCTACGACCTCTACACGGCGAATGAAGTCTTTCTGACCGGGACGGCGGCGGAAGTGGTCGGCATCTCGAAGCTCGACGGTCGTGCGATCGGGAAGGGCATTTCCGGTCCCGTGACGCGCGATTTGGCGACGCGGTTCCACGCCTACGTCACGCGCGACGATTGAGCCTCAAAAGCGACTTAACCCATTGACTGAGAAGTAGCTAACCCCAATATTGTTGGCCCTTTGGACGCCTTCCCCGGTGGGGGTGAGCCATGTCATGGCGGGTGATCGCGCACGGGGATCAAGTTTGGCATGTGGACGCGGTCGCCGAGCGTCGCGCGAACACAGCGGCGTGGCAACTCGTACTGTCGTTTCGCGCGGCGTCGGAAGGTCGACGCCAGTCGTTCTGGACGCCGTACCCGTTGGAGGCCACTTCGAAGTCGTCGCTGTTCATCCAGGCTGAACGGATTCCGGACGCCGCGTTGTCGCAAGTTCTCGCCGAACGGCTCGCATGAGCGCCGACTTGCAGGATCTGCGGCGCGTCGTGGGAGCGGTGACGCGGCTGCGGGGTGAGACGGTCAAGCATGTCACGGTGCGCTCGGACGTTCGGCACGTAAAAGTGGAATTCGACAGCGGGCTTATTCTGCTCATCTCGTCGGAACGCGATGCGCAGGGTCGGCCCCGACTCGAGGTGGACGTCGTGGAAGCGGCGCAGGACTCGGGCAGCACGCTGAAGCAGCAGATCGAAGTTCGCTTCGACTGAGGCCGCCGCGTGCCCGACGAGCGCCTGCGGTTTCAGGAGTTCGGGTTTCAGCGGCTTGCCAATGGCCGCTGCCGGGCGAAGGTCGTCCTGACGTGGTCGGACGGGCGGCGGTTCGAGGGTTCATCGGACGGCGTCTCGTCGCAAACCGGCGAGCTCCGCTGCTGCGCAGTTGCAGCCGTGAACGCGTTAGAGCAGGCCGTCCAGCCACGGCTCACATTCGAGCTGCTGGGCGTCAAAGCGGTGCGAGCGTTCGATGCGACAGTCGTCATCGTGTCGCTGTCGGCGCGCGCTGACGAGGCGACCCGGTTGGTGGGGTCGTGTCTGACGGAAACGGATCCGCCGCGCGGCGCGGCACTTGCAGTCCTGAACGCGACGAACCGATTACTCGGGAATTATCTGGCGACACGATGAGACGACGCACTGCACTTTCGATGGCGATGATGGGCGTCGCGGCGCTGAGCGCCGCGTGCGCCTCTGCCGGCCATATTGCGCCCGCCAGTTCAGTGGCGGCCGCTGCTTCCCCCGCTTCGCCCACGACCGACACCGCCGCGATCGCGCAGCTCGGTACCGCGCTGGCGAACGTCGAGCGCGATTCGGCGGCGGATCAGTCGGCGCTGGACAGTCTCCATGCTCGCCGTCCCGATTCGATCTCGGCGCTGCGCACCAATGTCCCGCTGCGGGGTGAGGACGTGCGTCAGGAGGCCGAGCAGTTGTTCGGCGCGGAGGCCTCGGCGACCACGTTCGACATCGACGTGTCCAATTTTGCGGGCAATCGCCGGGTGCTCGAGTACCTGGAGTTCTTCCAGCTCGATGCACGCGATCGCTTCGAGATCTGGCTGTCCCGGCTGGGCCGTTACGAGGGCATGATCCGCGAGCGCTTGCGGGCCCGGAGACTGCCGGAAGACCTCGTGTATCTCACGCTGATCGAAAGTGGCCTGTCGAACACGGCGGTCAGCCGTGCGCGCGCCGTCGGTATGTGGCAGTTCATGTCCTCCACGGGGCGGAACTACGGGCTGCAGATCGATCCGTGGGTCGACGAGCGGCGCGATCCCTTCAAGGCGACCGATGCCGCCGTGAACCATCTCCAGGACCTGGTCCAACGTCTGGGCAGCGTGTACCTGGCCGCCGCCGCGTATAACGCCGGCGCGGGACGGATCGAGCGGGCGATTCGCCGCTTACCGGGGGGAGGCGAGGCCGACACGGTCGACGACCAAACCTTCTTTGAGATCGCCAGTCACCGGAACGTGCGGCGCGAAACCCGCGACTACGTCCCCAAGCTGATCGCCGCGGCGTTGATCGCGAAGCAGCCGGGGCACTATGGCTTCACCGACATTCAGCGCCTGCCGCCGCTCGTCTTTGACGAGGTCTCTTGTCCCGATGCGACCGGGCTCGACGTGATCGCGCGGCTGGCCGATACCTCGGTGGCCGCGATGCTCGAGCTGAACCCGCAGTTCGTTCGGGGCATCACGCCCCCAGGACGCGAGGTCGTCGTCAGGGTGCCGCGCGGGACGGGCGCGCGGGTGGCGGAGCGCTACGCCGATCTGGCGATCAACGAGCGCGTGACGTTTGTCGACCACTACGTGTCGTCGGGGCAGACCCTGTCGGGGATCGCCCAGCGCTACAACGTGACCGTCACGATGCTGCAGGTCGCAAACCCGCATCTGCGGGCGCATGCGTTGCGCGTCGGCCAGCGGATCATCGTGCCGATGAGCGGGCGCGTGGTGCCGCGTGGCGCCTGGAGCGTGCCGCCGGAGCCCCGCATGCGACGCGTCTCTAGGCACTACAACTCCGCCGGGGACGGGGCCACCAGCCACCGCGTCGCGCCAGGCGAGACGGCGAGCGAGATCGCGCGCCGGCACGGCGTCGGCCTGGCGGCGCTCCTCGACGCGAACGACTTGACGATGCGAAGTGTGATCCGGCCCGGCGACGTCCTGCGCATACCGAGCCGGTAAGCAACCGGCACCCGTGGTTAGTGGTGCCGGAATCCCTTCATAACTTCCGCCTCATACCCGTTCGCGGGGTCGCGACCGGCGCCGAGCAGTTGTTCGACCTTGGCTGGGCCACGGTTATAGGCGAGCAGCGCCAGCTGCATGTTCGCGGGATAGCGATCCAGCAGGTCCCGCAGGTACCGGAAGCCGATCCGCAGGTTCGTAACCCGATCATACAGCTGCTGCGTGGTCAGACCCGGCTCGTACAGCCGCGCAGTGCTGGGGAGCACCTGCGTCAGCCCGATCGCGCCGACGTGGCTGGTGGCGCGCGGGTTGAAACCCGACTCGACCTTCACTAGCCGGAAGGCGAGACCGGGGTCGATCCCCTCGCTCAGCGCGACATCGTAGACGGCCGTCGCCATGTCGGCGGGCAGCCGGTAGTGCGTCGAGTATTGCATGATGGCATCGACACGGTCGAGCTGCAGCCGGGCGACTTCGAGCTCGCCCTGCTTGGCGTCGAGCTGCTGCCGGAGCGACCGCAGTTCACCGAGGAGCTCGGTGCCCGAAGCGGGCGCGCGCGCAGCATCGGTGGTCGTGCTGCCGGCCCATCCGCCCACGGTACTGACGAGCAGAGCGGCCAGCACGAATATTCCGCCGCGTACAATCAAACGTTGAGTTTTCGTTTGCATACTCCTCCCTGTTTCACGACTCTCCGCGAGTCAAGCATGCCGCACCTGCGTCAAGCTCCCGTCAATCAGGGCGCGGAGCCTTTTTCTTCTCTACGAGCTGCACATCCGCAATCACCATCGCTGCATCCACCGCTTTCACCATGTCGTACACGGTGAGCAGGGCGACCGCGACAGCCGTCAGCGCTTCCATTTCGACTCCAGTGCGTCCAACCGCCCGCACCGTCGCCCGAGCACGCACGCCGGGCAGCGACTCCTCCAGGCTCGCCTCGACCTCGACATGGTCGAGGCCGAGCGGATGGCAGAGCGGGATCAGCTCCGCCGTCTTCTTTGCCGCCAGCGTCCCCGCTACTTCGCTCACCGCCAGGACATCGCCCTTGGCGACTGCCTGATCGGCGACTTGCTGGAACGCCTCGCGCGACATGCGAATCGTGCCAGTGGCGACTGCCGTGCGATCCATCACCGGCTTGTCGCCGACGTCGACCATTCGGGCTCGACCCGCCTGATCCAAATGCGACAGCTTCATGACCGCTGCAGCCCCTGCAGGTCCTCAGCCAGTACGGCAGCGAGGAGCTGCGGGTTCACGTTGCCTTGCGCGACATCTCGCGCATCCATCACCAAGGCGATCGCTTCGACGAGCTTGTCGGTGTCACCACCGCGCTTTGACTCGTCGCGCAGGCGATCGGCCAGCGCGTCCAGCATATCGGTGAAGCCGCCGCGCGCTTGAAACGGCACCTGACCAAGCGCGAACACCAATGGAGCCTCTGTAAACCGAGCAGCCAGCTGTCCGCCTCCGAAACGAGGGGCATCTGTTGCAAAGAGCTTGCCAATGCACCCTTCGACAGCTGTAACTCGTTGATCTAGTTCCGCTTTACTCTCAATTTCGAGTGTCTGCTGCGCGAAAGCTGTCACGGCACTGTCGGCGATTCGCGCCACACGAACGAGCACAACACGTGAAAGAATCGTCGGGAGCAGGGCATTGGGATCTGCGGCCGTGACAATGATCACCGAGTCCGCGGGCGGCTCCTCGAGCGCCTTGAGCAACGCATTCGCTGCGACCTCCGTTCCGAGCTGCGGGATCAGGCGCTCCGCATCCCCAACGATGAACACCTTCCGTTTGCCCATCGCCGGCGTGAGCGCGAGTCGCCTGAGCAACAACCGCACGGAGGCGATCGGATGACTCGCCAGGCCCGCCACCGGCGGATACAGCGGCTGCTCACGCCGAACAGCCATTTCGTCGGCCAGCGCGTCGGCGGCGAGATCGACCTGTTTATCGGCATCGCCGCCGCTGCTGCGCTTGCTCAACTCGATCGGCACGAACCAGTGCACGTCCGGGTGCTGCAGCGAAAGCACCAAGCGGCAGGATCGGCATTCGCCGCACGGCTCCTGCCGAGGGCCGCCACCGCCCCCCCCGGTTGCTTCACAGTGAATCAATTGGGCGAGCCACAACGCGAGACGCTGTTTGCCGACCCCCTTAGGCCCGGCAAGTAGCATCGCTTGCGGTAGCCGTCCGGAGGTGTGGGCGCCCGCCAGTCTGGTCTTAACCCCTTCATGCCCGATTAAGGGCGGTAAAGGCATGGCGCAATCTAGCCTGGGCGTCGGTGCGCCGCGCCACTTTCTGATGCAACTCTATGAGAGACAAGCTTGTACGATTACGATTGTGGCCTTGCGCCTACTTAAAACCTGTATCTACAGTTACTTACACTATAAAGTGAGCGCACACTCGCGAGATAGCGCTGATTTTATCGCATTTTTCGGGTATTATTCGGGTTACCACGAAGCACGCGCAGGGGGTTCAGCAGCACCCCCAGCACCGGTTCCGGCAGCCGGCAACGTGAAGTAGAAGGTAGCGCCCTCGCCGAGCTTCCCTTCTGCCCACACACGCCCGCCGTGCCGCTGCACGATTCGCTTGACGATCGCGAGACCGACTCCCGTGCCCTCGAACTCCTCCGTGCGGTGCAGCCGCTGGAACACACCGAACAGTTTGTCGGCATAGCGGGGGTCGAACCCGGCGCCGTTGTCCTTCACATAATACACGGTCTGGCCGCCATCCGGCCGGGACCCCACCTCAATGCGTGCGCTGTCCTTGCCGCGCGTGAACTTCACGGCGTTCTCCACTAGGTTGCCCATGACCTGCCGCAACAGCGCCCGATCGCCGAGCGCGGGGGGCAGTGGATCGATCCGGATGTCGAGCGAACCGCGCTGCTTCGGTTCGGCCCGGCGCGCGTCGTCGCCGACCGCCTGAGCGAGCTCGCGCATATCGACCGGTGCCGCGGCGATTTCCTTGCGGCCCAGCCGAGAAAACGCGAGCAAATCGTCGATCAACTGGCCCATGCGACGCGTGTTCTGATCGATCACGCCGAGCAGCCGCTGCGCCTCGGGATCGAGCTGTGCCTTATGGTCGTCGAGCAGGATGCGAGCAAAACCGTGGATCGCTCGCAAAGGCGCCCGCAGGTCGTGGGAAACCGAGTACGAAAACGATTCGAGCTCGGCGTTCGTCCCCTCGAGCGCTTCCGTCCGGCGAGCGACCTGCTCCTCGAGGCGGTGGTGCGACCGCGCAACCTGCTCCGCCATGCTGTTGAACGAAGCGGCGAGCCGGCCCAGCTCGTCGCCGCGGCGCACGCCGACCCGCTGGTCGAGATTGCCGCCCGCGATGGCCTCGGCGGCCATCGTTACTTCGCGAAGCGGCTTCGTAAGCCGGTGACTCCCCCACCAGGCGATCATCGCGCCGATGAGCACGATGACCGCGGCAATCGGTGCCATCGTGACGAGATAGGCGCGCGCGGGCGCGAGAATCCGGCGACCCGGCAGCTCGGCGATGACGCTCCAGGGCGTCCCGGGAATCGCCGTGGCCGCCGCGCGCTTAGGTTCCGCGCGCTCATAGCGAACGGGCGTGCGGCTCGTCCGCACGGACGGGGGAGGAGCCGGTATGATGGATTCGAAATCGGTCCAAGGATCGCCGGACGTGTTGCCCAGCAAATATGCGACGTCGCCACCTGCGAGGCCCGTCAGCGCCTTGCGCGTGCGCTCGTTGAGATTGACGCGCGCGATCTGCTGCACGCTGCCGAGCAGGCGACCGTTGCGGCGGACGGTCGCGCCCGCCGTGTAATACAGCGTCGTGTCGCGCCGCAGGAGCGGACCGACCGCAACAGAATCGCCCGCGGGGACGGAGAGCATGGTTGTGGCCGCGTCGAAGCGGCCGGTGCGGAGCAGCGCGTGACCGGTCGAGTCCAGAAGCTCGAGTGCCGAATTGGACGACGTGTCGGTGATGATCCGTCGCATGGCGGCGAGGCTTGAATCACGGGTACGCCGGCTGCCCGACGTGAGAAACGCCGCGACTGTGGGATCTTTCGCTAAGGTGGTGAGTCGCGTGCGCTGCTGGCCGGTCTGAAAGAGATTCGCGATGGCACTGTCCGCGCGCGTCAGCCGCTCATCGGCGATTTGCCGTGCCGCGCGCCGGACCTCACCGTACCCAACCGACAGGAGCGCGATTCCGACGACGAGCAGTAGCGCGCTGACGAGCAACGGCAGCTTGCGTTCAATGGACCAGTTCACCGAGCTCCCAACACATCCCGCACCTTACGGGCGATGGCCTCGGTCGTAAACGGCTTCGCCAGGTACGCGACGCCGTGCTCGAGCACGCCCTGGTTCGTGATTGCGCCATCCGGGTATCCCGACATGAAGAGAACCCGCAGTTTTGGCCGCGCCTTGCGTAATATCTCTGCGAGCTTGGGCCCGTTCATGTCCGGCATGACGACGTCCGTGAGCAACAGATCGATCGGGCCTTTATGTCGGCGCGCGATGTCCAGCGCCATGCTGCCGCGCTCCGCCTCGAGGACGGTGTACCCTTGAGCGGCGAGCGCGCGATGGGTGAGCCGCCGGAGCTGCTCGTCGTCCTCTACGAGAAGCACCGTGCCGCCGCCTTTGGGAGGTCGTTCAGCCGCAGCAGGTTTCCCGATGTCCTCCGGCGCCGCCTGCACGGCCGGCAGGTAGATCTTGAACGTCGTCCCTTTGTTCGTCTCGCTGTAGAGCCAGATGTTTCCGCCGCTCTGCTTGACGATTCCGTACACCGTCGACAACCCGAGGCCGGTGCCCCGGCCGGGTGGCTTGGTCGTGAAGAACGGCTCGAAGATTCGGGCCTTCGTGTGCTCGTCCATGCCGCATCCGGTGTCGCTGACCGCGAGCATCACGTACTCGCCGGGCACGACGGACACATGCTGCCGCGCATATGCTTCATCGAGCTTGGCGTTGCCGGTTTCGATGGTGAGTGATCCGCCCTCAGGCATCGCATCGCGCGCGTTGATAGCGAGATTCATGATCACCTGCTCGATCTGATTGGGATCGGCGCGCGCGGCTGCGAGATCGGTGGCGAGGTGGGTTTGCAGCGCGATGTTCTCCGAGATCAGCGACCGCAGCATCTTCTCGAGATTCACCACCACCCCGTTCAGGTCGATGATGCGTGGCTCGAGCACCTGCTTGCGGGAGAACGCGAGCAGCTGGCGCGTGAGCGCGGCGGCGCGGCGGGCGGCTTTACGGATTTCTTCGAGGTCCTCGAGATGACGGCTGTTGGTGTCGCTGAACTCCGCCGCCAGCAGATCCGCATAGCCGACGATCGCGGTGAGAATGTTGTTGAAGTCGTGCGCGACGCCGCCGGCGAGCTGTCCCACCGCCTCCATCTTCTGCGACTGCAACAGCTGCTCCTCGAGCCGCTTTCGCTCGGTGATTTCCGTGGCAACGCCGAGGAGCTTCGGCGAATCGTCGTCGGGCAACGCCAACGGCACCTTGATCGTCTGGAACCAGCGCGTCTCCTTCGTCGCGGGATTGGTGACCGGCTCTTCCGTGATCAGCTTGGGATGCCCCGCCGACATCACCTCGCGGTCGTCGCGCAGGAAATGCGCGACTTCGTCCCGATTCGGATTGAAGTCCGCATCGGTCTTCCCGACCAGCCCGTCGACCGTTGTCCCGTAGATCGCCGCGGTTGCCTCGTTGACGAGCACGAAGCGGCCGTCCCAATCCTTCACGAAAATCAGACTGGGATTCGCGTCGATGATTTGCCGCAGCAGGCGCTCCTGCCGCCGCAACGCCTGCCGCTGCCGCGCACGTTCGAGCGCTTCCAAAAGGGCGGGGCCGAGGCGGACCAACCGGTCTTTGAGGATGTAGTCGCTCGCGCCGCCCTTGAGATAGGCGACGGCTGTCTCCTCATCGAGCGACCCCGTCACCAGGATGAAGGGCGTGTCGGGCACAACGCGCTGTGCCAACTCGAGCGCCTCCCACCCTCCGAAGCCGGGGATGTTGTGATCGCACAGGATGGCGTGCGGCGCGAACTCGCGCAGCGTGAGAGCGAACGATGTTTCGGTTTTGACGTGATGAACGACGGGAGGCGGGGCGAGTCGCTGGAGCTCATGACGGATCAGCGCGGCATCGCTCTCGCTGTCCTCGAGCATGAGGACCCTTACCTGTGAGGTCGACCCCTCTGCCGGCATGGGTTCAGTTTTGGTGTAGTCTCAGATTGTGTCTGTCGGCAGTTAGGCAGTGGCATTGTAGGGGTTCGCCTACGTCGCGTCAGATGGTGCGGCGCGCAGCGCATCGGGGCTGATCAACCCGTGATGCGTCGCGTAAAACGTCAGCTCAGCATTCGACTTCATGCGGAGTTTGTGCAGCAGCCGCGCGCGATACGTCGTCACGGTCTTGGGCGACAGCCCCAACTGCCGGCTGATCGCGGTGATCGGACGCCCTGCGGCGAGCAAGCGCAGCACTTCGAGCTCGCGATCAGAAAGCTGCTCGTGTGGTGCGGGCGGCGGCCCGCCCAATCCGTCGGCGACGGCCTGTGCCATCGCCGGGCTCAAGTACTTGTGGCCCGCCATCACTCTTCCGACCGCGCGGATCAGTTCTTCGGGGGCTGATTCCTTGGTCAAATAGCCGGCGGCGCCGATCTCCAGGACGCGCAGCGCGAGCTGGTCCTCCGGAAACATCGTGAGAATCAGAATGGGAAGCTGCGGGCGCGCGGCGTGCAGCTCCCGCAGCACGTCGAGCCCGTGGCGATCGGGCAGGCCGAGATCGAGCAACACGACGTCCCAGCGCTCGGCGAACGCGAGCGTGATGGCCGCGGCGGCGGTGCCCGCCTCCCCGAACTCCACGGGGTCGGTCAGCCGCTGCAGCAGCTCGATCAGGCCGCGGCGCACCAGCGCGTGATCGTCGACGACCAGGATGCGAATCATCGCAGCACCGGGGGAAACCAGGCCGACACGCGTGTTCCACCGTCCGCGCGAGGCACGACCTCGAGCACGCCGCCGAGCGCCGCAGCCCGCTCCCGCATACCAAGGATCCCGAGCGAGTGCGGGCCGGTGGTGGCGGCTTCGGTGATGCCGCGCCCATCGTCGCTGATTTCGAGTGTCACGCAACCGCCGCGCACGCCCAAGCCGATCTCTACATGGGACGCGCCGGCGTGGCGGGAGACATTCGTCAATCCTTCCTGCACGATCCGAAACAACGCGGTCGCCAGGTCATCCGTAATGGCGTCGTTCACTGGGAGCAGCGTGACGTCACAGGCGATGCCGCTGCGGCGGGAAAAATCCTGCGCCAGCCACTCGACGGCGGCCGGCAAGCCCAACTGGTCGAGGATCGGCGGTCGCAGCTCGCTCGCGATCCGCCGGACGATCTTCACCAAGTCGTCGACCATGCCCGCTGTCTCGCATAGGCGCTCGGCGATCTCGGGCGCTTTCGCATCCACCATTTCCTGAGCGGCGACGAGCTGCAGCTTGAGCGCCGTGAGCGCCTGGCCGAGGCTGTCGTGAATCTCGCGCGCAATGCGGGTGCGCTCGTCTTCACGCACGTCTTGCTGGCGGGTCGCGAGGCTGCGGAGCGCACCACGTGAGGCGCGGAGCTGTTCTTCCGCGCGCCGCGCTTCGGTGATATCGCGCGTAATCCCCAGAGCGGCCTGAATCCGGCCCGACGCGTCACGCAGAGGGACGGCATGCGTCGTGAGCCAGCGGCGCTTGCCATGCAGGCCGACGATCTCGAACTCGAGCGTCCCCGACTCACCGGCAAAGACGCGCTGGTGCAGGTGGTTGAACGCCTCGCGATGCTCCGGAGCGACCATGTCGCCGATGAGCATGCCACGCACCTGCTCGATACTCGCGGCCTGAATCATCTCGAGTCCCGCCGGATTCATGTCGAGCAACCGTCCCTGGTGATCGACGAGCTTCACGCACTCGGGCTCGCTTTCGATGATCGCGCGCAGGCGGGTTTCACTGGCCTGCAGCGCGTTTTCGGCGCGGCGGCTATCGGTGATGTCGAAGGCCACACCGGCCACGCCACAAATCGCGCCGGCTGCGTCTCTGAGCGGTTCTACGAGCGCGCTGAATGTGCGCCCGCGGACACTGACCTCATAAGTAGTTGGGGTCCCTCGCAAGGCGGCCTCGTGTGCTTCGATGACGCGCGCGACTTCCGCGGGGTCTTCGATCGCATCTCCGACGCGGAGCCCTTCGTCGGCTCCGGGCGGTGGGTCAAGCAACGCTATTCCACCCCCGCGCCGTGACGTGACCCGTAGGTCCAGGTCACTGGACCAAAGCAGCACGGGAAGCTGATCCACCAGCCGGCCGAGCTGCGCGGGGTCGAGTCCCCCCGGACCGCTGAATGCTGCGATCGCGGCGTCAGTCATGGTCGATAGCGTACCGCGTTCACGGATTCGCGTCCAGCACGTCGCGCACCTTGCGCGCGAGCCCGTCGGGGGAAAACGGCTTCTGAAGGAAAGCGCTGCCATGGGGAAGCGCGCCATGCTGGACTACGGCGTCGCCGGGATAGCCGGACATGTAGAGCACGCGAATGCCCGGACGCCGCGTCGCCAAGCGATCCGCCAACTCTCGACCGGACAACCCGGGCATCACGACGTCCGTCAACAGGAGATGAATCGTGCCGCCATGGCGCTCGACCACGCGCATCGCGGCGGCGGCGTCCGAGGCGGCAAGGACGACATAGCCCTGCGCCTCGAGCGCGCGGCGACTCAGCGAGAGCACGGCCGGCTCGTCCTCGACGACGAGAATCGTCTCCGTCCCGCGATCCGGACGGTCCTTGGCGGGGCTCGCCTGGACTGGCGCGGGCGTATCGATGCGCGGGAGATAGATCTTGAAGCTGGTGCCGCGTCCGACCTCGGAATAGACCGAGATGTAGCCGTCGCTCTGCTTCACGATCCCGTAGACCGTGGCGAGTCCCAATCCCGTCCCTTTGCCGACCTCCTTGGTCGTGAAAAACGGCTCGAACAGATGCGCGCGGACCGTCGCGTCCATGCCGACGCCCGTGTCGGTCACGGCGACCATCGCATACGATCCGGGCACGGAGCCGAGGTGCGCCTGTGCGTAGGTCGCATCGAGCTCCACGTTCGCCGTTTCGATCGTCAACTTCCCGCCGTCGGGCATCGCGTCGCGCGCGTTGACCGCCAGGTTCACGATCACCTGCTCGAGCTGGTTGGGATCGGCGCGCACGCTTCCGAGCTGCGGCGCCAGCACGGTCACGAGCGCGATATGCTCGCCGATCAACCGCCGCAGCATGCGGTCCATCTCCGCGACCACGCCATTGAGATCGAGCACCTCGGGCTGCAGCATCTGCCGGCGGCTGTAGGCGAGCAGCTGTCGCGTCAACGATGCGGCTCGCTCGGAGGCTTTGCGAATCTCTTCCACGTCCCCCCGTTTCGCGTCGCCCGGTGGGAGATCCCGGAGCAGGAGCTGCGTGTTGCCGAGGATGGCGGTGAGCAGGTTGTTGAAATCGTGGGCGATGCCACCGGCGAGCTGGCCGACGGCTTCCATCTTCTGTGCCTGCCGGAACTGCTCCTCGAGGTGCCGCTGTTCGCTGACGTCGCGCTGGGTGCCCCAGACACGCACCAGCCGTCCCTCCTCGACGAAGCCGACGACGTTATTAAGGAAGACACGGGGGCGCCCGTCACGCGCCTTCTCGCGCGTCTCCGAGTCGGATAAGCGGTATCCGGCGCGGATGAATGACCGGATCTGCTCGCGGTTCGCAGGATCGCCGACGTCATGGAGGTCGGCGAGGCGGGTGCCGATGAGGTCCCGGGCTTCGTGGTATCCGTACATCCGGGCCATCGCGTCGTTGCACTCCGCGATCTGCGCTCCCGCATACAGTCCGTCGATTTGCTCGTCTTCCGGCATCGTGACCGCGAGCGGCGGATCGATCTCGAGCCGCGACACGCCTTCGGAGGTTTGCGCGATGAAGGCGCGGTAGCGCTCCTCGCCGCGGCGCATGTTTTCGACCGCGAGCTCCAGGAGCGCGCGCTGCTCGCGCAGCGCATCCTCGCCGCGCTTCCGTTCGATCGCCATGGCCATCTGCGACGAGACGAACGTGAGGATGTCGAGCTCGCCCTGTCCGTAACGCACACCCGCCGAGTACGTCTGTGCCGCGACGATGCCGATCGTGCGGTCCTTCACGGTGAGCGGCACGCCCATCCAATCGATGGAAGGCGCACCGATCAACTCCGCCTCGCCGGCGGCCACGAGTTGTTCATGGACGTCCGGTGTCGCGAGCAGCGGTCGTCCCGTCCTGAGCACGTACTCGGTCAATCCTTTGCCAAGCTTGCGGGGTGGAACGTCTCGAGCGGTATCGTATTCGTCCACGAAATAGGGGAATTCGAGCTGGTCGCGTTGCGGATCGTACAGCGCGACGTAGAAGTTCTTGGCCGGCATCAATTCGCCGACAATCTCGTGGATGGCGCGCAGCAGCTCCTGGAGGTTGTCCGCCGTGTGCGTCGTGTGGGATATGCGATACACCGCCTCCTGCACGCATTCCGCCCGGCGGCGTGCCGTGACGTCGCGGAAGCTCCAGACGCGGCCGACGGAGTGCTGGTCCACCCGCAGCGGAATCGAATACCGCTCGAAGACTCGCCCGTCCTTGAATGTCAGGATGTCGGAGCTTTCAGAGTTCGGCGCGGCGTACAGCTCGCGAATCTTTTCGACAAACTGCTGCGGGTTGACGAGCTGCTCCTGCACATGCCGAATCAAGCGGCCGTCGTCCTTCGAGGCGATGAGGTTGGGAGGGATGCCCCACATCTCTTCGAAGCGGCGATTGTGCGATACCACGCGACCATCCAGATCGACGACCAGGATGCCGTCCGCCGTGGATTCGAGCGTTGACTGGAGGACCGAGACGGTCAGCGAGTCCGCAGTCCTACGGGGTTTCTTCGCCCGCGAGGCGGGCCGCTTCGTGGGCTTGGAACGGCGTGCAACCATGGGCCTCGAATCTACGGGTCTGAGTGACTTCGGTCACGGGTCAGACTGGGGGAAAGACCTAGGTTGAGAGCCCTTCTCCCGGGGAGTCCGGTTGCGCCCGAAGCGGTTCCGGTGGCTGGGCGTCGAGGAATCGAGCCGCGCCGAGCAGCAGCTTCGTGCGGCGGCGCGACAGCAGGAGGCAGTTGCCCACCTCGGCCAGCAGGCGCTTTCCGGCGTCTCGCGCGGCGATCTCTTTCAGGCGGCTGCCACATTGCTGGCGCGCGGGCTCGACGTCGAGTTCAGCGACGTCTTGGAGCTCAAGCCCGAGCACCGCAGCCTGCTGCTCCGCGCCGGTACCGGTTGGCGCGAAGGAAGCATCGGCCGGACGCTCGTCGCCGCGGATTCCGGCGGGCTCGCGGGATACGTCCTGAGCGCCGCCGGTCCTCTCGTGCTCGAAGATCCCGTCGTGGAAACGCGTTTCAACCTGCCGCCGCATCTCGAAGCACATGCCATCGTCAGCGGAGTCTGCGTCGCGGTGCAGGGCCGTGAGCGACCCTGGGGTGTGCTCGGCGCGTATAGCGCGCAGCCGCGGGAATTCAGCGGTCCGGATGTGCTCTTTGTGCAGGCGCTCGCGCACGTGCTCGCGACCGCGTTGGAGCGCGCGCGCGTCGAAGAGGCGCTGCGCAAGAGCGAAGAGCATTTCCGTTCGCTGACGGAAAACGCGTCCGACATCGTCACGATTCTGGGCGACGACGGCATCATTCGCTACACCAGTCCGTCGGTGGAACGGCTGCTCGGCTATAGCACCAGCGAGCTGCTGGGCCGCAACGCGTTCGAATTCATTCATCCGAACGACCTCGCGCCCGTCATGGAGGCGCTAGCGGACGCGATCCAGAAGCCCGGAACTCCGCAGATCGCGGAATTCCGCTTCAAGCACGCGGATCAGACGTGGCGAGTCCTCGAGTCGATCGGGCAGGCGAAGCTGGATCAGCCCAATGCATACAGCGTGATCGTCAACTCCCGTGACGTCACCGAGCGTGTGCGCCAGGAGGAAGTACTCCGCGCCAGCAAGCAGCGGCTGCGGACGGTGGTCGCCGGCGCGCCCGTGATCTTCTTCTCTCTCGACCCACGCGGCGTGTTCACGCTCGCCGAGGGAAAAGGGCTGCTGTCGCTGGGCGTACGGCCGGGATTGCTCGTGGGCAAATCGTTTTTCGAGCTGTTGGGCGACGTCCCTCAGGCCGTTACGGACGTACGTCGAGCGCTCGCGGGTGAGTCGGTCACGGCACGCGTCGAGCTCTTCGGGTTCGAGTTCGAGGCGCAATACTCCCCGGTGCGTGAGCGCGACGGGACGATCACCGGCGTCGTGGGTGTCGCCACCGATATCACCGAGCGGCGTCGCGCCGAGGACGCCCTGCGCCGCGCCGACGCCGCCAGCCGCATGCTCGTGCAGCAGGCGCCGTTCGGAATCTTTCGCGCTGCTCCTGACGGCACCCTCCTCTCCGTCAACCCGGCACTCGCCGAGATGCTGCGCTACGGCTCGGAGGCGGAGCTGCTCGAGCGGCACCTCGATCATGATGTGTTCAAGGATCCATCGGCCCGCGCACGCTACGTCACGCAACTGAACGAAACGACGGCAGCGGCGGAAACCCAGGCCACGTGGCGCCGCCGCGACGGCGAAACGCTGACGGTCCGGCTCTACGGACGCGCGGTACGGCTCGAGGATGGCCGGGTCGAGTGTCACGAGGTCTTCGCGGAAGACGTCAGCGAGCGTCGCGGTTTGGAAGAACAGCTCCGCCAGGCCCAGAAAATGGAAGCGATCGGGCAGCTCACCGGCGGCATCGCACACGACTTCAACAACCTCCTCACGATCATCCTCGCCAACGCCGAGCTGCTGGCGCGTGGTCCGGACGAAGCGAGCCTGCGGGACATCGTGTCGGCGGCGGTGAGCGGGCGGCTGATGGTGAACCAGCTGCTCGGATTTGCCCGCCGCTCGACGCTGTCGCTCGAGCCGGTGCATCTCGGGCCGCTCGTGAACGATCTCGCGGCCGTGTTACGCCGCGTGTTGCCGGCGGACATCGAGCTGCTCGTGTTCGCGGATGAAGATCTGCCCGAGGTCGCAGCGGACGGCCATGCGATCGAGCAGATCCTCCTGAACCTCGTCAACAACGCGCGCGACGCGATGCCGCAGGGCGGCGTCCTCCGCCTCGAGACCAGCTGCACGTGGATCAGCGATGCGCAGCGCGACGTGCTCGGCCCGGGCGCCGCGTCCGAGTATGTCTGCCTGGCGGTCGACGACACCGGCGCGGGCATGGACGAAGCGACGCGGCAACGCGCGTTCGAGCCGTTTTTTACGACAAAGCCGGTCGGAAAAGGAACGGGGTTGGGGCTCGCCACCGTCTATGGATTGGTGAAACAGCACGGCGGGTTCGTGCAGATCGACAGCGCGCCGGGCGCGGGCACACGCTTACGAGTTTACTTCCCGGTCGCGGAAGAGGTAGCGCGCCGCCGTGGCTCGGGGGTTCAGGTCCTGGAGAGCGAGGCGCCGAGAGGCAAAGAGACGATCTTGGTGGTGGAAGACCAGGCGCAGCTGCGTCGTGCGACGGTCTACACGCTGGAGCGAGCCGGGTATTCGGTTCTCTCCGCGGGGGACGGCTACGAAGCGCTGCAACTGCTGCGACAGCACCCCGAGCCGATAGATCTCGTCTTCACCGATCTGGTTATGGGCCGGCTCGGCGGGCGCGGGCTCTATCAGATCGACCGGAGGGACGCGCGCGCCACGCCTTTCCTTTTCACCAGCGGCTACGCCGGGGCGGGGCGCGGTGAAGACGCACTCGATCCCTCCTTGCCGTTCCTTCCCAAGCCCTGGACCAGCGCCGATCTGCTCGCGCGCGTGCGCGCGACGCTGGACGCAGCGAAGACCCCCCGATCCTGAACCTAGTCGTCCAAAACCGTCAGGCCCGCCTCACCCGCCGCCAGGACCAATCGGTCGATTTGTCCTGATGTCGGTGGCAGCCATACGAGTGCCAGCCAGCAGGGAATCGGGGGCTCCCGAAATGGCCGGTAGACGATCCCGTTCGGATTCCGGTACGGTGCTGCAATTGCTTCGCTCACGAGCGCCCACGCACCCCCGGCGGCAATTTGAACATTCATGGTGGGTGTTTCTCTGGGACGCTCGAGCCGCCGCTCCGGTACCAAGCCGCGGTCGCGTAACGCGGCCTCCAAAATGGGGAAGAACCCTGGCCAGCGTCGAGACGCCGAATTGAGCCAACTGAGCGTGCGGAGCTCAGACAAGGACACGGTTGCCTCCGCACTCAGCGGATGGCTTACCGGGAGGAGGACACCCGTGATCGTGGTG
>DATGVZ010000075.1:0-6999 GCA_035299765.1 Gemmatimonadales bacterium
CACCGGCATGATCATCGGCACGCCGCACTACATGGCGCCCGAACAGGCGAAGGGTGCCACGGTCGACGGCCGGGCGGACCAATATTCGCTCGGCGTCGTCGGCTATCGGATGATCACGGGTGAGCTGCCGTACACCGGCGACTCGGTTCACACAATCCTCTATAAGCACATCTTCGAGGAGATCCCGCGGGCCGCCTCCAAGCGCGGTGACACGCCGGCATTTCTGACGACGGCGATTTCGCGAGCCTTGTCGAAAGAGCCCGACCAGCGCTTCCCGACCATGGAAGACTTCGCGACCGCCGTTTGGCCGGAGCAGCCGGTCGCGTCGCCGAAGACCGGGACCGTGCAAAAGGGCCGTCGTCCACCACCGCCGCGCGCGCGCACCGCGACCGCCGACGCCCCCACGGAGGTGACGAACGCACCGACGACGCCGATTCCGCGCGCCGGAATCAAGATTCCGTCGACGAAGAAGAAGCGGTCGGGAGTTGGCATGCTCGTCGGCGCGATCGTTGTCGCCGCCGCCGGCGTCGGCGGTTACCTCGCCATCGGCAGGAAGTCTGCGGCTGGCGTACCTCCCGCTCCACCGCCGCTCGCCGCGCCGGTCGAGACGGTGCGGGTTGCCGCGCAGCCTCCGCCACCGCCGCCGCGACGCGGCAACGACCGCCGTCAGACGAGCGCGCCCACTCCGCCGCCGGCGCCTCCGCCCGCAGCGGAGCAGGGATCCATTACGGTGAACTCGATCCCGCCGGGCGAGGTGTTCATCGACGGCCGGGACGCGGGGCCAACGCCCGTTGTCGAGTTCGCGGTGCCGCCGGGCCGCCACACGGTTCGCGTCGAACGCGCGGGCTACAAGACCAAGAGTGAAACGATCGACGTCTCGCCGAGCGCTCCCGTCCGCAAGACGTGGGTGCTCGATCCGGAGGGGTGATCATGCGCATGCGTCTCTCGCTGGCTGTCGTGTTCGCGTTCGCGTCCGCGCCGTGCATCGCGCAGACCATTCAAAATCCCACGCTGCGCCGGGCGCAGCAGGCGTTCGACAATCTCGATTACCGCCAGGCATTGACGGCGGGACAGGCGGCACTGCGCGAGCGCCTCACTGGCTACGAGCGCGCCCGCGCCTACGAGCTGCTCGGCTTCACCTACAGCGGCATGGATTCGATCCTGCGTGGCGTGGACGCCTTCAAGCAGGTGATTCTGCTCGAGCCGGAACGCGACCTCGACCCGACCAAGACATCGTCCAAGGCATTGAGCGCGTTCCAAGTGGCGCTCACCCAGGTGCTCGTGATCCGTCAGCTGCACGTGGACAGCGTATCGTTCATCGGCGGGCAGGGAGCCGTCGCCGTGCGCTACACCGTGACTCAACCGGCGCGCGTCGTGACACACGTGGTGAGCGGCCAGACGTCGTTCAAGATCGATTCGACGGTCGCGAGTGGACAGGTCAACATCCGCTGGCCCGCTCGCTTGCCGAGCGGTGATCCGCTTCCGGCCGGGGATTACAACGTCATTGTGGAAGCGGCGGTCGGGCAGAACAACTTCGCCACGTCACTAGCCATTCGGATCTCCCACGGCGCCGTCGACACGCTGCCACATCTCACCAGCCTGCCGGGGTACACGTATCTCCCCGAGACGGAAGTGCCGCCGAAGAGTTGGCGTCCGTTGGGGCTCGCGTCCGTCTATACCGGGGCAGCGCTCGCCGGAACCGCAGCGCTCTCGAACGGCAGTCTCGGCTCGACCTCGCTGCGTGAAGGCGGCGTGATCGGCGCTGGGCTGGTGATCGCCGGATTCGTGATGACGTTGAAAAACCCCGCTCCACAGCCGGCGCGCGGCAACATTCTCTACAATCAACTGTTGCGCGAGCAAATCTCCCGGCGCAACACCGAGATCGCGCAGGAGAATACGCGCCGGCGTCAGGAGGTGGAATTGCGTGTAGTCCCGCTGCCGCGCGCGGGAGGTGGGCGATGAGAACGGAACGTTGGAATGTTGGAACGATGGAACGGCTGATCGCGGCGGTCGTCGTCCTTCTTTCCATTTTTCCATCTTTCCATCTTTCCGCGCAGCACTTCTCCATCGGCCCCGAGGTCGCGTTCGGGGACTACCGTGAGGTGTCTTCCGACCTGCGCTATCGCGGCGTCGGGGGAGGCGCGAGGGCGACGGTGACGTGGAAGAAATTTTCCGCCGATGTCGCGATCTCGAAGGTGACGTACAAACCGACGAGCACCGGGACCACAACGCAGCAGTTCGATGCCCGCGAAGTCGACGTGCGCCTTCGCTACTACGTCTCGGGCCCCATCAGTGCCGAGCTGGGGTTCATCAACCGGAAAGCGGATCCGGAGTTCAACGCGCAGTCGATGGGCGCGATCACGGCCGGCGCGCATATGGGTTACTTGCTCGGGCCGGGTGTGCACATGGCGTTGAGTGGGGGCCTGATGTTCGGCCCGCGGTTCTCAGGCGGCGGCACCATTTCGGCACTCGGCGCGCTACACCTGGGCTTGGGACTGACCGTCGATGCGTTGCGCGGCCGCCTGCGATTCAACGGCGACTACGATTTTCAGCGCATTTCGAGGAAAACGAACGGCGCTGGCGGCGCGCTGCCGGCGCCGATTCAGCAGGCGCTGGGCCGCGCCGGGATTGCGGTCGCCTTCTGACTCGTTTGTCAGGGCTTGACAGCGCACCAGATACGGGGAGATTAGACTCTCGCACATGAACTCGCTCGCGCTGCTGCTGCTCGTCGTCGTCCTGCTCCTGAGCCTTACACTGTTCAGGAGAGGGTTCGCGGCGCGCGTGGAGTGGACAATCTAGCAGAGTCGTAAGGACTGAAGACCGGCGCCGCGGACCCAACAAGGTCCGCGGCTTTTTTTTACTGCAGAGCGAGGAGGAAGCCATGCATCGGGATGTGATCATCTTCGATACCACGTTGCGTGACGGCGAGCAGGCACCGGGAAACGCCATGACCCCGGACAGCAAGCTGCGCCTGGCCCGGCAGCTCGACGCGCTGGGTGTGGACGTGATCGAAGCCGGCTTCCCCGCGGCCTCGCAGGGCGACCTTCGCGGTGTTCGGGACATCGCCGAAGCGGTCAGACGTCCCGTCATCGCGGCGCTCGCGCGCTGCCACGACCGCGATATCGATCTCGCCGCTGAGGCGCTGCAGCCCGCGCAGCGCAAACGGATCCACGTCTTCATCGCGACCTCCGACATCCATCTCGAGCACAAGCTCAAGATCGACCGCGAGGCATGCCTCGCGCGGGCGCGCGCGTCGGTGCGGCGGGCGCGCGGCCATGCCGCCGACGTCGAATTCTCAGCGGAAGACGCAACACGTACCAATACGGATTTCCTGTGTCGCGTGGTGGCTGCCGCCATCGCTGAGGGCGCGACCACCATCAATCTGCCGGATACGGTCGGATACACGACGCCCGCGGAGTACGCCGCGTTGTTCCGGACCGTGCGCGAGCGCGTGCCCGAGACGCGAGACATCGTCCTGAGCGCGCACTGCCATGACGATCTCGGCCTCGCGGTCGCGAACTCGCTGGCTGCGATCGAGGCGGGCGCCGGTCAGGTAGAGTGTACGATCAACGGCATCGGTGAACGGGCCGGCAATGCGGCGCTCGAGGAGATCGTCATGGCGGGGCGCGTGCGGCCGCAGGTCATTTCATTCAGCTGCCAGGTGAATCCGCGCGAGATCATGCGAACCAGTCGGATGGTGTCGCATGAAATCGGCGTGTTTCCGCAGCCCAACAAAGCCATCGTGGGCCGGAACGCGTTCGCCCACGAGGCGGGCATCCATCAGCACGGCGTGCTCCAGAATGGCCTTACGTACGAGATCATCCCGCCGGAAATGGTCGGAGCCGGCGGCTCGAGCATCGTGCTCGGCAAACACTCCGGGCGTCACGCGCTCGAGCGCCGCTATCGGGAGTTGGGATACGAGCTCGACTCGAATGCGCTCGAGGCGCTCTACACCGAGTTCACCGAGCTGGCGGACAAGAAGCGCCACATCCTCGACGAAGATCTGCTGACGCTGCTGCACGACGGATTCCATCGCGCGCCCGAGGTCTACCACCTCGCCGAGTTGCGCGTCAGTTGCGGGACCGAGCCGGCGACCGCAGAAGTGCGCGTTGCTGGACCCGGATTCGGGGAGCGTACCGCCACAGCGACCGGCAATGGTCCGATCGCCGCCGCGTTCGCGGCCATCGGTGAAGCAGTCGGCCGCAGCATCGAGGTACTCGATTTGTCCGTGAAGGCGGTGACACCCGGCCGCGACAGCCTTGGCCGGGTGCTCCTGCAGGTGCGGATCGACGGGAAATCGCTGACCGGGCACGGCGCCTCCACCGACATCGTCGACGCTAGCGCACGCGCGCTGGTGCACGCGTTGAACAAAGTAGACCACGCCGACGGACTCGAAGCGGCGGCGTTGGGCAGCAGTTACTTCTGGGGAGTGTAGGCACTCATGAGCGGATTACTGACGGGCGGTGAGATTCTCTGCCGGACCCTGCTGGACGCGGGCGTCGATGTGTTGTTCGGCTATCCCGGCGGGGCGATCATGCCGTTCTACGACGCGCTCCACGGGCATCCCGGGCTGCGGCATATCCTCGTCCGCCACGAGCAGGCAGCGGCCCACGCCGCGGACGGCTACGCGCGCGCGAGCAATCGCGTAGGCGTCTGCGTGGCGACTTCCGGTCCCGGTGCAACCAACCTCGTCACGGGACTCGCGACGGCGCACATGGACGGCTCGCCCGTCCTCGCGATCACCGGTCAGGTGTCGCGTCCCATGCTCGGACGCGATGCATTTCAGGAAACCGACGTCGTCGGTGTGACGGCGCCGGTCACGAAGCACAACGCGCTGGTCCGTGACGTCGCCGAGCTTGCGGATGTGGTGCGCGAGGCGATGGCGATTGCCGTCGAGGGTCGGCCTGGCCCCGTGCTCGTGGATGTCCCGAAGGACGTCCAGAACCAGAAAGCCGAGTACGAGCCTCGCGCGATCCGTCCCGCGAGGGCGCCTCGCGAAGCCGGGCGGCCGTTGAATGACGACGCACTCCGCGCGATCGCCCGCCTGATCGCGTCCGCGGAACGGCCGCTGATGATGATCGGCCGGGGCATCATCGTGAGCGGCGCGTACGCCGAGGTGCGGGCGCTTGCCGAGCGCGCGGGCATGCCGGTGATCACAACCCTCCTTGGCATCAGCGCCTTCCCACAGGCGCACGCGTTGCACCTCGGCATGCCGGGGATGCACGGTGAGGTTCACGTCAACAAGGCAATTCAGGCGGCCGATGTGATCGTCGGCATTGGTCTGCGCTTCGACGACCGTGTTACGGGCAATACCGCGACGTTTGCACCGCGTGCGAAGATCGTGCACATCGACATCGACGCCGCTGCAATCGGCCGCAACGTGCCGATTGCCGTGGGAATTGCCGGAGACGCGAAGGCGGTGGTCGGCCGGCTGCTCACGTTCGTTGAGCCGCGCGACTGCCCACGCTGGAAGGAAGAGATCCGCGGACTCATGCGCTCGCGCGAAGAGGTCTTCTCCGGCGGGCTCACTCCCGAGACGATCCTTTCGGCGCTCGCAGAAGTGACCGGCGGACGAACGACGATCGTGTCGGACGTGGGTCAACATCAGATGTGGGTCGCGCAGCGCTATCCCTTCCAGCGACCCAACTCGCACATCACTTCGGGCGGTCTCGGCGCCATGGGGTTCGCGGTGCCGGCGGCGATGGGCGTGCATCTCGCGCGTCCGGACGAGCCGGTGTGGGCGATTTCTGGCGACGGCGGATTTCAGATGAACATGGCTGAAATTGCGACCATGATTCAGGAAGGGCTCGTCGTGAAGCTCGCGATCTTCAACAACGGTTATCTCGGCATGGTGCGGCAGTGGCAGCAATTCTTCCACGGCGGCCGCTACGCCAGCACGCCCATCTGGAGTCCCGATTACGTCAAGCTGGCAGCCGCATACGGCATTCCGGGGTGGCGTATCAAGAGCGCCGGCGAGATCGAAGACGTGCTGCGGCGGGCGAACCAGTCGGCCGGTCCCGCGCTCGTCGAGCTGGTGATCGAGCAGGAGGCCAATGTCTTTCCGATGATCGTGCCCGGCGGCTCGCTCTCGGAGCCGCTGGAAGCGGCGCCCGTATGAAGCAGGCCCGTACGGTGACCGTGCGGCTCGAGGAAGAGCTGCTCACGCTCGGCCGGGCGTGCGGCGTGCTGCGCCGGCATAACATGCCGATCCGCGACTTCGCAGTGGTCTCCAACGGTCAGCCGGGGACGTGGAAGCTCTCGTGCGTGATCGAAGCGGAGGACGCCGCGCTGAAGGGGCTCGTCCTGCAAATCAACAACGTGATCGGCGTCCGCGAGACGACGGTCACTCCCAGTTTCCTTTCGGAGGTTTCATGAGCTCATCGGTGCGCGTCTACTACGACGCGGACGCCGATCGCGCGCGTTTGCGCGACCGCGTCTTCGCAATCATCGGGTACGGCAGTCAGGGACACGCGCACGCGCAGAACCTGCGCGACAGCGGAGCGCGAGTGATCGTCGGGCTGCGTCCCGGAGGCGAATCGTGGGCGCGCGCGGCCGCCGATGGACTCGAAGTGCGCTCCGTCGCCGACGCCGCGCGAGCGGGCGATGTGATCATGATGCTCGTCCCCGATCAAGAGCAGCGCGCCGTCTACGAGACCGCGGTCGCCCCCGCACTCGGCCCAGGCAAGACGCTGATGTTTGCGCACGGGTTCAACATTCATTTCGGCGAAATCGTGCCGCCGGCCGCCGTCGACGTATCAATGATCGCGCCGAAGTCTCCCGGCCATCTGGTTCGCAGCGAGTACCAGGCTGGGCGCGGCGTGCCCGCACTGGTCGCGGTGCATCAGGACGCCAGCGGCTCGGCGTTGCCGAACGCGCTCGCGTACGCGGCCGGGATTGGGTGCGCGCGTGCCGGCGTCATCGGCACCTCGTTCGCCGAGGAGACGGAGACCGATTTGTTCGGCGAGCAGGCGGTACTATGTGGCGGTGTCACCGCGCTCG
>DATGVZ010000076.1:0-4141 GCA_035299765.1 Gemmatimonadales bacterium
TACATGTTGAACGAGTTCGCACCCGCTGCACCGACCCACGCCCATTGACTCCTTCGTAACCGTGCGCCTGCGCGCCGAGCGTTTGCAGCCCGATCATTTCGACGCCGTGCGCGCGATGGATACCGATACCCAATTCATGACGTACCTCGGCGGCACCCGCGATGCCGCGCAAACCGCGGCGTACATGTCCCGCAACCTCCAGCACTGGGAGGACTACGGCTTCGGACTCTGGATTCTGCGCGACGGCGGCGACCAGGTCGCCGGTCGCGCCGTGCTGCGGCATCTGGTTGTGGACGGCACAGATGAGGTCGAGCTCGGCTACGGCTTGCATCCGCAGTTTTGGGGGCGCGGACTCGCCACCGAAGTCGCCAAGACTCTGCTGCAACTGGCGCGCGCTGAGCTGCGCATCGCCTCACCCGTGGCGATCACGCTACCGGCCAACGTCGGTTCGCAACGCGTGCTCGTGAAAACAGGTCTCGTGTATGAGCGGGACATCGATCACGAGGGGATCGCGCATCTGCTGTATCGTACGCGGCAACCCTGAGGAGCGACGGTGAACTTCGAAGTCGATCGCGCCATTGAAATCCTCGAGCGCACGCCTCCCGCGCTCTCGGCGCTGCTTGGTGGACTGCCGGACGCATGGACTCGCGGCACCGAAGGCCCCGGCACGTTCAGCCCGTTCGACGTCGTCGGTCACCTGATCGACGGCGAAGAAACCGACTGGATCCCACGCGCCCGCATCATCCTCGCGCAAGGCGAGAGTCCGCGATTTGAGCCGTACGATCGGTTTCGGCACAAGCAACGCAACGCCGGCCGGTCGCTCGCGTCACTCCTGAAGGAATTCGCGGATCTGCGCAAGAAGAACGTGAAGCTGTTGCGTTCCTGGAAACTGACATCCAAACAGTTGGCGCTTCCCGGCGAGCATCCGAGCCTCGGCCCGGTCACCCTCGCTCAACTGCTCGCCGCGTGGGTCGTGCACGACCTCGGTCACATCGCGCAAGTCGCCCGCGTGCTGGCGAAGCAGTACGGTGATCAGGTCGGTCCGTGGACGCCGTATTTGCCGGTGCTGACACGATGATCTGACGTCCTCGCGCGACCCGTACGCGCGTGACATGGCTCACGCCGAGTTTCGTTGCGCGTTCCGAAAAGTTGAGTAACTCTAAGCATGCGCCCACACCCACTGTATCTCCTGGTCATCGCGCTCGCCGCCGTTGCGGCCTGCGGAAAGAAGGAAGCACCCAAGCGCACCGCGGCGGCGTCCACTCCGCCCGCTCCGCCGCGCGCGGCAGGGCCCGCTGAGTACACCGTGATCGTGAAGAGTCTCTGGACGAAGCGTAATTTCCCGCTCGAGTATCCAACCAACGATGCCCGCTTCTCGGGGCTCATCGGCGCATCGCACAACGCGCGCTACGCGATTTTCACCGTCGGACGGAAACCGACCCGTGGACTGGAGCGGCTTTCAGAGGAAGGCAAGCATTCTCCGCTGAACGATGAGATCCATACAGCGATCGACGCGGGCAACGCGCTCGAGATGTTCGAAACCGGCAGTCTCAAGAACTTCACTGATTCGATGGTCACCACGGTGCGGGTCGATCCGGCGCACCCGCTCATCTCCGTCGTCGCCATGATCCAGCCGAGTCCCGACTGGTTCGCCGGAGCATCGGGTGTGAGCCTCTCGGAGAAGGGGGGCTGGGTGAAACGGCGCACCCTCACGCTGGTAGCGTACGACGCGGGCGCCGATGCGGGCACAACCTACACATCTGCCCATCGGCCGCGGAATCCGACGAGACCCACGACGCGGTCCAGCAATCGGCATTTCTTATCGCACGGGAAGGCCCGGCCGGTGGCGACGCTGACGTTTATCCGTCGCACGCCGTAGCAGCGCATCGCGTGCTACCCGCGGCGCTCTGCCTCGCCTTAATCCAGGGACCGCCGCGGGACCTGTCCCGCCACGTTGTCGCCGCGCATGAATGGGTCGCCCGTATCGGTCGCGAGATGGGCGACTCGATCTGGCCGGGCTACCGGCCCGACACGATTCCCGTGCTCTACTTGCTGCGTGGCCATGGCACGCTGCTACTCGGTTGGCGCGGCGCGCTGCCGCCAGGCTTTGCCCCGGATTCGGCGGCAGCCGGCGCCGGCTGGCAAGCCGCGGTCGATCAAGGTGCCGCGAATACGGCCGCCGAACTCCCCGGCCGCGGCGCCGCGCAAGTCGTTGTCGACACGCAAAGCATCGCCTCGTTGGTCGGACTCACGGCGCACGAAGCGTTTCACGTATTCGAACGCGCCTCGCGCACAGAGGGCCGGCGATTCGGGCGTGGAGAGAACTCGTTCCTCGTCACGAGCTATCCGGTCTTCGACCCGCAAAATGAGGCCGGCATGGCGCTCGAAGGGCGGATTCTCGCGGCGGCGGAGAGCGCGTCCACCAGGGCTGAGAAACGGATGTTGGCGCAGGAATTTCTCGCGGTGCGGGAGTCGCGCCAGCGCGCCCTCGGCGCCGAGCTTGCGGAGTTCGAGCAGCTCGCGGAGCTGAATGAGGGACTCGCGGAGTACGCGCTGGTGCGCGCGGTGCAGCTCGCCGCACGGCTGCCTGACTTTCCCGATCGCGCGGGCGCCGAGCATGTGCAATCGGGCAAACTGGTGGGCCTGCACAAGCTCACCGAAGACGTCACGCTCTCGATCCGGCTGCGCTATTACGCGACCGGACCCGCGCTCGGCGCGCTGCTCGACGCGCTCGAAGGGCCGGCGTGGAAGAGTCGTCTCGTGAATCAGAGTCTCACGGTGCAGGACGCGCTCGCGGACGCGTCCGGCTACCGCGCCGCCGAGGTGGCATTGCGGCGTCAAGCCGAGACGCGGTTCGTGATGGCGTCCCTGCGCCGCGGCGCGGATTCAGGCGTGTCCGGCCTGCGCGCGCTGCGCCGCAAGCAGGTGGACAGCATCCTCGCCGCGCCCGGCGTGCTGCTCACCGTTACCATCGAGGGGCGATCGCTGGGACTTTGCGGAATCGATCCGCAGAATCTGCTCCAAGTGGAGCCGGGTGTGCTCCTGCACACCCGTTGGGTGGTGGCGTGCGCGGGCGACGCGTTGCAGGCGACGTTCAATACGCCCGTCGTCCAGGATCGAAATGCACAGACACTCCGGGCGGTGGTGGGAGCAGACTCAATAGTGAAAGTCACGGTGAACGGCGCCGACGTCCGGGTTGAGTCGCCGCTGGTCTCGCTGCGCGCGTCCAAGGCAGACATCTCTCGCGATGGCCGGGTGTTGACGGTTAAGATCAAGCCTTAGTGGCACCGTCTGCTTACGACGACATCCCCGACTTCGGTCTGTTATACGACAGCGTGCCTCTCTACGCGGCGCGCCGCGATGTCGGCTTCTATGTAGCAGAGGCGAAAGCGGCGGGTGGCCAAGTACTCGAGCTCGGCTGCGGCACGGGTCGGATTCTGCTGCCGATCGCTCGCGCCGGCTGCACGATCGCCGGTGTCGACAGCTCCAGCCAGATGCTCGCGCGCTGCAAAGAGAAACTCGCCGCCGAAGCCGCGACCGTGCAGGCGCGCGTCATGTTGCAGCAGCGCGACATCCGCGACTTCGCCCTCGGCGTAAAATACGCGCTGATCATCGCGCCCTTTCGCGTGGTGCAGCAACTGGCGCGTATAGACGATCAGTTGCGCTTTCTCGCCGCCGTCGCCCACCACCTCGCGCCAACAGGCCGATTCGTCTTCGACGTCTTCAATCCCCGTTTTGACGCACTCACGAGCGCTGACGGCGTGGAGCGCGAGGACACGCCGGAGCTACGGCTCGCGGACGGACGGACGCTCCGGCGCGGCGCGCGAGTCACACGGGTTCGGTGGGTCGATCAGGTTACTGAAACCGAGCTCATTTACTACGTCGGAGGCAAGCGCTACGTCCAGGCGTTCGACATGCGCTGGTATCTCGCTGCCGAGCTCCAACACTTGCTCGCGCGCGCGGGGTTCAAAGTGCGCGCCATGTACGGAGACTTCGCGCAAAGCGCCCTCGTCGACGCGTCGCCCGACATCGTGACGATCGCTGAGCGCGCTTAGGGCTGAATCTGTGTCAACGTGACCGCATTCGCGCGCGCATTCACGACGTGCTGGCGCAGCGCGTGGCCACTGGCGGTGCCGAATAT
>DATGVZ010000077.1:0-27827 GCA_035299765.1 Gemmatimonadales bacterium
GTTGGTCGAGTACTTCACCGAGTCGGCAAAATACGCCTCTTCAGCGGTGATGAGGTTCCGCAGATCCGACTTCATCGAGGCCAGATAGGCCTTTTCCTTCGTGTTGGCGAACTTCGGAATCGCGATCGCGGCCAAAATGCCGATGATCACGACCACGATCAGAAGCTCGATCAATGTGAAACCCTTGCGATTCATCTGGACAGCCTCCCCTGTAGGTTCGAAACAGCAACCGATAGTATGCCGTCCGGCGAATCGGCACGAATCGTGCCTTCGAGCTAGTTTGACATTGCAAATCACTATCGGCCAATCATTTACATTATTCAGACGGTTGCGAAGTCCTCCCCTCAAAACCACTACAAGTCGCGGCTTTTTGCAAGTCGGCACGCCGGACGCAACGACTCTTTCATTGTTCAAATCAATGAAAGTGCAAGCGATACCAGGGTATATCCTCTGAATAACGCTGTCTCGCCGAATCGGCCACGGCGGCAGCTCCCGATCGGTCCTGTCGCGCCAGCAAAAGCAGAAACCGCGCCCGCCATCCAGCGCGCTCCCCGCGGCCGGACGAGCTCGCCCGATCGATCAATGGACGGGCGGCCGCCGTGTCGCCGAGACCGATGAGATAAATCGCGTGCGCGGCATCGAGGTAGGGATCTCCAGCGAACAGCGAGTCGGCGGTCTGGTATTCGCGACGCGCGCCCGCGGTATCGTGACGACCGGCCAGCACGGCAGCCGCCGAGGCATGCCCGCGATAGGACTCCGGATGTTCGGTAAGCAAAGTGAGGAGCTGCGAACGATTGTCACGCCACGCCGGGAGTCGCAGCAAGGATCGCGTCCCGCACGCCACGGCGACTACCGTCAGCGCCGCAGCAGCAAAACGCAGTCCTCGGTGCGCACCGAGCCACGCTAAGCCCGTGCCCGCCAATGCCGCGGGCAACGCCACCGCGAGATAGAGATTGCGCTCCGCGAGAACCACTCCAGATGGAAACAAGAGATTGGCGGTCGGTAAATACGAAAGCACCGCGAGTACCGCAGCGAATGCAATCACCGGTGCACGACGACGCGACCAGACAATCAACGTGGCCAGCCCGATTGCGATGAGGATTCCCAGCGCCGCCGCCGCCGAGAATCCTGCGCGGGCGGGAATAACTTGAGGGCTGTAATCGGACGACAGGGAAACGGGCCAGACAAGGAGTTCGGCCGCACGTGCTACGGTCGGAAGTGCAACCGCGAGGCGGCCGAGCGTGCTCCTTCCATAGAAGACCACGGCGACATCGTGGGCCCCCGCTACACCGATCACGAACCAAGCCGCGAGAAATCCCGCCGTGCTGGCGCCGAGTGCCACCAGGAACCCGATGGGCAGCCGTCGTGCGTCCGCGCCTTGAAACCAGTTATCGAACAGTATGACGACAGGAGCGATGACACCGTGCTCTTTGCTGAGCATTGCAGCAACTGCGCAGAATACGGAAACCGCCCACTGCTCTCGGCGCGCGGCGAGAACCGCACCGAAGACTCCCACGGCCGCCAGCAGCTCGGCGCGACCGACCAGGCTCGCCACCGCTTCGACGTGGACGGGATGCCAGGCGAAGACCAATCCAGCTCCGACGGCGGCCAGCGTGGGAAGCCAGCGCGTGAGGATGATAGTCAGCAGCACCGTTGCGAGGCTGTGCCACAAGGCGTTCATGACGTGAAACCATCCGGCGCTGCCATCCGAGACGATCCAATCCACGGCGTAGCTCAGAATCGTAAGCGGTCGATACAGGCCGGCACCCGATCCGCGTGGCCAGTATGGATCGTCGAACGCGGCAAGCGCCGCCGGAATCGAATGGGCCGCAGGATTCGACACGATGATGGCGCGATCGTCCTGTACAAATCCGTAACCGGCGGCCGGCAGGTATAGCGCGAGCGCTGCGAAAAATACGAGAAGCAGCTCGCGCTTCATGGCTCTCGAGCGAGGAGAGAATCCGCGACGCTCGAATCGCCACGAGAGCGGGCCGCAAACGCCTGCGTGCGATAGTAGCCGGCACAGTGGTAGCACAACTGTTCGGCGCGAGCCAGCAGCGAGTCGGCGAGATGTGGCCGGCCCAGTGTGAATGCCGCGTCCGCGCCAGCGATGAACAACGTGGGATCGCGGTCGTACGTCCGCGCCGCGACCTGGAGTGCCGCGAGCGCGCGATCCGGTTCACGATAGCTCTGATAGATCCCCGCCATCCGCACCGGGCCACGATACGACTCAGGCGAATCGATCAGGATGCTTTGCGTCACCGCGAGATCGTCGCGCCAGACACGCGTTCGCAACGCTGACCGAATTCCACCAGCAAGAACGAGCAGCGCGACAACGACGCGCAGACGCGGCAGGGGAAGCCGCGCCAGCGCCGCACCCGCCGCGAGCGCCAAGCCCACCGACGGCAGATACAACGTTCGCTCGGCCAGGAGCACGCCAGTTGAGAACAACAGATTGGAGACGGGCAGGAACGCGATCGCAATCCATCCGAGGCCGAACGCTTCGACTCGCCGGCCGCGCCTCCAGGCCCAGACCAGCAGAAAGGCCCAAAGCGCGAGGCACGCCAGTCCAATGGCGAATCGCCCGTCCAACACCGATTGGACGATCGTCCGCTCGGCGGGCGAGTAGTCGACACGCAACGTCAGGGGAAAAACGAGTAAGCGCGTGACATCGGCGAGAGCCGCCACCGCCGTAAGTCTTCCGGCGAAGAAGCTCTCTCCGAGGAACACGGGAGCGATCGCATGCAGTCTGGCGTAGGGGTGAAGGACGATCCCGCGCACGGCGAGATACGCGCCCCCGATGACCAGCCAACTAATCGCGAACGCGAACATCCGTCGTGGCAGCGGCCGTGGTCCCACGATCCAGGCCCAAACGATCAAGGCCGGTGCAACCACCGCGTTTTCTTTGCTCAGGAGGCCGAGCAGGAGCGCCAGGCCACTCCACACGACGTCTTGCCGAACGACGGCAGCGTACACCGCCAGGCAGACGCCGGCCGCCGCCATCAGCTCGCCGAGGCCGATCACGTTCGCGATCGCCTCCACGTGGACCGGATGCACGGCGAAGATCAATCCCGCAACGAATGCCACAGTCACGTCGGCGAGACGCCGCGCCATCGCCGCGACCGCAACCGCCACAGCCGCGTGCCAAAGCAGATTCATCGCATGAAAGAGCACGGGGTGGGCGCCGGCGATGCTCCAGGCCATCGCGAAGCTCGCGAGGGGGAGTGGACGGTACATCTGGCCGCCAAGATCGGGCGGCCAGTACGGTCCCGCGAACCCGCGCCAGACGCCTTGAATCGTGTGAACCAGCGGATTCCAGACGATGATGTAGAGGTCGTCCATCGCGAAGCGATTCCACAATGCCGGGAGGTGTGGAACGACCGCACACACCGCGACGGCGAGATAGAGCCGGCGGTCCCTACTGTCCACGGTTCACGGCGAACAGCCAGCGGCCGTCAGACCAGCGATACAATCCGGTCAGCCACGCCGGATAGGCGCCGATCAGATTCCGTAGCTGGACGGCGGATGGAGAGGTGGCACTCGCGAGCAGAATATGCGTCACGCCCATCCGCTCCAGGTAGGCCCGGTGCTCGGTGGGCGTGGGCTGAATGAAATCACGCCCGCGGTAACTCTCGAGATAGAGCGGTACCGATTGGCGCCGGGTGTAGAGCCACACGAGCGCCTCGTCGTCGCTGGCAATGACAGCCGAAGACGGCAAATTCGCGACAACAGGCAGCAGCTCGGCAAAGTTTGCGGAGATGGCGCGCGCCTGGGCGTCCCACCAGCGGCCCGCAAATCCACGGATCTCGTAGGTCATGTAGCCGCCAACCACAATCGCCGCGAGCAGTCCGACCGGGATCCGCAGTCGCGGCCAGCGGCGCCAGAGCTCGAGCGCGCCCGCCGCCCAGGCCAATGCAAGCCAGGGAAGCACCGTCCACAGAAAGCGGTCCGGTGGATAAGGCCACACCGCAAGAATCAGCAAATAGAAAATCAACGTGAAGCCTATCGCCGACCGACGCGCGAGCAATGCGAGTCCGTATAGACCGATACCAAGGGCGATGGTCGCAAGAATGTCGTAAATCCAGCGCACCGGGATCCAGCCCAGCGTCAACGCTTCCAGTGGCCGGGACATGTCGGGGACGTTGACCGCGATCGCGCTGAGCCCGGCCTGGCGAATGTGCGCCAGGTAGCTACCGTAGCCGAGTGCCAGCACTGGATCGATCTGTCGCTGGCGCGTGGTGACCCAGATCCCCCAGGCGAGCATCGCGCCGAGCGGCGGCAGCACTACCGGCAGCAACGACCGAATTGGCACGCGGCGCGCGAGCAGAAAACAGGCGGTGCCCGCGACAATCGCGACTCCGATCGAACGCGTGAGCAAGGCCAATGCGGCTGCGGAGCCGACGATCCAGGGAGACACGTCGCGGTCGGCGGCGACAATCGCGAGCGCGAGGAGCACCGCGAACAACGGCTCGGCGAAGAGCACGCCTTGCGTCGCGAGAACGGGAATCGCGAGCGCGGCCGCGAGCACGATCGCCGGCATAAACCAGGACTTGGTCAGGCCAAGCATCGCGGTGCGGGACGCATGCCACGCGATCAATCCGGCCCCGCTGGCCGCAAGCAAAGCGTTGAGGAGTTTCGCGGACAGCGCCGCCGCACCGACCGAGAGCAAGCCGAACAGCGGCGCCAGGATCACGGGATAGAGCGGCGGATAGTGGACGGCGCCCGGCATGCCCGGGAGATTGGGATGGACGTACCCATATCCACCCGCGAGAGCTGTCGCCAGCCCGGCATACAGTCCGTCGTCGTAGAAAACGCCGACCAGCGCCCGGTTCAGCGTGAGTATACCGACGGCCAACGTCACCGCCGCGACGACGAGTCCCGCCTTTACTTCTCGAGTGAGCGCCAATCGCGGGTGTTACGCGGGACGACCAGGTTATAACGCAGGATGTGGAACAACGCGGCAAAACCGTCACGCCACGTGATCTTTTTTCCCTCCGCATAAGTCCGGCCGCTATACGAGATCGGCATCTCCCAAATTCGCGCGCTCGCCTGCGCCAACCGCGCCGTAATCTCCACTTCGAATCCGAACCGGTTGGATGACAGGGGCAGCCGCTGGAGCAGATCTCTCCGCACCAGCTTATAGCAAGTCTCGAGGTCGGTGAGATTCAAGTTTGTGAACATGTTCGACAAGAGCGTCAGCACGCGGTTGCCGACATAGTGCCAGAAGTAGAGGACGCGATGTGGACCTCCTTGAAAGCGCGACCCGTACACCGCGTCGGCCTTGCCTGCACCAATCGGCTCGACGAGCGCCGGGAGATCCGCAGGGTCGTACTCGAGATCCGCATCCTGAACCACGACGGCGTCTCCGGTGGCGGCCGCGATGCCGGTCCGGACGGCAGCACCCTTACCTCGATTGATGTCGTGATGAATCACACGATCGATTAAACCATCTTGCGACAGCTTCTCGAGAACTTCGCGCGTGCCATCGGTCGAGGCGTCGTTGACGACGATGATCTCGACACGCAGCGGCACGGCGCGCACGCGCCGCAGAGCCATCTCGACCGTGCCGGCTTCGTTGAACGCCGGCACAACGACGGAGAGCAGCAGATTGCGTGAGGCCCGCTCTGGACTCATCAGGCAGCCTCACCAACCGCGATCAGCGACTGTCCCACGCGCCAGGGAATCAGGCGCTCCAGCCGGAAGAGCGGCACCAGCGTGTCGTAGAGCTTGAGGGAGCCCGCGGGAATCGTCTGCCGCTGGAGCACCCGGCCGGCCCACCACCAACCGGGAATGCCGGCAAGGTTGAAATACTCGATGTGCACAACCCGGAAACCGGTCCGTGTGAGCTTCGCGACTAGATCGGCGCGCGTGTAGCGGCGATGATGGCCGAGAGCGCGATCGATCGAGCCGTACAGCGCGGGCAAGGCCGGAACGAGGAGAACCAGCCGCCCCTTCGGTTCGAGCAGCGTGCGCACCGCGGTGAGCGACGCGATGTCGTCCTCCACGTGCTCCAGCACATTGAGACAGATGGTGGTATCGAAGCGCTGGCCGGCGACGGCGCGGTCGTCATGCGGCAGATAGAGATGCGCCACCGAGATGTTCGAGTGATGCGCGAATCGCGTGCGGAGCCGGGCCAGGTATTCCTCCCGCGTATCCGTCAGTACGAGGCGCTCGCGGTCGACCAGGAACGCCGAGAGGTTGCCGATACCCGAGCCGATCTCCAACACCCGCGACCCGATCCACGCGCGGATCCGGTCGAACATCCAGGCGTTGTAGCGCACAGCGCCGGCGAGACACTCCAGTGTCTCCGCGCCAACCGGATCAGTCGGTTGGATTTCTATTTGGTTCCGCTACCGGCGCTGAGCCCTCGTAGCGACTCAGCTTCCGATACAGCGTCGACGGATCGATCCCGAGCACCTCGGCGGCGCGTGTCTTATTCCCGCCCTCGCTCTGAAGCACCCACGTGATGTACGCCTGCTCGATGACGTCGAGCGATGGATTCTTGTGAAGCCGTTCGGCGACGAGCGGCTCCGCCTTGCGCTCGCTGACCTTGTCGGGAATTGCCGAGCGGGGGATGATATCCCCTTTGGTGAGAGTCACCGCCCGTTCGAGCGCGTTCTCCAACTCGCGGACGTTGCCCGGCCAATCATAGGCCATAATGACTTCTTCGGCTTCCGCCGTGAGGATCTTGGGACCTTCCCCCCGCTCGGTCGCGATGTGCCCGAGAAACTCCTTCACAAAGATCGGAATGTCGTCGCGGCGGTCGCGCAGCGGGGGCAGGTGAATGTTGATGACGTTGAGCCGGTAGTAGAGATCGGTCCGGAAGCGGCCGCGCTTGATGTCGTCCTCGAGATCGCGATTGGTCGCGGCCACGACCCGCACATCCACCGGAATCGCTTCGGTACCGCCGACGGGGATGGCTTCCCGCTCCTGCAGCACACGCAGCAGCTTCACCTGCGTCGCGGGCGACATCTCGCCGATTTCGTCGAGGAAGAACGTTCCGCCCCGAGCCGCTGCGAACAGCCCCTGCTTATCGCGCACGGCCCCGGTGAACGACCCCTTCACGTGACCGAACAGCTCGGACTCGAGCAAGCTTTCGGGAAGCGCCCCACAGTTCAGGGAGAGGAACTGACCCTCGGCACGCGTCGAAAGCTCGTGGAGGTAGCGGGCGATCACTTCCTTACCCGTCCCAGATTCGCCCTGGATGAGCACGGTGCTCTCCGTGGGCGCCACCTGCTCGGCGAGCCGCAGAACGTCACTGAACAACTTCGACTTCCCGAGCGGCTTGACCTGTCCGGAGCGCTCGCGCCGGCGGATTTCCTGCTTGAGCTGCTTGTTCTCGGCGCGGAGACGGCGGTGCTCGGCAGCGCGGCGGCAAATCGCCACCATGTCGTCGTTCGAGAAGGGCTTTTGGATATAGTAGAAGGCACCCTCGTTGACCGCCTGAATCGCCGTCTGCAGCGACGCCTGCGCCGTCATGAGGATCACGGGCGTCTCGGGGTCCTGACCCCGTACGGCCGAGAGGATCTCGATGCCCGTAACTCCGGGCATCTTGAGGTCCGTCAGGACGATGTCGGGCGCCGAGCTCTTGAGTTGCTCGAGACCTGCTTTACCGCCCTGCGCGGTGGTGACATCGAATCCCTCGTTCTTCAGCAGGATACGGAGGGTTTCGAGTATCCCCTGTTCGTCGTCGATGACGAGTATCGATGGGGCAGCGGCCATTAGGCAGCTTCCTCCTTGCGGCGCGCAGCCGGGAAGTAGATGGTGAACGTCGTCCCCTGTCCGGCCTGGCTGTCGACGAGCACCAGACCGCGATGCGCCTCCACGGCCCGTTGCACGATTGCCAGCCCGAGACCGGTGCCGCCCACGCGCCCGGTGGCAAAGGGCTCGAACAAGCGGCGCTGCAGCTCGTCCGGGATGCCGGGTCCGTTATCGCTCACGCGCAGTGATACGGGGTTATCGATGCCCGCGCCGCCCGGCAGATCGTTTGCGGCTGCTCGATCGGTGCGGACGACCACGTGAGCGTTCGAGCCTGCCGCCTGGACGGCATTCAGTACCAGATTCGTGACGACGCGATGCAGGAGGTCCTCGTCGCCTTCCATTGGCGTCGCGGTGCCCTCCAGAGAGATGCGCACACCGGCGGAGCACTCGGGATGCTGGCGCACGAGCCGAATGGCCGCTTCAGCAACTTGATGGAGGTCCACCGGCCGGCATTCGGTCACGCGCACGCGGGAAAAGTCGAGGAACTCCGACAAGAGTCTCGACAGCCGATCGCTTTCACGAACGATCAGATTGGCGAGAAACTTCTCATCCGGATTGGCGCGCGACGAACGGCCCAGCTGTTCGACCGAGCTGCGAATCGATGCGAGCGGGTTCTTGATCTCGTGCGCCAGACTGGACGACAGCTCCGCCACCGCCTCGAGACGCTCGGCGCGCAGGTGCAGCTCCTCGAGCCGCTTGGAGTCGGAGATGTCGGTGAAGACCGCGGAGACGCGGGGCCTGGCGCCGACCGGCCCATCAAGCGTCGTCGTCGTCACGCCGATTGGAAAGGCCCGGTCCGGCCGATGCACCGTCGCTTCGACGCGCATCAACCGCACGCCGCGGCGCGCGGTCGAGGTGACCGCCGCCCAGAACTCAGGCGCCAGGCGGGCGAATTCCGGCATCACCGAGCGCCCCAGCCACTCGCGCGCCCGGAATCCGAGGATCTCCTCGGATGCCGGATTCGCGTACAGCAGCCGGCCGTCCGCGTCCACGGTGATCACGCCCGTCCGGAGGTTGCGCAGGACATCGTCCGCCTCGAGCTGGACCTGGCGCACTTCGGCGGCCAGCGCTTCGCGCTCCGCGCCCATGACGTTCACCCGGCTCGCGACATAGCCGGTCACGACTGCAACGAGAATGAAGACGGCGAGCTGGATCCAGATGCCGGCCGTGACCCCCGCATGCCCCCAGAATACGTCGGCGAAGTAGATCAGGCCCGCGAACAGCGTCACGAGCCCGGCATTCGCCGGCGGCATCAGCAGCGCTGTGACGGCGATGAAGATGACGTAGAGGCTGGCGAGATCGCTTTCCGCCCCGCCCGTCATGTGGACGACCGTGGTGATCAGGACGACATCGAACAGCGCTTGTAGATAAAGGAAGGTCGATCCGGGTAACCGGCGGCGGACGTGCGTGTGCCAATAGGAAGCGGCCGTGAGGCCCGCGGCGCCGACCAACAGCAGCGACGTCACCAGGATGTCGAGCGGTGCCGCGACTCTGATCTTGAAGGCTGCCGTGACGTAAATGGCCGTTGCCAGGCACATCCGCCCCACATAGACGAGGCGGAGGAGCTCGGTGGCGGTCGGAATCGTCGAGCCTTGCGATCTGACGCCCAGCCAGCGCATGGGGGGCCATTATTGGGAGCGCTGTGGCAAAATGCAAGAGAGAACGTCACAGAGGCCTGGAAAGTGTGGAATGATGGAACGTTGGAATGAAAAGCGGCCCCCGTCTGGAGGCCGCCTCCCGTTCCAATCATTCCCTCAGTCCATCGTTCCGTCTTACTGCACCGCGTTCACCATATCGAAGATCGGCAGATACATCGCCACCACCATGCCGCCGACGATCACGCCGAGCACCACGATCATGATGGGCTCGAGCAACGACAACAGGGCGCTGACGGCGGCGTCGACTTCGTCGTCATAGAAGTCGGCGATCTTCGTGAGCATCTCGTCCAGACCGCCGGTCTGCTCGCCCACCGCGATCATCGAGATCACCATGGGCGGGAACACCTTCGACTTCTGCAGCGGCGCAGCGATCGTTTCACCGCCCGCGATGGACGCGCGCGACTCCATCACGGCGTTGTGGATCACCATGTTGCCGGCGGTCCGGGCCGTGATCTCGAGGCCGTCGAGAATCGACACGCCCGACGAAATCAGGGTGCCGAGCGTGCGCGTGAAGCGGGAGACCGCCGACTTGCGCAGCAGGTCGCCGAGCACCGGCAGGCTCAGCAGCAGTTTGTCGATCTGCAGCTTGCCCGCGGTCGTCTTGTTGTATCGGCTGACGGCGACGAAGGCGAAGATCCCGAGGGCGATGATGGCCCACCAGAAATTCTTCAGGATGTTGCTTGCGCCGATCACGATGCGCGTCGGGAGCGGCAGCGCCAGGTTCACCGACGCGAACATGCTTTGGAATGTCGGGATGACGAAGATCAGCAGCACGGCGATCGCGATACCGGCAACCGAGAAGATCACGGCCGGGTAGATCATCGCGCCCTTGACCTTCCGCACGATCTTGTCGTTTTTCTCGAGGAACTCGGCCAGGCGCAGGAGAATCGTGTCGAGAATACCGCCCGCCTCACCGGCCGCCACCATGTTCACATAGAGATCGCTGAACGCTTTCGGGTGTTTCCGGAGCGCGTCCGCGAGGGTGTGACCACTCTCCACGTCGTACACGACCTGGCGCGTGACGTCGGCCAGGACCTTGTTTTCGGTCTGCTGCTGCAGAATGTCGAGCGCCTGCACGAGCGGCAGACCGGAATTGATCATGGTGGCAAACTGCCGTGTGAAGATGACGACGTCGCGCGTCTTGACTCCCGCCTTGAAGAAGTCGAGCACGCTGCCGCCCTTGCCCTTGGCCTCCCGCACCTGCACCACCACCATGCGGTTTTTGCGCAGATGCGCGATGACATCGTCGCGCGAGGCGAGGTCGATCTTGTCGCGAACGAGATCGCCTTTCAGGTTGCGGGCTGTGTATTCAAAGACCGGCATAACTACCTCCGCACGGCGACTTTAGGTGGACCGGCCTGCGGGGGCGTGGCCGCCGCCGGCGCTCCGTCTCTTTCGTCGGGCGGCGTTTCGCCGATCGACCGCAGAAACTCGTTCGGTTTGGACGTCACCCGCAGACATTCGTCTTTCGTCACTTCCCGGCCCATGTAGAGCTGATAGAGCGCATCGTTCAGCGTCTGCATGCCATACTTTTTGCCCGCCTGCATCGACGACTCGATCTGGTGGACCTTATCGTCGCGGATCAGCGCCCGGATGGCGGCCGTGCAGATCATGATCTCGGCAGCCATCACTCGGCCGCGGCCTTTCGCGCGTTGCAGCAGCGTCTGGGTCACGACGCCTTCGAGCACGAAGGCGAGCTGCGCCCGCACCTGTGACTGCTGGTGCGATGGAAAGACGTCGATGATACGATTGATCGATTCGGCCGCGGAATTGGTGTGCAGCGTCGCGAAGGCCAGGTGGCCGGTCTCCGCGATGGTCAGCGCCGCCTGAATCGTCTCCAGATCGCGCATTTCGCCGATGAGCACGACGTCAGGGTCCTGGCGCAACGCGTACTTCAGCGCCGCCTGGAAGCTGTTGGTATCGGTCCCCACTTCGCGCTGATTGACGATGCACGCCTGATGGCGGTGGATGAACTCGATCGGGTCTTCCACCGTGATGATGTGACCCTTCAGCTCTTTGTTGATCTTGTCGATCATCGCGGCGAGCGTGGTGCTCTTGCCCGAGCCCGTGGGGCCGGTGACGAGCACGAGGCCGCGAGGCCGGTCGGAGAGCTGCGCGACGACGTGCGGAAGCCCCAGCTCCTCGAACGTCTTCACGCTGAACGGAATCTGCCGGATCACGACGGAGACGCAGCCGCGCTGTTTGAACACGTTGCCGCGGAAGCGCGCCAGGTTCTGGATGCCGAACGAGAAGTCGAGCTCGCTCTCGGTCTCGAACCGCTTCTTCTGGTTCTCGGTGAGCACGGAGTAGGCGAGCGACAGCGTGTCCTTGGGCGTCATCACTTCTTCGCTGGAGGCGCTCACGATATCGCCGTCCACGCGGATCTTGGGGCGCTCGCCCGCCACCAGGTGGAGGTCGGAAGCGTCCTTTTCGATCATCTCCTCGAGCAGCGCTCGGAGGTTGACTGGCATGCTCCCTCTCCTTATCCGGCGGCGGTTTCCTTCACGACTTCTTCGAGCGTGGTGACGCCCTTCTTGACCTTGACCATCCCGTCCATGCGCAGCGTCAGCATGCCTTCCTTCACGGCGAGATCGCGCAGCTCTTCGGTCGACGCGCCCTTCAGGATCTCACGGCGCAGCGGGCTCGTCAGCGCCATCACCTCGTAGAGACCCTGGCGGCCGCGGTAGCCAGTGCCGGCGCAGGTATCGCAGCCCGCGCCCTTGAAGAACGGGCCGACTTTTCTGTCGATGGCGAACGCGTGCATCTCCTCGTTGCTGTACTCGTGCTCCCGCTTGCACTCCTTGCAGATGCGCCGCACCAGCCGCTGCGCCACGATCAAGTTCACGGCACTCGCGACATTGAACGGCTCGATGCCCATGTCCACCATACGGGTAATGGTCGACGGCGCATCGTTCGTGTGCAGGGTCGAGAGCACGAGGTGGCCGGTGAGCGCCGCCTTGATCGCTATCGAGCCCGTCTCGAGGTCGCGGATCTCGCCGACCATGATGATGTTCGGATCCTGGCGCAGGAACGCTTTCAGCGCCGCCGCGAACGTCATCCCGACTTCGTTCCGCACCAGCACCTGATTGATCCCGAGGAGGTTGTACTCGACCGGGTCCTCGGCCGTCATGATGTTCACGTCGATCTGATTGATCCTCGAGAGCGCCGAGTATAGCGTGGTCGTCTTGCCGGAGCCTGTGGGCCCCGTCACCAGGACCATCCCGTAGGGATTGAGGATCGCCTTCAGCAAATCGCCCTCCGCCTGAGGCTCGAAGCCGAACGTTTTGAGATCGAGCGTCAGGTTGCCTTTGTCGAGGATTCGCAGCACGATTTTTTCGCCGAACAGCACGGGCAGCGTCGAGACGCGGAAGTCGATCACGCGCGTTCCCATCTTCAGCTTGATGCGGCCGTCCTGCGGTACGCGCCGCTCGGCAATATTCAGCTGCGCCATGATCTTGACGCGCGACGTCAGAGCCGCGCGCATCTTCACCGGCGGTTTCATGACTTCCTGCAGGGCGCCATCCACGCGGTAGCGCACCCGCATCTCGTGCTCGAAGGGCTCGATGTGAATGTCCGACGCGCCCCGCTTTACGGCGTCGGTGAGCAGGCCGTTGATGAGCTTGACGACGGGAGCGTCATCGGCCAGGTCCTCTTTCTTGACGTCTTCGTCTTCCTGATCCTCGACGAGCTCGAGGTCCTCTTCCTCCGCCTCGACGCTCTTGAGCAGGCTCTGGAGCTGCGCGTCCGATTGCTGGTAGTACCGGTCGATCGCGTTGCGGAGCGTGTACTCCCCGGCGATGACCGGGAAGACGTCGCAGCGGGTGATGAACTTGATGTCTTCGATCGCCGTGACGTTGTTGGGGTCCGCGATCGCGACCGTGAGCGTGCGGCCTTCCCTCTTTAAAGGAAGGACGGTGTGCTTGGTGGCGATGTCGGGGGGGAGGAGCTTGAGGATCTTGGGGTCGACCTCGAAGCGCGACAGGTCCACCGCCGGCATGCGGTATTGGCGGGCCAGCATCTTGCTGACCTCGGTCTCCTCGATAAACCCCAGCTTGACCAGGGTATAGCCCAGCCGCATCCCGGTGTTCTTCTGCTCCAGGAGCGCCTTGCGGAGCTGCTCCTGGGTGATCAGCCCCTCACGGAGGAGGATCTCACCGAGCTTGTCTTGGGTTAGGGCAACGCTCGCCGTACGCAACTCATTGAAATTGAAGGCTCATAATGTGTTTTGCGGCTAGGACGGTCAAGGCTGAACGACAAAAGGGCGGATCGCCTCCAGCAATTTCGGCCCGACACCGGGCACGCTATCCAAGCGGGCGAGACTGCCAAATGGACCGTGCTCGGTGCGCCACGCGACAATTCGCTGTGCCAACGCAGGACCCACGTGCGGAAGACGTGTGATTTCGCTCACGTCCGCCCGATCGATGTCGATCTGGTCACCGGGAAGGAGGGGACGAGCGAGTTGCGAAGCTCGTCGAGCGGTCTCGCGCAGCGCGCCGGGACGAGAAGCGGCAGGAGACTGCAGTTGCACGTCGCCCGGAGGAGAAGAAGGAGAGGGAGAAACGAGATACCGGATGCCGGCGCCGGCAAGGGCAAGGCAAGCAAGCAGGAGGGCGGCGCGGCGGTCGTCCATCCCTTCAAGATGCGGGCGCTACTGATCTATTGGCGTACCAAAGCGACGGCGACATCACCAACAATCTGCAAACTCTCCGCGCTGACCTTGTCAATCGTGTCCTCCGTCGTGTGCCAGTAGGGATAGTCGAAATCCACGACGTCGATCGCGTGGATGCCGACCTTCTGGAGCGACACATGATCGTCGGTGAGCGTGTGCTTTACCCCCGGCACAAACTGGTGCGCGTGGCCGCGGTCGGCCGCGACCCGCCAAACGCGCTGGACGACCTCCGGCGCGAATGCGACGGATTGGCCCTCCTCAAAGATTTGCAAATCCTTGTCACCAACCATGTCGAAGAGTACCGCGTAGAGCGGCTGATAACCCGGCGGCAGATGTGCGGCGAACCAGCGCGATCCGATCAGCACGTCGTTGGTGTCGGCGAAATCGCCGTAGTCCTCACCGTCGACAAAGAGGAGATCGACACCCCCCGCCGGCGGACGCGCCTTCAGCGCATCGGCCACCCCCAGCAGGACCGCGGTTCCAGAGGCGCCGTCGTTCGCGCCGGGCACGGGCATCCGCTGCTGCGCGAGATTGGCGGCACGATCGGCCATGGGACGTGTGTCCCAGTGCGCGAGGAACAACACCCGTTCGGTTGCCTGAGGACGGAAGCGCGCGAAGAAGTTGCGCAGGTCGAGCGTATCGCCGCGGTGGGTGACGTGACGGATTTCCTGGACGATGACGGTATCGGCGCGGGCGCGCAGCTCGGCGAGGAGCCAGTCGCCCGTCTGCTCGTGTCCAGGCTTGTTCGGGATGCGCGGCCCGAACGACATCTGCTTCTCCAGGTACGTGAACGCAGTGCGACCGTTGAACTCCGACGCCCCGCCGGCGCCATTGCCTGCGCGCGCCTGGCAGGCCGTCAACATTACCGTGAAGAGGAGCCCAGTACGGCGGAGTGGGATCATCGGATCTGACCCACGCTCGTCGACAGCTGTACGAACGCGGTGATCACGAACTGCGAGATCTTGCGGTTCGTCTGCCGTTCCTCATTGAGGACGTACGCCATCTGAAGTCCCGCGCTCATGTTGGATGGAAGGTCGGAGTCCATGGTAAGCTGCGCCTGCGTCTGCCGGCTGTCCACATAGGGCACACACGTCGTCTGGCCCGCGCGCTGCAAACAGGCGGTGTTGTTGGCCACAGAATACCCGGCTGTCGTGCGGACGTTCGACCGCCAGCGTCCCATCTTTGGCGGGCGGAACGAGAACGACAGCGTGCCGTTCTGGCCATTGTGCACGTTGCGGAAGAGGTTCCCGGCGCTCACTCGCTCTGACGACGTGCGCGTCACGTCGAACACGGTGAAGACCCCGCCGATCCAGGTAATCGACGCCGACGGCGTCAGATTGCGCTCGACCGTGCTGTTCAACGCGACATTCGCGGGCCCACCGAACGTCGGCTGCTCGTTCACGGATTCCGTGCGCCGATAGCCAAGCCGGGCGCTGAAATTCGACATCAGGCGACCCAGTAGCCTGCGCGAGGGCGTGACCGACCACGTCAGCGATCCGTTTGGCCAGTCGCGCGTGCGGGTGCTCAACGGCACCTGGTCGTTGCTTCGCAGAGTCCAGGCGACACCGGTCGTCAACCGGTAGGTCCCTTGCGCTCGCATGCCGAGGGGCAAGAGGACGGTGCCGCCGGTAGAGAGTGTCGTGTTCTGGGAGGCGGACGTGGCAAGCAAGCCGCTCACCTGACGGAAGGCCTCGAGGCTCCCTAATGCGAGCTGAAAGTTCAGCGGCGGTGCGTCCGTGGCGCGGCTGAACGTCGAGGCCTGCTGTGCGCTGTACGACACATCCACACCTGAGATCCGGCCGAACAACCCGGCAACGGACGAGGAGTCGCCGAAGATAGCCAGCGCGAGCCGGCGAGGATCGAACTGCGCCCCCGTCTCGAGCCGGCGCCCGTTGCTGAACGCGGCCGGAATGCGGAACTCTCCGGCCGTGTCCCCAAGCGTGCGCGCCGGCTGCCGTGCGTTCGGGTCACGAGTGAATGCAAACGACGACGTAACGGACGCGCGCGGCCTGATCCACGCGCCCAGTTGCGGCGTCAGCGAGAGCGACGCGTTCAAGAGACGCTGCGTCTCGACACCGACGTTCTGGCCGAGCAGCGAGGTTCGTTGCTGGCGGATCAACCGGCCGATCGTCGTGGAATCGCCGTAGTCGCGGAGATCCCGCGTCGAGGTGAGATCGACGCCAAGCTGGAGGCCGGTGACCGGTGCAACCGACACTCCGCCGGAATTCTGCCACAGTCGTGATCGGGAGATCGAGGGCCGCGCAGTGTCACCTGCCTGCGGTATCGGCACGAGGAAGGTGTGCCGCTCGGCATCGCTACCGGCGACACCGGAATGGAACCGGATCCGCGACGGATTGAGGCGGAACGACGTGCCCGCAAATTTCAGCAGCAGGGGAGCCGGCGCCACGTTGTAATCGACATTCAGGGAGTAGGCCGACGCCGTGGCGTTCGAGAGCTCCGACCGGGTATCTCCGTTCGAGTACGACCCCGAGAGCGCGACCGGATCGAACAGCCAATGCGCCAGACTGCCCCGCCCCGGACGTACGCGTCGCGCGGCGAATGCGTACGTCGCCGCCGTCGCTCGCGGCGTGCGCAGTCCCTGCAGCGCATCTGCCCGCAGATCCGTGCCGTTCAGATAAAACGGGGCGCTTGCAGCGATGATGCGTTGAAACGTGAGCGGCACCGACACGCCCCATCGATCCGGCAAGAACTTGTCCAACCGCACCGTGCCCGAAACGTTCACGGCGTTGTCCGTCACGTATGACGGATCGGCGCCGAGCTGTCGGAATTGGGCGCCGCGACGGGACACGTTGAGCGCGAGATCGGCGACGTCCGCGGCGGCGACCGTGAGATCGAGTGCGCCGGCGGCGCCGGTTTGGCGCACGACGTCCCCCAACCGGATGTCATCGATCCAGAGCTCCACCTGGTTCACGAACACGGCGCTGTGCGTCCGCCAGATGCCGGTGGCGATCTCCTGCACCCGGGCGAGGTTCGGCGGCGCGGTCCCTGGATCCCGGATGTGCACGATGTACGGACCATCGCACATCACGAACGCGCCGTCCTGACGGACGAGCGTCGAGTCGGGGCATCCCGGATACACATGGGCGCTGTCGCCCGAAAGCCAGGCCCGCTCGATGCGAGCGCGCAGCGCCAGCCAGCGATCGAACTGCGCCACGACTTCCGGCTCCCACGACACCGTGCGCGCGGGCGTGTGATACATGTAGAAGTTGTCCTGGTCCTTCCCCGCCTTGATGAAGAACTCGAGATCGCCGTCCTCCCAACCCGGACCGCGGCCGCGCGCCCAGACGCGCAGCGTTCGGTACTTCAGGAAATTCTTGTCGCCCTCCGTCGTAAAGCGCAGGTAGGCCTCGGCCCGCTCTCCCACGCCGAGACCGTTCGCGAGGAGTCGCATCGAGTGTTCGTTGATTTCGGTGGCTGTCAGCTGAAAGCTCGCGTCGCGGCGCGCCGCCTGATCGATGACGCCGGGAGGCGGCGTATAGCCGAGGTCGCGATTGTCGGTGCTCACGACCGAGGCGATGACCTCGCCAATCCCCGTTCCGCGTTCGCCGCCGATCCCGGTGATGGGCGTATCGCTGCGCTTCACCCACGTGCTGCCGACGAGCTGCACGCGCGAGAGCGCGAAATACACCTGCGGATCGGGTGCGCCTCCCGGGGTAGCTGGCACGACGACCGTGATCCGCAGCGATTGCACCTGGCGGAGGCTCGGTGCGCCGACCTGGATCGTGTCCTGGCGGAACGGAATGCGGTACAAGCGCCACCCCGCCGCACCGCCAGGCGACGGGACCATGCCGCCATCGCGAACAAAGAAACGCTCGTCGCCAACCGGGAAGACGTACCTGACGAAACTCTCCGCCGTGCGAGCACCGACCACCGAGTCGAGCGCGAAGTCGCCGTCCAGGTCCTCGGTGTCGACCGCGCCGTTATGCCGTCCACAGCGCGACCGAATGTCTCCGAACGCATAGGGAATGAGCTGTCCATTCTGATCCGTTGCGGAGCACAGCGGCATGGTGTCAATGACGCTACCGCTGGTCGAGTTGAGGATGCCGTCCACGATGCGATCGGAGAGGATGCCCTCGTCGTTGAGCGCCGCGCTCCACGTGCCGGTGCGTCGATCGCGCTCCGTATCGAGGCGGCCCTCGCCCGTGCGCCGCACGCCCGCGTACGTCGTGTCGCCGTCGGGACTGACGGTGAACGACGTCGGGACAAAGGCGAGCGCATCTTCGAACACCCCGCCGAAGTCGAAGAGCACCGTCGTCCCGTTGGCGCGCGCCACGCGGGTCGCGTCTTCCCAGACCCAGAACTCGAGAAACTCGACGCGCGAGAGGTCGATGCCCGTGGCCGAGAGCGATTGGGTAATGGAACGCCAGCGCGGGGCGTGTTTGGGAGGGCCCACCCAATTGGGCAGGCCGAACGACGGCGATGCCGGCCGATTATTCGCGAGCCCCAACGCGGTGTCCGGCTTCAGCATCAACCACAGCACCGGTTCCGCCGATTGCGCCTGCCCCGTCAGCCGCACGGTCGGATCGATTTGCTGAGGCAGAAACTGCACCGGCACGTAGCGTCCGTTGGTGACGTTGTACGGCAGGCTCTGCCAGGTGAGGAACGCCGCCTGATTGGGATCGAACTTGCCCACGATGCCCAGCGGTTCGACACCCCGCACCGACGTCGGAATACTGCCCCAATGCCAGGCGTTGTCCGCCAGCGCGATCGACCGCGCGGAACTTCCTTCGAATTCTTCGATGTACGCCTGGCCAAACCGGTTGGGCGACGGCTTCGACAGGGCGACCTCACCGTTGATCGTGACCGCGGACGGGACGGTGGTGCGCACGCCGGGTAGCGCGTCGACCGCCCGCGTGATCCAGTCGGGCTGAAAGCGCAGCTGGGTCGAGACGCCGCCGATGAATCCGGAGGACGGCTCGAACCCGAGCGGCGGCCGCGTAAACGCGCTCTGCTCGTTCTGGAACATCCCCGTGAGATTCACCTGGCCGTGGGCCCCGAGATCGTACTTGGCGGCGAGTCCGTAGATTGTGGTCGGGGCGATCGAAAACGCGGCGCGCTCCTCGAATTGCGCGCGCACCTGCGACGCCCCGCTCCCTCCCTGGAACAGCAAGTCAGGGTTCCTGAATTGCACCTGTCCCGTCGTGTAATCGATCGTGTAGTCGGTGTTCCGGCTCAGCAGGTTGTTGCGTACGTAGATCCGCTCGCTGCCTTCGCGAATCTGAAAGCTGTTCAGCGACAGGACGCTGCGATCGGCCGACGCGTTCGCATCGACATGAATGCGCACCGCGAAGACGGACGGTGGACCCTGCGTCGCGAGGTAAGTGCGTGGCGTGCGATACAGCGAGTCGTTGCGCTCCACAGCGGTCAGTTTCGTCGAGTCGGCAAGCGGCGTCAGATGTGGAAACACGATGAACTGATCGCGGACCGGATCGCCCTGATTGGGATCGCGCGCGCGCGGAAACAGCCGGTTGTATTGATCGAAGGTCGTCGGATCGTTGGCGAGCGCCAAACCCAGCCGGGCGAGATACGTGTCACCCGCAGCCGACCGCTCGCGCTGATTCACGCTCAGCGCGACCGCGAGGCTGCTGCGATCGATCTCGCGCCCGCCGACGCGATACGTGCTGCGGATCTCGAACCGAAACGACGGCGACGCGGCGGTGACGCCGGGCTTGGGATCGTAGACAAGCCGCAGCGTGTCCACCTTCGACGTGTCGGGATTCGCGTCCACCGGAAACGTGCCCACCGAGTCGAGCCGGCTTGCCGAGATGTAGGAGACCGCGAGGTAGTCGCTCTGATCGAGACGGTTGGCGAGCGCGAACCACGTCCCGCTCGGGTCGACGTAGTAGTCCTTTCCCTCCTGGAGCGTCTCCCAATCGAACGGCCCCTCACGTTGGACGGTGCAGTCGATCGCCTTGCGAGCCGGTCCGCACGCGACCGCGCGCACACCGCCGGCATTCTGGTTGCCGTTCGACGTCGGTGCCACCGCTCGACGCCTGAATACACGCAGGGCCCCGACCGTGAGGGAGTCGGGGCGTGGGACCTGATCGAGTTGCAGGATGTCGATAGCCGGGTACCGGGGCAGCGCGGCCGGATCGATGGCGAAGAAGAATCGGCCGGTCTCATAATCGAGGTCCCGTGCCAGTCGATCGAGCGGCTGGCTGGTGACGGCGCCGACCGTGTAGAATCGATCCTGTACGACGTTGCCCTTTTGCTGGGCCAGAATGCCGCGGAACTCGACCGGACCGAGCTGCGCGATCGCCTGGATGCCGAAGTTATTGGCGGGAATCGCCGCGGTGATGAATCGGGACGGCGGCGCCTGAAACGTGACGTTGCCGGCTTCCACGCGCCGCAGCACCTCGTCTTCCAGTCCTTCATACCACACGTGCAGGTTGTTATTCGCGTCGAACTCCCGCTGGCTGTCGAAGTCGACGTCGACGTGGAGGCGCTGTCCGACGATGCCGGCGGTGCGAATCGCGTACTGCGGATTCGGGCTGATCGTCGGGAATCCGGCGCTGCAGCCCGAGATCGCGAGCTGCCGTTCCTGCGACGTGCACCGGAGATTGCGGAACTGATCGGCCTTCAGCTCGAAGCGGAGGTTGAGCTGCATCGCGAGATCGGCGTATTGGCCGAAGACGCCGCGGTGCTCTCCGGCGGCCACACCGACCGACGGCACGCCGCCCGGAGCGTTCACGGGGGAAGGCGTTGCCACAGCGGCGGAAGTATTTTGCGGTCCAAAGAGCGGCAGGCGGCGAGCAAGCACGCCCGCGGCCCACGCATGTGCCAGCAACGCCGGCGGCACGCGAGCGCCAAGCCGCCCGCCCGGCGCGAGCGCCGGATTGCGCGGCGCAACGAGCGGCGGCACGCCGAACGTGTACACAGGAGCCTGCGCATGTACCTGGGGTACGACGAGCGTGGCAGCGAGTAAAACTAGCTGGGCGTGAAGCCGCATCCCTTGTAGAGACTTGGGGTTCCGAATATAATGGCGCGACCGACCGTGCGCATCCTCAGCCGTTACATCCTGCGGCAGCACCTCCCGCCACTCGGATACGCGGTCGCCGCGCTCACGTGCGCGATGCTCGTCAATCAGGTCGCCAAGCAATTTGGAAATCTGGTCGGCAAGGGATTGCCGTGGGGCATCATCGCCGAAGTGTTCGCCCTCTCGATTCCGTTCATCGTCGCGATGACGCTGCCGATGGCGGTGCTGGTCGCGGTGCTCTACACCTTCAGCCATCTCGCGGCCGACAACGAGATCACCGCGATGAAGGCGAGCGGCATCAGCATCGGTCGGTTGCTCATGCCGTTGCTGGGCGGCGCAACCGCAGTCACCTTGATCGCGTTCGCGTGGAACGATCAGCTCCTGCCGCGTTCCAACCACGCGTTACGCACCCTGCTCGTCGACATCCAGCGCAAGAAGCCGACCTTTCAATTGAAGGAACAGGTGATCAACGAGGTGGTCGCGGGTCAGTTCTTCTTGCGCGCCGCCCGCATCGATCCCGCCGCCAACACCCTGACTGACGTGACGATTTACGACCTGGAGGACCCCGACAGGCGCCGCATCATCACGGCCGACTCGGGTCGCATGGCGTATACCCCGGGCGGGACGGATTTGTATCTGACGTTGCGGGACGGCGAGGTGCACGAAGTGAAGCGCACCGATCCCGAGCACTTCAATCGCACGTTCTACTCGGTCAATCGCATCAAAGTCGCCGGGGTGAGCAACCAGTTCGAACAGACGCAGCGGGACGAATACCGCGGTGACCGCGAGATGACGATCTGCGCCATGGAAGAGGTGGTCGCGCAGGCCCGCATCGATCAGCAGCGGGTGCGGCACGAAGCGCTCAGCGCCATCGAAGCGGAGCTGCGGCGCACCCTGAAGCTTGGGCCGCTGCCGTACGTGCCGATCGATTCCACACTGCCGCCGCGCTCCCTCTACTGCCGCGTCCTCGCCTCGACTCAGCGATTGGTGGCGCCCACCATGGCGGCGGCGGCGCAGGTCCCGCAAGCGCGACCGACGGCAAGCAGTCTGCCGTTCGCCACGCCGTCGCCGAACTACATCGCCTACGAGCAGCGCGTGCGCTCGGCGCGCCAGCGCGAGGCCACGTATGAGGTCGAGATTCACAAGAAGCTGGCGATTTCGGCCGCCTGCATCATCTTCGCCATGCTCGGCATGCCGCTGGCGATTCGCTTTCCGCGCGGCGGGGTGGGGCTCGTCATTGGCACCAGTCTCGCCGTCTTCTCGGTCTACTACGTCGGGCTGATCGGGGGCGAGGAATTGGGCGACCGGTTGTTCGTGCCGCCATTCTTCGCGATGTGGACGCCGAATCTCATCTTCCTGGCCGTCGCGCTGCCGCTGCTCCGGGCGGTGCGCAGCGCCGGCAGCACCGCCCACGGCGGTGACTGGGATGAGGTGAAGCAGGCGCTGTTCGGCTGGATCCCAAGAATGCGAAATGGTCCATGAGATTTCATTTCCCATTGCGCATTCCACAATTCGCGTTTCGCACGCTGGATCGCTACGCCGTGAGCGAGTGGCTGCGCGTCTTTCTGATCACGCTGCTCGGCTTCCCGATTCTCGTGCTCGTCATCGATCTGACCGACAAGCTCGATCAGTATCTGGGCCGCGGGATCAAACCCGCGGCGGTCGCGCTCTCCTACGTGTTCTATTTCCCTGAGCTGATGTTTCTCATTTTGCCGGTCGCTGTGTTGTTCGCGACCGTCTTTACCGTCGGCGCGCTGGACCGTCACTCCGAGCTCACCGCGGCGAAGGCATCGGGGATCTCGTTTCATCGTCTCGTGCGGCCGCTGTTCCTGGCCGCCGGAACGGCTTTCGTGGTCGGCCTGCTCCTGGGCGAGATCGCGCCCGTGGCGACGTCGCGCCGCATGGAGCTCCTGGGCGAAAAAGCCATCCGCTCGACCAGCTCCAGATACAACTTCGTGTACCGCGCCGACGGAGGCTGGGTGTATGCGATTCGCGCGCTCGAGCTGCGGTCGCGTGAGCTGATGGACCTGATGCTGGAGCGCGAAGGCACGGGGGCGGACTACCCCACGATCGTCCTGGCGGCCGAACGGGCAAATTACAGCGACAGCGGCAAAGTGCGGAAGAACGTAAGGCCTTCGCGCTGGACGCTGCACCGGGGCACGCTGCGGTATCTGGCCGGGACCGAACCGGTGGAGGAATACGCGTTCCACTTCGATTCACTGCACTCGCGCACCTTGGCCGAGCGGCCGGTGGACCTGCTGGCCGAGCCCAAGGCGCCGGACGAGATGCGCTACGGCGAGCTGCGGAGTTACATCGATGCGCTGGTGCGCAGCGGCTCGAACGCCAAGAAGCTGCAGGTCGAGCTGGCCCTGAAGGTCGCCATTCCCTTTATCTGCCTGTTGATCGCGCTATTCGGCGCGCCGCTCGCGATTTCGTCGCCGAAGAGCGGCGCGGCGTGGGGCGTGGCGGCGAGCCTGGCCACCACGTTCATCGTGCTCCTGATGTTCCAGCTCGCGAAAGCGGTCGGCGCGGGGGGCGTGTTGCCCCCGGCGCTCGCCGCATGGACGCCGAATATTCTCGTAGGCATCTCAGCGTTTTATCTCCTTCGCAAGGCCCCCACCTAACCACGCATCCTTGACGCGCTTTGCCGCGCGGACCACCTTTTTTCCGGTCTCGATGGGCATCGTTCAACCCTCGTCCGTGCTAAGGAGAGGTCCCTCCATGCGCTGGATCGTAAGCTGCGTATTCTCGGTCGTTTTTGCGGGCGCGGTGGCCGCCCAAGGCGTGACGACCTCGGCCATTGCCGGCATCGCCACCGACTCCGCCGGCGCGCCGATCGAGGGCGCCCGCGTGGTCGCCGTGCACGGGGCATCCGGCACGACGTACGCCGCGGTGACACGGGCGGACGGGCGGTTCACACTCCCCGGCATGCGCGTGGGCGGGCCGTATCGCGTGAGCGTGGCGCAAGTTGGTTTTCGCCAGGAAATCCAGAACGGCATCAATCTGACGCTGGGTGTCACGTCCGATCTGCGGTTTGTCCTGGGCCGCGTGACCGTGGAGCTGGCACCGATCACGGTTACAGCGACCACCAGTTCGGTGTTCAGCTCGGAGCGTACCGGCGCCGCCACGACGGTCACCACGCAGCAACTCGCGCATCTGCCGACGATCAGCCGGCGCGTGGAAGACTTGCTGCGGCTCACGCCGCAGTACACGGCGACCCAGCAACCCACATCGTCGGGGGCGCTCTCCTTCGTCTCGTTCGCCGGTCAGGACAACCGGTTGAACAACATGACGGTGGACGGATCGTACTTCAACAACTCGTTCGGGTTGGGGGGCGAACCCGGCGACCGCACCAACGTCGCACCGATCTCATTGGACGCGCTCGAGCAGGTGCAGGTCAATATCGCACCCTATGACGTGCGGCAGGGCAATTTCGTCGGGGCCGGGATCAACATGGTGACGAAGAGCGGCACGAACGACTACAGTGGCACGCTGTTTTACGGTACTCGTAACAACTCGTTCGTCGGCACGCAGGCAGGACCAAGCACGTTCAACCCCGGCACGTTCAAATACCACAACATCAGCGGTTCGATCGGCGGACCGATCATTCGCAATAAATTGTTCTTCTTCGGAAATTACGAGAACGATGGTCAAACGAACCCGGGGACCACGTTCCGGGCATCCACGGGGCCCGCGGATACCGGCTCAAACGTGACGCGCGTGCTCGCCTCGGATCTCGACTCTCTTTCCCATTATCTCAAAAACGTTTTCAACTATACGACAGGCCCCTATCAGGGATACGACTTCAAGACTCCATCAGAACGCTTTCTGGCGCGGGTCGATTACAACCTGAACGAGCACAACAAGTTCAACCTGCGCTATACGCTGCTGAATTCGACCACCGACGTGCTTGTGTCGAACTCGAACTCGCTCGGGTTCGGGAACCGCCGGACCAGTCTGAATGCGTTGAACTTCGCGAACTCGAATTACGCGATTCTGGAAAACCTTCGCTCGGTCGTCGGCGAATGGAACTCGACGCTGGGGAACAAGTCCAACAACCTGATCGTCGGATACAACACCAGCAACGAGAGCCGGAAGAATGTCGATGGGCCGTACTTCCCTGAAGTTGAGATTCTTCAGGGCGGCCAGAGCTACACCACATTCGGGTTCGAGCCGTTTACCCCGAAGAACAAGCTGTTCTACCATAGCTATCAATTGCAGGACAACTTTACGTTCTATCTCCCGAAACATTCGGTGACGTTCGGGGTGAGCTTGGAAAAGTATCACTCGACGAACGTGTTCTTCCCCGGCGCGCAAAGCATTTACGTCTTCAACTCGCTGGCAGACTTCTACGCCGCCGCGGACAGTTTTCGGGCGAATCCCGCCCGCGTAACGTCGCCGGTCACGATGCGCCAGTTTCAGTATCGGTACTCGAACATCCCCGGGCAGACGGAGCCGGTCCAGCCGCTCGATGTTCTGTATGCTGGCGCGTACGTGCAGGATGAATGGAAACCGGGTCCCAATCTCACGATCACCGGCGGATTGCGCGTGGATGCGCCGAAATTCAAGAACACCGCGTATGACAACCGCGTAGCGGACACGATGACGTTCCGCGATGCGAGCGGTGCGCCAATCCACTACAACAGCGGCGCACTTCCGGGAGTCAACCCGCTGTTCTCACCGCGCTTAGGCTTCAACTACGATGTGCGTGGCCAGCACAACACGCAGATTCGGGGCGGCACGGGCATATTCACCGGACGTCCCGCGTATGTGTGGATCTCGAACCAGATCGGGAACACAGGCGTGCTGACCGGTTTCATCTCGGCGACCAATACGACGGCGTATCCGTTCAATCCCAATCCAGACGCCTATAAGCCGGCGACCGTGACGGGAGCGCCCGCCGCCAACTTCCAGCTCGCGCTCACCGATCCCAACTTCAAGTTCCCCCAGCTCTGGCGCAGTAATCTCGCAATCGATCAGCGCCTGCCCTGGGATCTGACGGCGACAGCCGAGTATCTCTACTCCAAGGACGTGAACGGGATTGCGTACATCAACGCTAATTTGCCGGCCCCGCAGAGCTCCTTTTCGGGGCCCGACGGGCGCCCGCGTTGGACCTGCTCGACCCCTGGGTGTAACGCAAGTCGGATTTATTCGAATGTCAGCGATGCGACGGTATTGACGAACCAGGGAATCGGACACTCATGGAACGTCGCTGCTTCGCTCGAGCGAGCATTCCAGGACGGCCTCTTCGCCAAGGTCGGGTATAGCTATGGCGAGAGCAAGAACACCGTGGATGCCGGCTCGATTGCGTCGGGCTCCTGGTTCGGAAACCCGATCGCGATCGATCCCAACAATCCGGTCGCGGGGTACTCGCAATTCTCCCCAGGGCACCGGGTCTTCGGCGCCGTGAGCTATTCGCACGATTTCCTCCACATCGGGGCGACGAGCATCAGCGTGTACTTCGAGGACCGCAGCCCCGGCAATGGCAGCTACGCCTACAACGGCGACATGAATGGGGATGGAGCATCGGGCAATGATTTGATTTACATCCCGCGCAACACGAGCGAGATGAACTTCGTCAGGAAGTTCGTGCGATTTAGCTCCGCCCCCGCGGACACTATGGTCTGGACGCCCGCGCAGCAGGTCGCCGCGTGGGACGCGTTCATCAACCAAGACCACTACCTCACGAACCATCGCGGCGAGTACGCGCGGCGGAACGCGATATTCCTGCCGATGGTTGCTCGCGCGGATCTCAGTGTCTCACAGGATGTGAGCCGGAACATCGGGGGCAAGGGAAACAGTCTGCAGATTCGTTTGGACATTTTCAACTTTTCCAACTTGCTCAATAGTGACTGGGGCGTCTCACAAGGCTTTGTGACAACGCGGCCGCTGACCTCGACCGGCGTCGACGCCTTCGGCGCACCAACGTACACACTGGCAAACGTTGGTCATAGTTTGATTTCTCATTCGTTCCAGAAGAACGCGAGCACCCTAGACGTCTGGCGGATGCAGCTCGGCGTGCGCTACATGTTCAACTGGTAGCGTCGAACGGACCGACGGCCTGACGGCCGGACGGTCACAATGGAAAGGGCACGGGAAACCGCGCCCTTTTTGTTACAGTGGCACAACCGGTCGCGGCAGCCGGTGCGCGCGCTGCCAAATCACATACGCCGGAATGCCCGTCAGGATGATCCCGATGTCGATCGCGAACGACCTCGGCTCCGACACGAGATAGTTGCCGAGCAGGAACAGCGCGCCGGCAAGAAAGACGAGCGGGACGAACGGATAGCCCCACGTTCGGTACGGCCGCTCGAGCCCCGGCCGCGTGCGGCGCAGCACGAAGACTCCCGCGACCGCCAGCGCGTAGAACGGCCAGATGCCGATGATGAACTGGTCGGCGAGCGCCGTGAACGTGCGGACCAAAATGAAGATCATGCCCATGACGGTCATCAGGACGATCGCGCCCGTGGGGGCGTGATTCTTCGGATCCACGCGCGCGATCGCCCGGGGAAACAGCGCGTCTTCCGCGGCCGCGAAGAAGATGCGCGGCGCGGTCATCATCGAGCCGTTGAGCGTGCCGAACGTGCTGACGGCGATGGCAGCGGACACGACGACCACACCTGCGGGACCGATCACCAGGCGCGCGACGTCCGCCGCGACGAGCTCGGCACCCTTCATTTGCTGAATCGGAATGAGATAGAGGTAGACGAGGTTCGCGCTCAAGTACAGCACGACGACGATC
>DATGVZ010000078.1:0-18210 GCA_035299765.1 Gemmatimonadales bacterium
GGCCTCCTCGATCTCTACGTCACCGGCTACTTCCGCTCCGACATCGATTTCTGGCATCTGAAAACCACGCACATCATGCAGGAAAGCTGGGACTTCGCGTCGAACGGCGGCAAGAATCTGCTGTTCAAAAACATGGGCGACGGAACGTTCAAGGACGTCACGGATTCGCTGGGTGTGGGAAGCACGCGCTGGACGCTCGCGGCCGCGGCTGCGGACTTCAACGACGATGGGTGGCCGGATCTGTATCTCGCCAATGACTACGGTCCGGAGGAATTGTTTATCAATCACGGCGGCAAGCGCTTCGAGCTGGCGCGCGCGGGCCTCGAGGACGACTCCAAGAGCGGGATGGCGGTGGCGATCGGCGATGTCTACAACCGTGACCGGCATGACGTCTTCGTCACCAACATTTCCGAACGCGGCTTCCTGTTTCAGGGCAACAACCTCCGCATCAACTTCCTCAAGGAGCTCGGCCGATTCGACGAAATCGCCAAGGGTGTCGTGGCCGATGCGGGATGGGCGTGGGGCGCGCAGTTCGGAGATCTGAATAACGATGGGTTGCTGGACCTGGTCATCATGAACGGTTTCATCTCGGCCGACACCGGCCGCGACTACTGGTACGCGATGTCCAAGATCGCCGGCGCGCAAGGCAACATCTTCGAGGACGCGAAAAACTGGCCGCCGATCGGGAACGTGAGCCTCTCCGGCTACGAGCGGCCCCGCGTGCTGCTCAATCGCGGCCGCGACGGCTTCGTCGATGTCGCCGAGGCAGCCGGAATCACGGACCGACTCGACGGCCGTTCGGTCGCGCTCGCCGATCTCTTCAATCGTGGTGCGCTCGACGTCGTAATAGCGAACGAGAAGGGCAGGGCGCTGCTATACCGCAACACCTTGGCGAGCTCAGCGAACGGTCACTGGGTGGAGCTCAAGCTGATCGGGACCCGCAGCAATCGCAGCGCGATCGGCGCCGAGGTCACGGCGGAATTCGGAGGGGTCAAGCAGCGGCAGGTGGTGAGTGGCGGAACAGGATTCTGCAGTCAGAACGATCGGCGCCTCCATTTCGGGTTGGGCCAGAATCGCCTCGGCCGTGTGACGATTCGCTGGCCGTCGGGAACGGTGCAGACCGTGGATGACCTGGCAATGGACCAGCTGCACGTGATCACGGAGCCGTCCCGGTGACCACCGCGCCTGCGCAGGCCCCAACTCGCACGCGCGGGGGAGGAGCGGCGTGGAGTCTGAGCCGCATCGACCCGAAGTACCTGATCGTTTTTCTCATCACCTTGGTGCTGGTGGTTGGAGAGGCGCGCTACAGCATTCTCGGCGGCTACAACCGGCTTGCAACCACGTTGGGCATCTGCGTCGCGACCGAGGTGTTCCTCTCCTGGTTTCTGCGCGGTCGCGTCGTCAACATCTCGAGCGCCTACATCACGGGCATCAGCCTGGCACTGCTGATCAAGCCGCAGGCCAACATTCTGTGGCCGTTTGCCCTCGGCGCTTTCCTCGCGATTGCGTCGAAGTACGTGCTTACCTATCGAGGCCGCCATCTGTGGAATCCCAGCAACTTCGCGATCGCACTGCTGCTCCTGTTGGCGCCGGGCAGCGTAGCCATTCTCAGTCACCAGTGGGGCAACGACCTCGGCACGAACCTCGTGATCTGGGCATTCGGATTGGTGATCGCGTGGCGGGCGCGCGTCCTGCACGTGACGTTGACGTACGTGGCCTGCTTTGTCGTATTCGCGATCGTGCGTCATTTCATCGTGGGCGGGCCACTCCTCGCCGAGGTCGCGCCGATCACGGGGCCGATGTACCAGCTGTTCGTGTTTTTCATGGTCACGGACCCGCGCACCACGGTGAGCACGCGGCGAGGACGGATACTGGTGGTTGGCCTCGTTGCTCTCGTCGAGACGGTCATTCGCCTGGGCGGAGATTTTCAAATCCCGTTGCTGCGGCCGTTCTATCCGTCGCCCCCGCTATTGGCACTGGCGATCGTGGGGCCGCTTGCGATGTGGTGGGACTTGCGCCGCGTCGCGCGGGCCAGCATGGTCTCCCGATGAAAAGACGAGATTTCATTGCGACGACGGCGGCGCTGGTCGGTTCGGCGCGCTGGCCCGCGGGGGCGGGGGCGGGGGCGAAATTGACCCAACAGCCGGCTGCGACCGGCACGGTGATCCTGTTTCAGGGCGACTCGGTCACCGACTGCGGCCGCGACCGCTCCGCGACCGACGCGAATGCCGCGGGAGCGCTCGGCAGCGGGTATCCGCTACTCGTCGCCTCAGCGGCGTTGGCGGAGCATCCCGAAGGCGCACTGAAATTTTACAACCGCGGCGTGAGCGGCAACAAAGTTCCCGACCTTCAGGAGCGGTGGGGACACGACACGCTCGATCTCAAGCCCGACGTGCTCAGCATCCTGATCGGTGTGAATGACTTCTGGCACAAGCTGAGCAAGGGCTACACTGGTACCGTGCAGGACTACGAAAACCAATACACTGCCCTGCTCGCTCAGACGCGGCAGGCATTGCCGAGTGTGCGCCTGATCGTGCTCGAGCCGTTCGTGCTGCGCTGTTGTGCGGTGAATGAGCAGTGGTTTCCGGAATTCACCGCGCGCCAGGCTGCCGCCGCGCTGGTCGCGTCGCAGGCGGGCGCGACTTTCGTGCCGCTTCAGGCCGTGTTCGACGAACGAGTCCGCACGGCGCCACAACAGTATTGGGCCTCCGATGGCGTTCATCCCACAGTCGCCGGACACGCAGTGATCGCCGAGCAGTGGCGGCGGGCCGCGCACCTCTAGTCACGCGTTGCCACTGAGCTCCGGTTCAGCTCCAAGGGGCCTCGACGGTGTCGTCGCCGCGCAGACCCGTCTGAGTCACGTCGACGGGCTCGCCGGCGAGCTGATCATCGGCGGCTACGAGCTCAAAGAGCTCGCCGGCAAAGTCACGTTCGAGGAAGCCGCGCACTTACTGTGGCGCGGGAAGCTGCCGGACTCGGGTGAGCTGACGACACTGCGTCGTGAGATGGCGGCGCTGCGCGCTCTTCCGGTGGAGACGATGCATGTCGTCCGTGCCGCCGCGAAGGCGCCGCCGATCGACGTGCTGCGCATGGCGAGCGCGACGCTGTCGCTCGACCTCCCCAATCCCGATGCCATCACCCCGGATGCCGATCTTGCGGCGGCGAAGCTGCTCACCGCCCGCTTCCCGACGGTGCTGGCGGCGCACACACGCATCGCCGCGGGCAAGGAACCGATTGCGCCCCGTGCCGATTTGTCCCACGCCGCGAACTTCCTCTATATGGTGCATGGCAAAGAGCCCGATCCGATCGCGGCTCGGGCGATCGACACCTATTGGGTGACCGTGATCGACCACGGCATGAACGCGTCCACCTTCGCCGCCCGCGTGATCGCCAGCACGCGTTCGGATATGGTGAGCGCCGTGACCGGCGCGATCGGCGCGCTCAAGGGTCCGTTGCACGGCGGAGCGCCGGGACCGGTCCTCGACATGCTCGTGGACATTGGCTCGGCAGACCGGGCTGAGGCATGGGTGCGGAAGGAGCTCGCGGCGGGCCGGCGCATCATGGGGTTCGGCCACCGCGTGTACAAAGTGCGCGATCCGCGCGCCGACGTGCTCAGCAAGGTGGCGGACGAGATGAGCTCGGCGGCGCTCGAGGACAAGAAGCTCTTCACGCTCGCGCGCGCGGTGGAGCAGACCATTCTCCGTGTGCTCGACGAGGTCAAGCCGGGCCGCAATTTGCGCACGAACGTCGAGTTCTACACCGCGCTGGTGTTACAAGCGCTCGGGCTCAAGCCGGGTTCGTTCGTGGCGACATTCGCGTGCGGCAGGGTCGCAGGCTGGTGCGCGCACGTGATCGAGCAGCACGCCGAAGACCACCTGATCCGCCCCCAATCGGAGTATGTAGGACCGAAAGGTCTGCAGGTCGATTGACGCATCGGGTCCTGATTGCTGCCGAGCTCAGGAATCTTCTCGAGCCGTCGCAGCTCACCGACCTCGACATCACCTGGATCTCCGCCGACCAGCCGACTCCAAAGGGGGACTGGGTAGCCATCGTCCCGTTGCTGTCCCGATGGGTCGGCGGCACGGAATTGAAGAACCTGCCCAAGCTGCGCATCGTTGCGAACGTCGCGGTCGGCTACAATAACGTGGACCTCGTCGCGGCGGAGATGCGCGGTGTGCTGGTCACCAACACTCCCGGTGTGCTCACCGACGCAACGGCGGATCTGACGTGGGCCCTGATCCTCGCCACGGCGCGCCGGCTGGTCGAAGGCGTCGATCTCGTGCGCAGTGGCCGTTGGACCGGCTGGCATCCGGAGCAGCTGCTTGGTCTGGAGCTGCGCGGTCGTACGCTCGGGCTGCTCGGCGCGGGGCGGATCGGTCAAGCGGTCGGGCGGCGCGCACCCGCGTTCGGCCTGCGCGTGCTGTATGCGGCACGCACACCCAAACCGGATTTCGAGCGCGATACCGGCGCAATCCGGGTGGATATCGGTCGCCTGCTGGCCGAGAGCGACATCGTGAGCCTGCACGCCCCGTCGACGCCGGAGACGAAAGGAATTATCAACGCCGACACGCTGGCGCGCATGAAGAGCGGCGCGATTCTCATCAACACAGCCCGCGGCGATCTCGTGCGAGAAGAGGCGCTCGCGGCGGCACTGGAACGCGGCCATCTCGGCGCCGCCGGTCTCGACGTGTACACCGACGAGCCGGCGATCCATCCCCGCTTGCTCGCAGCGCCGCGCACCGTGTTGTTGCCGCACATCGGGAGCGCGACCGCGGAGACGCGGCGTCAAATGGCGGCGATCGCCGTCGCCAACGTGGAGGCGGTGCTGGGGGGCAAACCCCCTTTGACCCCGGTGTATTGAGACGGCGGCGAGATGGAGCGTCGGCGAGGAAAAGCGGCGGCGAGGTGATGCGGCGGCGAATCCTAGCGCATCGGCCGCTACCTCCAATGCGTATTCGAGTTCTGACAATGATCCGAGGGAAATGTCCAAGAACCTTCGAAACTCATTGCGACCCATTCGAGAAGCACCCTCCACAATGTTGGCCGCCGAAGAGAATGCCGCCCGACGCGCTTGGGACGTGAGACCGTAGAGCTCGTGCTTAGGGAAAAGCTCGCCGCATTATCTCGCCGCCTCTCGCCGCCGCCTTCCCTCGCCGCCGCCTTGCATGGTAGCTTTCCCTTTCGAAATGCCCCGGCCAAAAGTGGAAGAACGCACGACCCTCCTAGACGCCCGCGCGATGTCGCGGGCGTTGCAGCGTATGGCCGTCGAGATCCTCGAGTTGGCACACGGTACTAACGATCTCCTGCTGGTCGGCATCCAGCGGCGCGGCGTCGAGCTCGCCGAACGCATCGCCAGGCTGATCGAAAAAGAGGAAGGCGTCGCGGTACCGCGCGGCGCGCTCGACATCACCCTCTATCGCGACGATCTAGGCACCGTCGGGCCGAAGCCCGTGATCGGCGAGACGCACCTGCCGGGCGATCTGACCGGCAAGCACGTGGTTATCGTGGATGACGTCCTGTACACGGGACGCACCGTCCGAGCCGCCCTCGATGAGCTGGCGGATTTTGGCCGTCCCAACCGGATCTCGCTGTGCGTGCTGGTGGACCGCGGGGGCAGGGAGCTGCCGATTCAGGCGGACATCGTCGGGAAGGTGCTCAAGACTGCTCCCGGTGATCGCGTCGACGTCCAGGTAGAAGAGCTGGACGGCCGCGATCAGGTGGACTTGGTCCGATGAGTCTCGGCAAAGATCTCACCGGCCTCGAGCACATGACGGCGGACCAAATCCGGCTCATCCTCGATACCGCCGAGCCGTTCAAAGAGGTCTCGGAGCGGCCTATCAAGAAAGTGCCCGCGCTGCGGGGCAAAACCATCGTCAACCTGTTCTTTGAAGCCTCGACGCGCACTCGCGTGTCGTTCGAGTTCGCCGAAAAGCGGCTCTCTGCCGATACGGTCAACGTTACCGCGACGGGCTCGTCGGTGTCGAAGGGGGAAACGCTGGTCGATACGGCGCGCAACCTCGAAGCGATGCGGATCGACATGGTCGTGATCCGTCACCCCTCGTCCGGCGCGGCCGAATTCCTTGGCAATCGGATCGCGTCCAACGTCATCAATGCGGGCGACGGCAAACACGAGCATCCGACACAGGCGCTGCTCGACCTGCTCACGATTCGTGACAAGCACGGCAAGATCGCAGGCCTCAAGGTCTGCCTCGTCGGCGACGTGCTACACTCGCGCGTCGCCCGGTCGAACCTCTGGGGCCTGACCAAGCTCGGCGCGGAAGTCGCCGTCTGCGGGCCGTGGACGTTGCTGCCGCGCGGCATCGAAGAGCTCGGTGTGAGGGTGTTCGGACGCATCGAAGCAGCGATCGAATGGGCGGACGTGCTGAACGTGTTGCGCCTGCAGCTCGAGCGAATGGAGAAGGGATTCATCCCCAGCGTGCGCGAGTACTACCGCGTCTTCGGTGTGACTCCCGAGCGGCTCGAGCGCTCACCCCGCGCGATCACCATCATGCACCCCGGGCCGATGAACCGTGGCGTCGAGATCGATTCCCGCGTCGCTGACGGGCCTCACAGCGTGATCCTCGATCAGGTGACGAACGGTGTTGCGGTGCGCATGGCGGTCTTGTATCTGCTCGCGGGGGGACGCGCGGAGCTGGCCGACGCCGCCAAGGGCGGCGGAGGTAGCGAGTGAATCGCCCGATCCTGCTCCAGGGCGGCCGGATCATCGATCCGAGCCGTGACGTGGACGAGGTGGGCGACGTCCTGATTCAGGACGGCACGATAGCCGGTGTGGGGCGCGGCCTCACCGCGCCGGACGGTGCACTCGTGCGCAAGATGAACGGCAAAGTGATCGCGCCTGGTCTCATCGACCTGCACGTCCATCTGCGCGAGCCAGGAAACGAGGACGAGGAAACGGTGGCGAGTGGGGCGCGGGCCGCCGCCGCGGGTGGGTTCACTGCCATCTGCGCCATGCCGAACACCGATCCCGTGACCGACAACCAGGCCGCGGTCGGTTTCATCGTCCGTCAGTCGGGGCGCGCCGGCCTGGCGCGCGTGTATCCGATCGGCGCCGTTTCCATCGGCCAAAAAGGAGAGCGCCTTGCGGAGTTCGGGGAAATGGTCGGAGCCGGTGTGGTCGCCGTCTCCGATGACGGCAAGCCGATCGTGTCGAGTCATCTCATGCGCACCGCACTCGAATACGCGCGGACCTTCGACATCCCCATCGCCGACCACTGCGAGGATCCGACACTTTCGGCGGGCGGCGTCATGCACGAGGGCCTCGTCGCCACTCGGCTCGGCCTGAAGGGCATTCCCGCCGCCGCCGAAGAGATCATGGTTGCACGCGACGTGCTCCTGGCGGAGCTCACCGGCGGGCACGTCCACCTCTGTCATATTTCGGCGCGCGGCTCCGTTGCGATCATTCGTGAAGCGAAGGAGCGCGGAGTTCGGGTGACGGCGGAAGCGACCCCACACCATCTCGTGCTCACTGATGTGGCCTGCGAGGAATACGACACGCACGCAAAGATGAACCCGCCCCTGCGCGAGACGATGGACATCGAGGCGCTCCAGGGAGCGCTCAAAGAGGGCGTGATCGATTGCATCGCTTCCGATCACGCGCCGCACGCGTACGACGAAAAAGAAGCGGCGTTCGACGACGCGCCGTTCGGCATCGTCGGGCTCGAGACGGCGTTCGCCGTTGCGCACACCGACCTCGTGGGCGGCGGTCTGTTCACGCTGCCGGATCTGATTCGCCGGATGAGCACGGAGCCGGCGCGCGTGTTCCATCTTCCCGGCGGAACGCTCGCACCCGGCGCCGTCGCCGACGTCGTCGTTCTCGATCCAGCGGCCAAGTGGACGGTCGATCCCGCAACGTTCCACTCGAAGAGCCGGAATACGCCGTTCACCGGCCGCGCGCTGACGGGATGCGCAATCCTCACCATCGTCGCGGGCGCCATCGTTCACGAGTTATGAGATCGGCCGTGGCTCGGCGTATGGCGCTGTGCTGCCGGCAACTCGCCGCTCTCGGGTTGATCGCGGGCAGAGACGGCAACCTCTCCGTGCGTTTCGCGGCGAACCGCGTTCTCGTCACGCCGAGTGGTTACATCAAGGCGCTCGTCTCTGCGCGTGACATGGTCGAAGTCGACCTCAGCGGGAAACCCCGCCGCGCGGGCCCTCGCAAGCCTACCAGCGAGTTGGACTTACACCTGCGCATCCTGCGTCACCGTCCCGATGTGCAAGCGGTGGTTCATGCGCATCCACCTATGGCGACGGCGTTCGCCGTTGCGGGAGAAGAGATTCCCGGCAATTTGTTGCCGGAGCTTATTTTCGTGGTGGGACCGGTGCCGCTCGTACCCTACGGCACGCCAGGCACGCCCGAGCTCGGTGACCGTGTGATGCCGTACCTCAAGGGTCACGACGCATTACTGCTCGCCAATCATGGCGCGGTCACCATGGGCAAAACCCTTGATGAGGCTTGGATCCGGATGGAAAGTCTGGAGCACTGCGCGCGAATAATCCTTGCCGCTCGGATGATCGGGCAGCCACAGCCGCTGAGGCTCGATGCCTAAGGCACCATCGAAGAGCGCTGCTGCCATCCAACGGCTGCTGGAAGAGCGCCGCCAATACGAGGCGTGGCTGGCGCGCATCAGCGCGACGGCCGACTCGGCGCCGGAGCACGTCCGCACTCGCGTGCGCGCCGACTACGAAGCCCGGCTCAAAGCGGTGACCGAAGAATTGCGGGCGCACGCCGATGTCGCCCGGCAGCTCATCGCGCAGCGCAAGGAGTTTCTGCTCGAGCTCCAGAAGAAAGAAAAGGCCGTCGCCGAGCGGTTGGCCGAGACGGAGTTGCGCCATGAGGTCGGCGAATACGACGAGGGGCAGTGGGGGCAGGTCCACAAGGACGCGTTGGCGGAGCTGGGCGCGGTCCGTGACGAGTTGCTCGACGTGGAGCGCGACATCACGAGATTGGAGGAGCTGGATGCGTTAGTGAAGGCCAAACCGGTCGCGGGTGGGACCGGGGCCGGTCGCGCTCCAACGAGTCCGCCGCCAAAAGGACCCGACAAGCGCAGAACGCCCGTCGACGAGCTCGCGTTTCTCAAGTCGGTCACCGAGGACGACAAGGGCGGGCCGTCGCCTCGTCGCGCGAGCGGTGCGCAGTTTCAGCCGGTCGAGCCGGAGAACGCGGTGCCGGTCGCCCCGGCGAACCCGGACGCCGAGGTCGCAAAGACTCTCAAGTGCAAAGAATGTGGGACGATGAACCTGGCGACGGAGTGGTACTGCGAGAAGTGCGGAGGGGAATTGGCTGCGATGTAGCGGTTACGACGCCTTTTCTTTCAACCGTCTCACCAACACCGCCAACCGCGATTTCTGCCGGGCTGCGACGTTCTTATGGATCAGTCCCTTGCGCGCCGCGCGATCGAGCACGCGGGCGGCGAGTGCGTAGGCGGCAGCGGCGGCATCCGCGGTCGCGGCCGCGCGCACGTGCTTCAACGCGGTGCGCAGCGACGAGCGCTGTGCCTTGTTGCGGACCGTGCGGGCACGAGCCTGACGCATCGCTTTTTTCGCGGACTTGATCTTCGGCATGGCGCGGAAAGTAGACGGTAAGTTGCGTCAGGTCAAGGCTCTACGTTATCTTACGCCGTGCCGTTCGAGGACATCGCGCTACTTGTCCCGGTGCTGCTCTTTTCCATCGTCGCGCATGAATACGCGCACGGCGAAGCAGCGTATCGGCAGGGCGACACCACCGCCTACATGCTCGGGCGGTTGACGTTGAATCCCCTCAAACACATCGATCCGGTGATGACGATCATCCTGCCGGCGGTGCTCATCCTCAGCCATGCGCCATTCGTGTTCGGTGCCGCCAAACCGGTGCCGGTCAATCCGCGCAATTACCGCCGGTATGTGCGCGGCGATATCATCGTGTCACTCGCCGGGATTGCGACGAATCTGGTCCTTTTCCTCATCAGCGCCATCGTGTTTGCATTCGTCGGGGCGATCGCACACGCCCTCGGCGGGGCGCCGTCCGGCCTCGAACTGCTCCAGCGCATGATGTTCTGGGGGATGTATATCAACCTCATCCTGGCGTGCTTCAACCTGATCCCGATTCCGCCGCTCGACGGCAGTCACGTGCTCAAACAAGCCCTGCCGACTGCCGCTGGGATGCGATACCGCCAGTTGTATGCGTTCGGCATTATTCCCATTCTGCTCGTGATGTGGCTGCTGCCGGGCGTGATCAATGTATTCATGTGGCCCGGCATCCAGCTGATGGGCCTCGCATTGCAGCTGTTATCGCCCCTTGCCCTGCCGGGAGCAATCCCGACGTGACCAGTCCGATCCTACGTGACCAGGCTGGCTTCGTCGTCGAGCTGGAGAAATTCTCCGGCCCGCTCGATCTGCTCCTGCATCTGATCCGGGAAGACGAGGTCGACATCACCGATCTGCCGATCGCGAAGATCGCGGACCAATTCCTAGCGGTGATCAACGAGCTCGGACTGAATCAGGCGGCGGATTATCTCGAGATGGCGGCGCGTCTGCTCCGCATCAAGGCGCAGCTGCTGCTGCCGCGGCATCTGGGCGACGACGAATGGGAAGATCCGCGCGCCGAGCTGGTGCGCCGGCTGCTCGAGTATCAGCAGATTCGCGAGCTGGTGGACTGGCTCGGCCACGCTGCCGAATTGCGGGCCGAGCGGTTTGGCCGCGGGTATGAAGCGCCTCCCGCGGATGCGCCGCCCGCGCCGCCGCTCCAGATTGACTTGAATGACTTGCTGGCGGCCGCGGAGCGCGTCATCGCGCTCATTCCCGAGCCCATGTTGCACCGCGTGGTGCCGCGCCCGCTCGACATCGAGGGGGCGACAGAGCGCATCACGACCCTACTCTCAGAGAAGGAAGAGTTTGGCTGGTTGGATATCGTCGGCCCGCAGTCATCGATCGTTGACGTCCTCTCGGCATTTATCGCGCTTCTCGAGCTAGCCAAGCGCAGCGCGCTCACGCTGTCCCAGCCTGAACCGTTCGGCCCGATGGTGATCAAGCGTGCAACCGCTCGCGAAGCTGCTTGAAGCCGCGCTGTTCGCGGCGTCGCGCCCGCTGACGCTCGACGAGCTGGCGTCGCTCGAGCCCGAGGCCGGCGAAGCTGCTGTCCGTGCCGCCCTCGCCGCCCTTCGGTCGGCGTACGGCGATGAGCACGGCGTCGAGCTGGTGGAGATTGCGGAGGGGTGGCAGTTCCTCACCCGCCGTGAGTATGCCGAGACCATCGAGCGCGCGCAGTTTGCGCTGCGGCCGCGTCGCCTGTCGCCGGCGGCGCTCGAAACGCTCGCGATCATCGCCTATCGGCAGCCGGTCGGACGCCTCGAGGTCGATGAAATCCGCGGCGTCGATTCCAGCGCCGTGATGGACAAGCTGGTCGAGCGCGGTCTGATCGAAGTCGTCACGCGCGGCGAAGGGTTGGGGCGGCCGCTGCTGTACGGCACCACGCCACCGTTCCTGGAGATTCTCGGACTGAAGGACCTGGAGGACTTGCCGCGGCTCGAGGAGCTGTCGGTCGCCCTCCGGCGCCCCACGCCAGTCGACGAACCCGAATGACCTTGATGCGCCTGCAGCGCGCTTTGGCGCGCGCGGGCGTCGCGTCCCGCCGCAAAGCGGAAGACTTGATCCGCTCCGGGCGCGTCCGCGTCGACGGCACAGCGGCGACCATCGGGATGAGCGTCGATCCCGGCGTGCAGCGGATCACGGTCGACGGCCGCGCCGTTCGCGCCGCCGCGCGGACCACCTGGCTCGCACTCAACAAGCCGATCGGCTACGTCGTCAGTCGCTCTGATCCCGAAGGGCGGCGTACCGTGTTCGACCTCCTCCCCAAGGTGCCGGGTCTCACGTACGTTGGACGCCTGGACGTCATGACGTCGGGCTTGTTGCTGCTGACGACGGATGGTGACGCAGCCAACCGGCTCATGCATCCTCGCTACGAAGTCCCGCGAACCTACTGGCTGGCCGTTCATGGCGCCGATGCGGCGGGCGTCCGTGCTGCGCTCGCGCAGCGGATCGTGATCGACAGGCGCGCGGTGCGCGTGGTCGAGTCCCGCGTCCGACCAGCGGGAAAGTCGGTCGAAGTCGAGATTACGCTCGCCGAGGGCCGCCAGCGGATCGTGCGCCGCCTCGCCGAGGCGCTGGATCTCAAGGTCGAATGGCTGCATCGCGTCGCCTACGGGCCCGTGCGGCTCGGCAAACTGGCAGAAGGGCGCTGGCGCGAGCTGACGCGGGCGGAAATCGGAGCGATCGAGCGACTCCATGGATCTCGCTGACCGAACGGTGATGCTGCTCGGCGGCAGTGGCCTGGTGGGCCACGCGGTCGCGCGCCGGTTGCTCGAAGTGCCGCAGCCGCCCCGCCGGCTGGTGCTCGTCGCGTTGTTCGACGACGAGGTGCGCGCGGCCGCCAAGACGCTCGAGCCGTACCGGAATTCGACGGCCATCGAAGTGGAGTCGGGCAACGTCTTCATGCCGGAGCCGGTGGCTCGCCTCGATGTGTCGACCGTGATGGCGAGCGCGGAGCATCGCGCGCTGCTGCTGGGCGACCTGCTCGGCGATCTCACGGAGCAGGTCCTGGAGCGCAATCTCTTGTTTCAGCTCCTGCTCCGATACAGACCAGACGCGGTCGTGGACAGCATCAATACCGCGACCGCGTTCGCGTATCAGGACATCTTTCAGAGCGCGCGTGAGCTGCTGGATCAGGCGAAGCACGGCACGGCGAACCAGGCTGCGGTGGAACAGCATCTGCTGAAGCTCACGATGCCACAGCTCATTCGTCATGCGCAGATCATCACCGAAGGGCTGCGCCGCGCCGGCACGAAGGCCTACGTAAAAATCGGGACGAGCGGCACGGGCGGCATGGGGTTCAACATCCCGTACACGCATTCGGAGGAAAGACCGAGCCGCACCTTGCTCACGAAGTCGGCGGTCGCCGGCGCGCATTCCATGCTGCTGTTTCTGCTGGGACGCACGCCGGACGCCCCGGCGACGGTCGAGGTGAAGCCCACCGCGACGATCGCGTGGCGCGAAGTCGCTTACGGCCCCGTGCGCCGCAAGGGCAAACCGATCCCGCTCGTCGATTGTGAAGCGCCCGTGCCGATCAAGGACGCCTTCAAGGCCGGTGCTCGCCATTGGCGCGAGCTCGGCCGGTCGCTGAACGGCGTCTACATCGATGTCGGCGAGAACGGACTCTTCGCTCGCGATGAATTCGAGACCGTCACCGCGCTCGGGCAAATGGAATTCATCACGCCGGAGGAAGTTGCCGACTACGTGATGATGGAGCTGCAGGGACGGGCGACGGGGAAGGACGTGGTCGCCGCGCTCGACGCCGCCACGGCGGGCCCGACCTATCGCGCGGGCGTCCTGCGCCGCAATGCCGTCGGACGCCTCAGGGCGCTCGAGGAGCGCCATGCCGATCGTGGCGTCGCCTACGAGATGCTGGGTCCGCCGCGGCTCACTAAGCTCTTGTACGAGGCGTATCTCTGCCGGCTACTGCGCAGCAGCGTTGGGGCGCTGGCGCAGAGCGACCCCAAGGGCCTGGCGGCCGAAGCCTATCGCCTGCTGCAAGACGACGCGCCGCTGAGGCAGCACATTATCTCCGTGGGTCTGCCGATCGTGGCACCCGACGGCAAGCACGTGTTGCGCGGCAGTTTCGTCGTGGTGACGCCCGCTTCGTCCGGTGCGGCCGGCCCCGATTGCGATCCATTGCAGGTGGCGCCGCGGGGTTGGGTCGATCTGCGCCCCGAGCAATTCGGTGTCTGGGTCAAGCGCGCGGCCGCGATGGTCGACGAGGCGCAGCGACGCGCTGCGGGTCCGCAAAGCTCGGGCAGCGATTTCGACTGGAATGCGATCGGTCCCGATGACCCGATCGAGCCGTCGCGCTTTGCCACGTGGGTGTTCACCGTCGAGGAGAAGGGGGCGCGAATCAAGCGCTGAGCATGGCGATCGACACGGGAGCGGTGGACCGCGCGCTGGGCGCGATCGGAACGACGTTCCGGCTCACGCGCCTGTATCCGCCCTCGCATCCGGCGGTGCTCGAAGCGATGCGCCAGATCACCAACGCGTTACCGGCGCTCGCGGCGCTGGGAACGGTTGACTGGAAGATCGGCGCAACCGGATTGCACTGGCACGGCCAACACCTGCTTCCACGCAACACGCAAGTCGCGGAGCTGGCCGGGTTGCTGTTCGCGCGCGGCGTTCGAGGGATCCAGGTCAATCCGGGTGCGACGCCGGAGCACTGGCTGGGATTGTTCGGCGTGGCGGTCGGCAATGTGTCGCCCGATGATGGTGTCCTGGGCCGGATCACGGTCACGCTGGGCCGGCGCGCGAGTCAACGGCTTTCGGCTTCGCGCGTGCTCGGCGAAGTCGCTCCCGCAGCCGCCCCTGCGCCGCCGCCTGCCTCGCCGCCCGTCCGGTCAGCGGCAGAAATGCCGACGCCCGCCAGCGAGGGTGCGGCGTTTCGGCTCGAGGCTCTCCCGGCCGACGTCGAGGCGAGACGTGCCGTGGTGGCGTTGCAGGCGGCATCGGCTGCCGACGAACAACGTGCCACGATTGAACACCTGCGGCGTTTGACTCCCGCCCTGGTTGGGCTTCGTGACATTGGGGCGATCGCGGAGGTCGTCGCCGGTCTCGATCGCTCGCTCGGCAAGATCCAGGATCCGGAGATTCAGGAAGCCATCGGTGAAGTGGCGGGGGCGCTTGCAGACGAGGCTATTGTGGAGCGTATGGTGACGCGGCTGGGTGAGCCGCGCGTGCCGCCCGCCGAGCGCGCGCATCTCGTTCATGCGGTGGGCGCCCTCGGCGCGGTGTCGGCCGGGCTCGTCGTCGATGCCTACCTGCAGGCCGCGCCGGAGCTGCGGGAAGCGTATCGTGCCGCGATGCGGGAAGCGGGCGAGCGCGCCGTCGAAGTCCTGCAGCGCGAGGTCGGGAACAAGGTTCCTGAAGTCGTCGCCGCGGCGGCGGAATTTCTCGGGCTGAGCGGCAGTCCGCAGGTCGCGCCATTGCTTATCGACCTGACGCGTCATGGCGATGAGCGCGTCCGCGAAGCGGCATTGCTGGGTCTGGCGGAGCTCGGTGGCCGCGAGATATCACGGCCCGCGATGCCCGCGCTCAAGGATGAATCGGTACTCGTGCGTACCGCGGCGGCGCGAGCAATTGCGGCCGCAGGCGAGGTCGGCGCCACGACCGTCCTGGTGCGGCGGCTGGAGCAGGAGAAAGACGAAGGGGTATTGGCTGCGTTGCTGAAAGCGATCGGCCAGCTCGGCGCCCCGGAAGCGCTGGAAGTGCTGGCGCGTTACGCAGAGCCCGGTGGCCGCCCGCGGCGCACACCGTTCGTGCGCGCCGCGGCGATTGAAGGGCTGGCGCACCTCGATCGCGTCGAGGCGAAAGCGCTGCTGGAGCTCTACTCTCGTGACAAGGAGCTGACGGTGAAGCGTGCCGCAGAGGCTTCGCTGCGATGACGACACGAGCCGTAAAGACGAGTGACGCGGCGCTGACCCAGACCATCACGCGTGAAGTTGCGAAGCGCGTCGTGGGCCAGGAGGTCATGGTGGAGCGCCTGTTGATCGGGCTCCTCACCGGGGGCCACATCCTGCTCGAGGGGGTGCCTGGGCTCGCGAAAACGCTGGCGGTGCGGACCGTGGCGGAGTGCCTGCGCATCAGCTTCTCGCGCATTCAGTTCACGCCCGACCTGCTGCCGGCCGACGTGATCGGGACGATGGTGTTCGACCAGCGGTCACAGGAGTTCTATCCCAAGAAGGGCCCGCTGTTCGCGAACCTCGTGCTGGCGGACGAGATCAATCGCGCGCCGGCAAAGGTCCAGTCCGCCCTGCTCGAAGCGATGCAGGAGAAACAAGTCACGATCGGCGGAGAGACGTTTTTCCTCGGCGAGCCGTTCCTCGTGCTCGCGACCCAGAACCCGATCGAGCATGAGGGCACGTATCCGCTGCCGGAAGCGCAGCTCGATCGCTTCATGTTGAAGGTCCGCGTCGGTTATCCGTCGCGCGACGCGGAGAAAGAGATCGTCGGCCGCATGGCGTCGGGCCGGCCGATCGAAGTGCAGCGCGTCGCCGAAGCCGACGACATTCTGGCCGCGCGCAGCGCCATCGCCGAGGTGTTCATGGATCAGAAGGTCGTGGATTACATCGTCGATGCCGTGCGCGCCACGCGCGAGCCGCAGAACGTGGGACTGGCCGAGCTGAAGCCACTCATCGCGTTCGGGGCGTCGCCGCGCGCGTCCATCTATCTCGCCCAGGCCGCCCGCGCGCACGCGTATCTGCGCGGTCGCGCGTTCGTCGTGCCGGAGGACGTGAAGGCGATGGCCTTCGACGTTCTACGTCATCGCATCCTGCTCACGTTCGAAGCCGAGGCGGAGGACGTGGACACCGACCACGTGATCACGAAGATCCTCGAGGCGGTCGGCGTGCCGTGAAGTACGAAGGACCAGAGCGCCGCAAGGCGGTGAGGTCCCCGGTCCAGGCGCGCCGCCGGGCCGTGACCACGGACGTGCTCAAGCAGGTGAAGGGGATCGAGCTCCGGACTCGTAACCTCGTCAGCACCCTGTTCTCGGGCGAATACCGGTCCGTCTTCCGCGGCCAAGGGATCGAGTTCGCGGAAGTCCGCGCCTATCAGCAGGGCGATGACTTCCGGTCAATCGACTGGAATGTCTCGGCGCGAATGGGTCATCCCTTCGTCAAGACGTTCATGGAAGAGCGCGAGCTCACGCTCCTCCTGATCGTGGACCAGTCCGGTTCGCTGCACTTCGGCCGCCCCTACACCAAAGCGGGGCTCGCGGTGGAGGTCGCCGCCGTGTTGGCGCTCGCCGCCGCGCGACACAACGACCGCGTCGGGGCGCTGCTCTTCGCCGACGCTCCGGAATATGTGGTGCGACCCGCGAAGGGCCGCCCCCACGCGCTCCGAGTCATCCGCGACCTCGTGGCGTTCGCTCCCCGCAGCCGGGGCACGAACCTCGGCGGAGCGCTGAGCTATGCGGCGAAGTTGCTGCGACACCGCGCCATCGTGGTCGTCCTCTCGGACTTCAGGGCCCTAGAGTGGGAGGACCCGCTCAGTCAACTCGCAGCGCGTCACGAAGTCGTGGCAATCACGATCGACGATCCACGCGAGTACGATCTTCCCGATGCCGGGTGGGTGGAGCTCGAGGATGCCGAGACGTCGCAGCGCCTGCTCGTCGACACGAGCCATGCCCCGACACGGACCCGCATTCGCATGGCGGCGGAGCGGATGCAACAGGAGCGCACGCGCAAGCTGGTCCAGGCGGGCGTCGATCGCGTGGCGCTGCAAACGACCATTCCCTACGGCGTGCCGCTGCGGCGGGCGTTCGCCGAGCGAGCGAGACGGCTGAGCCGATGATCGTTCTGTTGCTACTGATGATCCAGGCGGATGGTTGGATCGTCGCGCCGAATCAACCGACAGTCGGCGATACGATCCGCATCGAGCGCACCATCTCCGCGCCGACGGGCTGGCGCATCCGCGCCGGGACGTTGCCATCGGGCTCGCAGACCGAGCCGCTCACGGATGCAACCGTGCTGGCAACGTCGACTCCGGGGCACTGGATCGTGCGGTACGCGATCGTCGCCTGGACGCCTGGACTCATGACGGTCGACATGCCGCCGCTCTGGCGCCTCGGTCCCGACGGCACGGCCGATTCGCTCGCCGGCGGCGCGGCAACGTTCCGAGTTGCTAGCGTCATTCCCGACAGCGTGAAAGCGCCCGCCCCGCAGCCCTCGCTCGGCCCGCTGCGGCTCCAGCGAGAGAGCATCATTCCCGTTGTGCTCGCGACGCTGTTCGCGGCCGGCGCGCTGGTCATCCTGATCGCCTGGCGCCGTCGATCTCCAAAGAAAGTCCTCGCCGCCAGTGGGCCGGAGGTCGGGTCCGCCGTTGCCGATGAGCGCTGGCTCGCCGCGGGGGAGCCGAAGGCGGTCGCGGCCCGCGCCGCCTACTACCTGCGGATCTCTGTGGCGCATGCCATTCCCGAGGCACACGAAGCGTTGAGCACGTCGGAGTGTCTGGCCGTTGTCGAGCGCACGAAGCCCAACGCTCCCCTCCGTGACCTGCGCGAGCTGCTCATCGCGCTCGATCAGATCGCGTTCGCCACAGCGCATGCGCTGGACGTAGCCGCGGTCGCCGCGCGGGCGCGCGCGCTCGCGCGCGAATTGGGCGGGAACGGCGGGGGGG
>DATGVZ010000079.1:0-13039 GCA_035299765.1 Gemmatimonadales bacterium
ATCCGCGACACGATCGTGTCGTTGGCTGCGACGGGTTGGACTTCGCACTCTCTTCCCCGCCCCAGTCGGATGCGGGTGCCGCGCGCGTCGTACCGCTTGCCGGTCGCGGTCGCCAGCAAAGTGACGCCATAGGCGCGCACCTCCGCCGGCGCTGCCCGGATCCCGGGATGCTCAGGAAGCGTCGCGTCGAGCGAACCAGCGATCGCGGCCACGCGGTATTCGGGGCCGGACTCACCGAGACGAATCACATCGCCCTGGGAGACCGGCGTGGGCCCGGTGATGCGGTTGCCGTTGAGATACGTGCCGTTGCGGCTTCCCAGGTCGGCGAGCAGCCAGGCGTTGCCTTCAACGCGCAGCTCGGCGTGGCGGGCCGAGACGACCTTCGCGGCGTCGCCATGCACCGTGACCGTTGCATCCGCCTCGCGGCCAAAACGCACGGGCGAGCCGCGGGATTCCGCGACCGTCTCACCCGAGGCCCGATCGACCAGCCTCAGAACTTCAGCCCCGAGCCACGACGATCCTTCAACTGGCGGCGTGGGGTCGGAGAGCGACGCTTGACGCGACCGCGCCGTTCGGTCAGTCCGCGACGCTCGACCAACACGATATTAGCGCGCTGCCGTCGCTCGATGATGCGCCGATCCAGTCCGGTCCGCCGATCGGGCCGCACCCGGCGCTCCAGGCGATGGCGCTGATCGAAGGGCTGCCGGTCGTCCATGCGACCCAATTTGGGACTCGCGTGTGATTCGTGCCAGCCAAACGCAGTCGCTACATTTCCCGCCCGTGACGTCGACGAGCCCACCGACCGATCTACTTGACGAGGCGCGGCGCGCGCTCGAGCCTGCCTTTCGGCTCGACAACCTGGTCGCGCTATCCGCCGAGCGCGCGCTCTATCATGGATGGGATCGCGTGTTGAAACGTCCGGTGGCTGTCCGCGTCCATCTGGGCGCCGCCGGCAACCCGGGACGCGCATGGTTTCTGCGCGAGACGGAGACGCTCGCGGCCCTCGATCATCCCGCGATCCGACACGTGTACGCCGCCGGAGAGATGGGGACGTTCGCCTATCGCACGGCCAACTGGGTCGAGGGGGAGAGTCTTGCGGACGCGCTGCGGCGTGGCCCGCGCCCGATTCCGCAGTCCATGTCGTTGATTCGCGACTTGTTGTCCGCCTTGGAGCACGCGCACGCGCGCGGCATCATCATGCGCCGCATCGGGCCGTCGACGCTGATGATCAATACGGGCGGCCAAGGCGTCATCACCGATCTGCGCTATTCGAATTGGTGCCTGCCGTACCTCGAGGCCCCGGCTACCGACGATCCGACAACGGCGTTCATGGCGCCGGAGGTACGAGCGGCCGAACCGGGCGACCCCTCGAGCGACGTGTACACGGCGAGCGCGAATATCTACGCGGCCCTCACCGGCATGCCTCCGGATCTCAATCCGGGTCGCATCAAGCCACCGCGCCAGCTGCGTGCGGCGATACCGGCCGCCGTTGAGCGCGTGATCGTGCGCGGACTTTCCGCGACTCCCAGAGAGCGCTACTACACGGCGACCGAAATGCTCGAAGATTTCGTCAGCGACGCCGGGACGTTCCAGGTGCCCGCCGCCGCGCCGACCGTGACCGAATCGGGATTCGAGCGCCGGTTGCGGCGCGCGCTGGGCGACGACTACGAATTGCTCGAGGAGATCGGCACCGGCGGGTTTGGACGCGTGTATCGCGCCCGGGACCTCGCGCTCGAGCGCGACGTCGCGATCAAGGTCCTGCATCCTTCACTCACCGCCGACCCTGGCGTCCTGGAGCGGTTCCGGCGCGAAGCGCAGCTCGCCGCACGGCTCCGCCATCCGAACATCGTCAGCATCTACGACATTATGGGCCGGGCGGGACTCACCTGGTACTCGATGGAATACGTCCCCGGCTCGAACCTCGGGCAGGTTGTGCAGCGGCACGGCACCCTCTCGCTCGAGCAAACCGAGCGCTTGCTCAAAGAGGGCCTCTCCGCGCTCGAACACGCGCATAGCGTCGGGCTGATTCACCGCGATCTGAAACCTGAAAACATGTTGATCGAGCCGGATGGGCGGCTGCGCATCACCGATTTCGGACTCGCCTTGGCGCTACGGGGGGGAGCGCGGTTCGGCGGCGCGACGTCGCGCAGCGGGACGCCGCAGTTCGCCGCACCGGAACAGCTCCTCGGCGAGCGCGTGGATCAACGCGCCGACCTCTATTCGCTCGCGGCGACGATCTACTTCGCACTGCTCGGCCGTCCGCCGTTCAGCGGCAAGACGCCGGAGCAGATTCTGGCTCGCCAAACGACGGACGACGTGCCTCCGCTCAACACCGAGCGCCGTGACGTTCCGCGTGAGCTCGAGGACGTACTGCGACGCGCGTTGCGCAGCGATCCGAACGAGCGGTTCCATTCGGCGGGGGCGTTCAACGCCGCAGTGAGGGGGGCGCTGGGCGGCTTCCTAAGACGACTGGCCGCACTGTTCCGGCCGGATAGTTAAGCCGGCGCTGGCGTTCCGGGTGCCAACGGGTGATGTTCGAGATAACCCGCAAACGGGAGTGGCCGATGCGCCTGCGTTACGGTTTGTTCCTCGCGTTCACGGTTGCGTGCGGCTCCAGCACCTCATACTCCTCCAGTCCTCCGCCCGCACCGCCGCCAGGGCCCCCACCTCCCCCTGCGCCACCTCCCCCGATCACGTCGGACGTCTCAATCGCCGAATACCGCTATGGGCCCGATACGGTGAGGATCAAGACCGGAAATGCCGTAAAGTGGACCAATATGGGAACGTACGGGCACACGGCCACGGCTGACGGGGGTTCGTTTGACAGTGGCACGCTCGGCCCGCCCGGTGTGGATTCGTACGGCAACCCGACGTCGGGGGCGAGTTATAGCAAGACATTTGGAATGCAGGGATCGTTCCCCTACCACTGCACGGTGCACCCGACCGTGATGATGGGCGTCGTGATCGTGACGCCTTAGCGGCTCACCGCCAACGGAAGATCCGCAGTGCGACGACAAAGCTGACGGCGCCCCACGCGATCACGATTGCGAGTGGGACGCTCAGCGTTGCGAGCGCCGCGCCGTCGATCATGACCGCGCGCAACGCGTCGTTCAACGCGGTCAGCGGCAGCGCCTTGACGAACGGGATCATGGCGTCGGGGAAGCGGGAATAGGAGAAGAAGGTCCCCGACAGGATCCACATCGGGAGCATCACGAGGTTCATCAATCCCGACACGCCCTCGATCGTCCGCGCCCGGCTCGCGACGAGCAGTCCCAGTCCGGCGAAAGCAAACGCGCCCAAGATTGCGACGCCGCCCAGCGTCGCGAGCGAGCCGCGGACCGCGACGCCGAACATCAGCCATCCGAATCCTACCAGAAAAGCGATCTCGACAATCAAGAACACGAGGCGCGAAAGAATGAAGCTCAGGAGGTAATGGCTGCGTTTCATCGGCGTCGCCATGTACCGCTTGAGCAACTTCTTCTGACGCGCTTGCACGACGGAGAACCCGACGCCCCAGATGCCGCTGCCCAGCAGATTCATGCCGAGCAGGCCGGGAATCAGGAAATCGATGTAGCGTGACCCCGGCGCGACGACACGATCGTCCCGAACCGCCGCGACGTCCTTTCGGCCGCGCGCTCGCTGCACGACTTCATCCACTTGGAGGCGCGCGAGCCCGCTCTCGGTGCGGGTGGTATCGTATCGATAGACCAGCGGATCGCCCGGCACGATGAGCAACGCGATGCGGCCGGTCCGCAGACGAGTGCGTGCGGTCGCGCTGTCGAGCACGGTCGCGATGAGTCGCGGTGATGCATCGAGCACGGCCACGAGCGCGCGGTCCCCCGGTCCGGCAGTGACGCCGACCTGCAGCTTGGCGGGGCCGGTGTTCCGAAAGGCGAGACCGAGCGCAAACGCCAGCACAATCGGAAACCCGAAGACCCAGAACACCGCTTCGGGTTCGCGATAGAACTCGCGCATCCGCGCGAGCGCCAGCTGGAACATCGGATGCTCACGTATCACGGAGTTGCCGTCCCGTGAGCGCGACGAAGACATCATCGAGCGTCGCGTGGTGCGTGGTGAGCGACGAGAGCTCCAGACCGCGCCGCTGGAGCAACGTCAACAATGCCGGGAGCGTCCGATGCAGCTCGGTCACGGTCAGCGCGAGAACGCCGGTGCCCGGTCGCACCGCAGTAACGCCACTCAGGCCTCGCAATGCATCCATCAAATCATCGGGCGTTCCATTGATGAGCGCGAACTCGACCACATGCTCGGCGCCGAGCGATGCGATGAGCGCGCGCGGCGTGCCCAGCGCGATCACTTTTCCGTGATCCATGATCGCAACGCGGTCGCACAGACGCTCCGCCTCTTCCATGTAATGGGTCGTGAGCAGCACCGTGCCGCCGGCGGCGCGGAAGCCCCGAATGATCTCCCAGAGCTGGCGCCGCGAGTGCGGATCGAGGCCGGTGGTCGGCTCATCGAGAAACAACAGCTCGGGCTTGCTCACGAGCGCGCAGGCGACCGCCAGGCGCTGCTTTTGCCCTCCCGACAAGGTCGCGACGCGCGCTCGCCGCTTTTCTTCCAGCTCGACGAGCGCCAGCACTTCGTCCACCGTGTGCGATTGACGATAGAATGAGCGGAACACCGCGAGTGTCTCTGCGACGGTGAGCTTGTCGGCGAGCTGCGTTTCCTGCAGCTGAATGCCCAGCCGCTCGCGCAGCGCGCGTCCTGCGGCTCCTTCACGCCACGGCGTGCCGAGGATCTCGACGTCGCCGGTGTCCTGCGGCGTCAACCCCTCGAGGATTTCGATGGTCGTGGTCTTGCCCGCCCCGTTGGGACCGAGCAGGCCGAAGCACTCGCCGCTCGCCACGGTCAAGTCGACGCCGGCGACCGCCACGACGTCGCCGAAGCGCTTGGAAAGCGCGCGACAGCTGATGGCTAGGATGGCTTTTTCTCTGCGGGTTTTTCGGGCTTGGCCTCGTGCGCCATCTTGAGCGCCTGATCGAGCTGCATCGTCAGATTGTTCATCCCGTCGCCGAGCGCGCGAATCTTCATGTTGAGGCCGGTCCCGGCACGGCCGGCGACGATGGCCAGCTGGCCGGCTACGTCGGGCAGCGTCCCCAGGTTGCTGGTGAGCGCGCGCTGCCGCATGTGCGATAAGTCGCGCGCGATGTTTCCGCAGATGCCATCGACGATCTTCGGTTTAGCCGCGCGATTGGATTCGAGCTCCGCGATCAGCTTCTTCAGGTGATCCAACGTACGGACGTAGCCCTGAAGCTCTTCGATGCGGCGGATCTGGTTCGGGGATTGCTTCTCGGCCACGCCTAATCTCTGGGCGCAAGCGCGTCAGTGCGGGCGCGGCCGTCGATGAGCGACAGCGGTGTCACGCCGAGCAGCACGCCCAGCGTCGGCGCGATGTCGACCGTGTTCATGCGTCCCGCGTAGGTCCCGCGATTGATGCCGCGGCCCCAGAAAATAATCGGCACATGCGCGTCGTCATCGGAGGGCTGGCCGTGCATCGCAATGAGCGAGCTGCCCGGATCCCAGATCGAGCCCGGCTGTAGCGTCACGGTGAGCACAACGCCCGCGTCCGGCGAAAGCTGATGCAGCCAGCGCCGCGCAATCGGGTCGGAGGCGGTATCCGCTCGTGCCAGGTCCGGCGGCTTGATGATGCGCGCCACGCCCTGAACGCGCAGGATGCGCGTCGTGAGCGCATCGAGCACGCTGTCCGTCTTCACGCCCACCGCCGCGAAACGCCCGTTGTCTTGAAGAAACAGCATGCCGGTATCGAACCCGAGCCACTCCCGCGATGTCCCCGCCCCGCCCGCCGCACCCGCCAGCCGATCGAGATCGTGGTTCACCGCGCTGATGAGCGTATCGAGCTGCACGCGATACGCCGGCGCGCCCGTCTTGGCGCGCGTCCGCTCGGGCAGCGATGTGACGCCGTGATCGGCCGTCAGGACGACGACGAGGTTGTCACGCCCGACCCGGTCGGTTACGCGCTTCAGGAACCACGCGAGATAGCGGTCGAGCCGTAACACCTGATCGTGGATTTCTCGCGAGTCCGGACCGAACGCATGGCCGATCGCGTCAGTGGTCGAAAGACTGACCGCGAGGATGTCGGTGCCTTTCCGGCCGAGTCGCAATGCCTCGAACCCTTCGAGGACAAACAGCAGCGTGAGTGAGTCCATCGCCGGGACGCCGATGATCGCCGCGGCCGCGCGCACGCTATCGGCGGGGAGACGGTGCGGAAACACGACGTCGTGCCCACCATTCTCCCACGGCTCGTTGTCTTCCTCTTTATAGGCGCTGTCCGGCAGCAGCAGCGTCCAAGTCGTGTTCGCCGCCTGGAACGGCAGATGCCGAGCATTGAAGGTCTGCACCCACGCCGGGAGCGTGTCGGAGTAGTACCTGCTCGTCGTGAAGATGCCCGACTGATACCAGTAGACCTGCTCCTTCGCCTGGCCGATCGGGAGAATCGCGCCGCGGTCCTTGCGACTGACCGACAGGGCGCGGGCATTCGGATCCGATGCCTTCAGCCAATCAACGAGCGTGGTGCCACGAAACCTCCGGGGCGAGGCGCCCGGCCCACTCGTGCCGATCAGCGGCGCAAGCGAATCCTGCACACCCTGTGAGTTCCGCATGATGCCCGTGTGCGCCGGCCACAGCCCCGAAAGAATCGTCGAGTGCCCAGGCGCCGTTTCCGTAATGGCGTGATCCTGGTATCCGTCGGTGAACACCGCGCCTTCGGTCAGGAGCTGCCCCAGCCCGCCCGTGAGCTGTGTTTTCCAGCGATTCAGATAGTCCGGACGCAGCTGATCGACTGTGATGACGACAACCAACTTGGGCCGGGATGGTGCGGGAGTCATGGAACCAGTGACTGCGGCGAGCGCGACACCGGCGGCGAGGATCATGGCCAGAAAGTAGCCGCTCTCAGGCCGTTGCCGCCACCGGCTCGTCGGGTCGTTCCCGGAATGCCATCCGCCCGGCGATCGCGACGACGACCGCGGCAATGAGGAACGGCACGCCGTGTCCCAGTTGGTCGAATACAAGCGTGGCACCGACGGGACCCACGATGCTCGCGATTCCCCGCAGCGTCTGCTGCGCGCCCATCACCAAGCCCAATTCGTGGCGAGGCACCCGCTGACTGACGAGCGACGTCGAGGCGGGAAAGAGCAGCGCCGTGCCCACCGGAACCAGGGTCAGAAACAGAATGAACACGACGATCGCCGGCCCCGGCGGCAGGATCGTCGCGGGAAGCGGCATCAGCGCCAACCCCAGAAAGAGCGAGATCGTGCCCATCTGCATCGTTCGGATCTCGCCGAAGCGCTGGTTAAACCAGCCCACCAATCCAAAGCGCATGAGGACTCCGACGACCCCGAAGATCGTGAAGAAGTAGCCGATGGTCTCTTCGGTCACGCCATAGACGTCCTTGAAATACAGTGCCATCACCCCGATGACGACATTGAGCGCCAGCATGCCGACGACATAGATCCAGATCACGCGATTCGCCGGCGCCGACGGATGCTCGACAATCTCCCACAGGGCCTGCTTGATCGTCCGCCCCGGCGGGAGCTGCTGCCCGCTCGGCGTGTGCGTGTGGTGGATGCGCGATTCGGGCAGCCAGCGCCACGCGAAGACGACGCAGAGCAGCATGAGCCCAGCAGCCACCAGCCCGGGCACTTCGGTCCCGAAGCTGCGGGCGACCGAGCCGATGACGGGCCCGATCAGCACGCCGGCGCTGGTCGCGGCGGAAATCCATCCCAGCGCCTTCGCTCGCTCGGCGGGAGCCATCGTGTCGGCGACGTACGCCTGCGCCACACCGGTAGTGCCTCCACCGAGACCCTGGACGATCCGTGACGCGAACAACATCCAGAGACTGCTCGCGAACCCGAAAACCACGTAGGCGAGAGCCGATGCCGAAAGCCCGATGAGCATCGCGGGTCGCCGGCCATATCGGTCAGAGAACTTGCCCCAAACCGGTGACGAGATGAGCTGCGCCACGGCGAACGAGGAAATCAGCCATCCCACCATCCATTCGGGCGCATGCATGCGCGTCGCGTAGAACGGCATGAGCGGCGCGACCAGCATGAGACCGAGCATGTCCACGAAACAGACCGCCATCAGCACCGAGAGTCGCTTCATCGCCTCGCTCCAATGCCCAGCACGAGCGCGCTGGCAACCATCACCACGACGCCGAACGCCGCGGCGACGCCGATCTCGTCGAGCCGGAGACTCGAGAGAATTTCTATCGAGATGGGACGGGTTTCATACGTGTAGAGCACGATTGACGCGACGAGGTCTCCGAGCGCCGCGACGAATGCGAGACTGGCGCCGGCCATGAGGCCGGGCGAGAGCTGTGGCAGCGTGACCCGGGCCAATGTGCGCCAGCGGCCCGCGCCGAGACTCGCGGCCGCTTCCTCGAGCGACGGGTCGAGCTGGCGATACGACGCGAGCAGCGCGCGGCCGGTGAGGGGCAACGCGCGCACGAGGTAGGCGAGCGGCAGAATCAGCGCCGTGCCGACCAGCACGAATCGCAGCTCGAGCGGCGCATGCACGCTGAACGTGATCGCCAGCGCAATCGCGAAGACCGTCCCCGGAAGCGCCCACGGCAGTGCGAGCAGTCCCTCGATCACGCGACGCAGCACGACCCGACGCCGGACCACGAGCCACCCGGCGGCGAGCGCCAGCACGACGGCGAGCGCGGTACTCGCCGCCGCCATCCACAAGGAATTGAGCAGCGGCCGGAGACGCTCGGCCTCGGAAAACAGGCGCCGGTAGTTGGCGAAATTGATCACCGGCGGGAGGATCTGCGTCGTCCACGCGCCGTACGGCACGAGCGATACCAGGCCCAGCGTCAGGTGCGGAAGCAACAGCAAGACCGCAAACCCCCACCCCGCGCCCGTCGCGAGCATCCGCGCGCTCCTGCGACGGATCGGCCGGCGCTGCGGTGCGACACCCTTCCCCAGCGCCACGAGCACGTCGTCGCCTTCCGTGCGTCGCAGAATCGCCAGGCCAACCACCGCGACGACGGCGAGCGCCACGGTCTCGACCATGGCGAGCGGCAGGTCGCCGTTCAGTTTCGTCGCCACGATCTGCGTCGTCATCACGCGAAAGCCGCCACCGAAGATGTACGGCGCGCTGAACGAGCCGAGCGCGGTCATGAACGTCAGGATGGCGGCGCCGACCAACGAGGGACGGAGGAGCGGGACGATCACGCGCCACAACGTGGCGCGGCGATTGGCGCCGAGCGCCTGCGCGGCTTCCAGCATCGACACGTCGAGCTTGGCCAATCCGGCGCGCGTGAACAGATAGAAGTAGACGTACATCGAGTACGCGTGCACGAGGAGAATGGCGAGCGGCCCCTGCAGCCGCCACGGCGCCTGCTCGAGTCCGAGCACCGTTTGCAACGCACGCGTGACGAATCCCGACTCTCCATACAAGAAGAGGAAGGCGATCACGCCGACGAATGGTGGCAACACGACCGGCAGCGCAATCAAGGCGCCGAGCGTCTTGCGGCCGGGGAAATCGAACCACTCGAAGAGAAAGGCCAGCGGAATTCCAATTGCTGCCGCGAGTGCGACGCTCGCCAGGGAGATCCAGACGCTTGCCCACAACGCGGCCCATTCGCCGGGCCGTGTGAAGAACTCGCTCCAGGCGCCGTGCCCGTTCGCGGCTTCGAGTACGACGATCAGAATCGGGTACACGACCAGCCAGGCGAGCAACAGCGTCATCGCCAGCGCTGCCGCATTGCCGTTGCGAACGCGATTCATCGACCACCCGCGCCGTCTGGAAGTGCGATCACGCGAGTCGCTTCCACATAGACGCGCGCCCCCACCTGGGCGCCCTCCGGCTCGGCCAGTACCTCGAATCGCTGACCGTCGTCGCCCTCGACTTGGAAAAACGCAGCGGACCCGGTGTAGCGACGCTCGCGCACCACGCCCGGGAGACCGGCATCGCCGAATCGCAGGCGCTCCGGCCGGACGACGAGCACGTGATCAGCGCGCGTCAACCCGAGTGCGCGCGCGGCTGCCCCGCGAAACACGTTCGCGCGTCCGACGAACGTCGCGACAAAGAGACTGGACGGGTGCTCGTACAGCTCTTCCGGTGAGCCCGTCTGCTCGAGATGGCCGGCGTTGAGCACCGCGACGCGATCGCCCAAGTCGAATGCCTCCTCCTGCTCGTGCGTGACAAACACGGTGGTGATCCCTACGCGCTTGATAAGCTGCCGCAGCTCGCGGCGCGTGCGCTCGCGCAGCGTCGGATCGAGGTTCGACAGCGGCTCATCGAGCAGCAACACGCGCGGCTCCGGCGCGAGGGCGCGCGCGAGCGCCACCCGTTGCTGTTGTCCCCCGGAGAGCTCGTGAACCTTTCGCCGTTCGAAGCCGGAGAGATCCACGAGGTTCAACGCAGCGGTGACCTTCGCATCACGCGCATTCGATCCCGGGAGCCCGAAGCCTACGTTCTGCCCCACGTCGAGGTGCGGAAACAGTGCGTAGTGCTGGAAGACCATCCCGAAGCGACGGCGGGCAGCAGCAACGTCGGTCACATCTTCGCTCGCGACGGCGATCCTTCCGCCGTCCGCCGTTTCGAAGCCGGCGAGCAACCGCAACATCGTCGTCTTGCCGCTGCCCGAAGGACCGAGGAGGGCGAGGATTTCGCCGCGGGCGATGTCGAGCGTGATCGGACCGACCGTGACGCCGTGTCCCCATCGCTTTTCGATCGCCTGGATTTCGAGAAAGCCGCTCAACGACGGCTCCCCCGGCTTCCTTCCCGGTGTCCGGTCCCGCGCACGTGCTGGTCCCACCAGCGCATCCATTCCGGTCCGTGCTCGGCGAGGAGATTCCAATCCACGTCCGCGACCACCATGCGGCGGCGAACGTCGCGCACCCAGTCGGGCAGCGAGTCCGCGGGCAAATCGAGCCGGGCGGGCAGTCGATACACCTCGCGCGCCGCGGCGAGCTGCATCTCGGGACTGCCGACGAAATCGACGAAGCCCCTAGCGGCCGCCAGGTGCTTCGCGCCACGGACGATGGCGATCTCATCCTCGATCGCGACCGTCCCGCTCTTCGGGAAGACGTAACCGATGGGCATGCCGCGCCGGCGACTGATCAACACGTCGGGCAGATCCCAAACCGTCACCAGCCCCTCCTGGCGGGCGATTCTCTCGCTCACGAGCGCGGGGTTTTGCTCGTACGCTTTCGTCTGGCCATCGAGTCGCCGCAGCCAGGCGAAACCGGCGACGGTGTCGCCCGTTTGCTTGAGACCGCGCTCGATGATGAATCCGAACACGGCCCGCATCGTCCCGCTGGCGAGCGGGTCGCGGATGATGATCTTCCCTGTCCACTTGGGATCGAGCAGATCGTCCCAGTCCTGCGGCGCATCTTCGGCACGCACGACTTTCTCAGGATAGAGAAAGACGACCGGCGTTTCGTATGCGGCGAAGTAGCAATCGCCGGTCCCCCGCGCGCGCGCCGGAATCGCGCCGGCCCACGCGGGACGAAAGCAGTCGAGCAACGAATCGCGCGCGGCGGGCGCGAGAATCAGCGATGGACCGCCGAACCAGACGTCCGCCTGCGGATTAGCGCGCTCCGAGCGAACGCGGTCGTAGACATCCTGTGAGCCCATGTCGAGCCAACGCACGTCGACATCGGGATGCAGCGCCTCGAAGCGGTGCTCGAAGAGCGACAGCAGATCACGGCCGTGGGGGCTGTAGATGACGAGGGGAGTGCGGTGGTCGCGCGAGCAGCCGCCGAGCAGGATCGCTCCCATCACCAGCAGCTTACGGAACATTCCGCCGCTTCAGCCCCAGCAAGTTCACAAATAACCGATATGCGCCGGGCACACCCGCCGGCAGTTGCCGGAAGAAGCTCAAGCCCGTGTACACGTAGGTGCCGCGGCCAACCGCGGCGACGAGCAGCCCGCCCTTCAGCTCCTGCGGGGGATTCGGCGGCGGATCGTGTGTCTCGAGCAGCGGCACGTAGGTCGTGTCCCAGTCGTGCGCGAAGTAGAGGCCACGCTCCTGGACCCAACCGCGCCAGTCGTCCGGACCGATCTCGTTGGGACAATGAAATACCGGATGGGCGGGATCGAGCGCGGTCACCGCGGCGTTTTCGTCCGTGACCCGATCGTGCGGCCGAGCGATGTGCAGGGGGTACGGCGCAAAGCCGCCGTCCACGAACGGGTACTGCTGGTACTGCACGATCAACAGGCCGCCGTTCTTCACGTACTCGAGCAGTCGGCCGTTGTTGGCGACGAGCGCCGGGTCGGTTTCGTATGCGCGACTGCCGATGACGATCGCGTCGTAGCGCGACAGGTCGCCGCGAGCGAGAGAATCGGGACCGATCAACTCGAGCGGCACACCGACCGCGAGCAGTGCTTCGGGAACGCGGTCGGCCGCTCCGCGCACGTAGCCGACGCGCGAGAGTCCGGGCAGCACAAGACGCGCGACCCGAACTTGCGACACCGAGGTGTGGGACAACGCCCGCGGCCGGATGTGTGGATAGTCGATGATCTCGAGCCAGCCATCAATCTTGCGGCCTCCTCCGTCGCTGGTCATCGCTGACGCGCGAACATCGTACGTCCCCGGCTTGAGACTGTCCGCAGCCGGAGGTGCGACCGCCACGGTGACACTCTTCGATTCGTCTTCGCGCGCCAACGCGAGACTCTCGGCGGCGGGGATGGGCCAGCCGGCGGGGGGAGTTACCGCTGCGCGAGCCGCGATCGGGCCGCGAGTCCGGTTCGTGGTGGTGACTGTGAGGCGCCGCGGCTCGCGCGATCCACCATCGATGGGCCACAGCAGCTCATCGGGCGTGATTGCGACGTCGAGATCGCGCGTGACGAAAATAGGCCGGCGGATTTCCCCGATCGCCTGGTCGCGATAGCGATAGACCACTTCGCGCGTCAGCGTCACCGGCTCGCCCCCGATGAACAGGCGCACGGTCGCGGTCACCGGCGGCGGTTCGAACGGCAATCCACGCACCGCAGCCGGGACCATCGACCAGTCGTACAGGCCGCCGCGATTGGTCAGTGGGCGGCGCAGGAA
>DATGVZ010000080.1:0-18531 GCA_035299765.1 Gemmatimonadales bacterium
TTCAAGAAGAAGGTCGATCGCATCGACGACCCGGCGCTCGAGACGCTCCCCACGTGGGATTGGCCCGGCAACGTCCGGGAGCTGCGCAATGTGGTCGAACGGGCCATGATCTTCACCGACGGACCGGTCCTCAGGCGATCCGATTTCCCGCCGTTAGGTCAGCGCGACCCCGTCCCCGCGCGCCCGCGCGATACGAAGACGTTCGGCTTGCCGAAGGGACTCACGCTGGTCGATGCCGAGCGCGAGTACATTCGCCTGACGCTCGAGGCGACCAACGGCGACATCCAGCGCACCGCCGAACTGCTGGGGATCTCCCGCAAGAACCTGTGGGAGAAGCGCAAGAAGTACGGGCTATTGCCCAGCCCGTCCGACGCTGAGTCGAACTCGTGATACCGGCTCGGTTACCGTTCGGTAACGTCGGTGGGACGCCGCATCCCCGCGCTTGTCGTTAACTCGCTTCAGGAAAGGAAGATGCCGGCGCCCGGCACAAGGTACGTGCCTTGCGGGGTGCGATAGCGACTCCCGCACCGCAGGAATGAGGGTGACTTGCTCGAGGTGAGATCCAGTGCCGCATCCGCGATCGCCGCGCCCGTTCCGCAGCCCAAACGGAGGCTGGCGATCGCTTTGCTTGTCGGCGTCGGACTGTTCAGCATCGTCGCGCCAGGCATGGGGCAGACATTCACCTGGACGGGCGCCCAGAATGCCAACTGGGGCGTCGGTGCCAACTGGGTGGGCGGCGTCGCGCCGTCAGGCACGGGCGGCGAGAATCTCGTGTTTCCCAACGGCGCGGCGAACCTGGCCACAAACAACATCCTCAATAACGCGACCTTCAATTCCATCACCATCAACGGTAGCGGCTACACGTTGAGCAACAAAGCGATCACGCTCGGCGCCGGGGGCTTGGCTGATAGCAGTGCCGCCGGCACGAACTCGATCAGCTTTGCCGTCTCGTTCGCTGCGACGCGCACGGTGACAGTCAGTAATGCGGGGACGACGCTCACGATCAGTGGAGTCATCAGCGGCGCCGGCGGGTTGACCAAAAGCGGCGCCGGCACAGTCGTCTTGAGCGCCGCCAACACATACACGGGCGTAACGACCATCAACGCGGGCGCGATCGCGATTGCTGCCGATGCCGGTCTCGGCAGTGCTCCTGGTGCGGCGAGTCCCGGGAAAATCGTCTTCGGCGGCGGCACGCTCCGGACCACGGCCACTTTCACCCTCGCCGCCAATCGCGGGATTGCCTTGACCGGGGCAGGCACGATCTCGACCGATCCGGCCACGACGTTGACCTATGGCGGCATCATCGCCGGCCCGGGCTCGCTCACTAAGACCGGCACGGGAACGCTGCTTCTTTCGGGCGTCAACACCTACACGGGCGCGACCGCGGTCAACGCCGGCACGCTGCGTCTCGGCACCACCAACGCGATTGGCTCGGCCAGCGCTGTGACGGTTGCCGCCGGAGCGACGTTCGATCTCGCCGGATTCAGCGACGTCATCGGATCGCTCGCGGGCGCCGGCACGGTCACCAGTACCGCACCAGGGACCGTTGCGCTCACGTCGGGCGGGAACAACAGCAGCACGGCTTTTACCGGCGTCATCCAAAACGGCAGCGGCACGGTCGGTCTGACGAAGACCGGAACCGGTACGCTAACGCTCTCGGGCACGAACACGTACTCCGGTACGACCACGGTGAGTACGGGGACGCTGCTTGTGAACGGCACGCAGGCGACGAGTCCCGTCAGCGTGAACGGCGGGACGTTGGGCGGGGCCGGTACCGTTGGCGCCATCACCACGACCGCAGCCGGTGGCAGCGTGAGCCCCGGACAGGTGGGGCCGGGAATCTTGAGTAGCGGCAACGTGAACTGGAGCACCGGAGCTCCAAGCTTCGTGGTCCAACTGAACGGCACGACCGCCGGCACCGGCTACGATCAGCTGAATGTGACGGGAACGGTGAATCTGAGCGGGGCAACGTTGAGCGGCACGATGGGATTCACACCGCCCACCGGCTCCACGTTCGCGATCATCACTAACGACGGTAGCGACGCGATCGTGGGAACGTTTGCCGGCTTGCCGGAAGGATCGACGGTGGTGTTCAGTGGCCAGGCGTTCAAGATCAGTTACGTCGGCGGCACCGGCAACGACGTCGTCTTGAGCGCCGCGAAGCCGAATCTGGCGATGAGCAACTCCGTCGCGCCGTCCGGTACCTCACCGCCTGGAACCGATCTGACCTACACGCTCAGCGTGACCAATAATGGCGGCGACAACGCGACGAGCGTGGTCGTCGTGGACACTCTCGCCCCGACGGTCCAGTTCAAGGTAGGAAGTGTCGCGAACACCCTACCCGCCGGCGTCACTGTCGTCGTCGCGTATTCCAACAATGGTGGCTCGACATGGACGTACGTACCGGCGACCGGCGCGTGCAGTGCACCCGCGAGCTATGACCGTTGCGTGAATCGCGTCCGCTGGACCTTTCAGAATCCGGTCAGCGCAACCGCCCCCAACAACACCGCCACACTCCAATTCATCGCGCAAATCCGCTGACGCGTTGAATCTCTCGCGGTTACCGACGGCGTTACCGTCCGGTAACCGACCCGTCCCCGCTGCGGCTCGTTCAGCATCTACAACATGCCGTAAGCCAATCGATCACAGTGAGTTAGATGATTCCTGCCATCGGGCATGGGACGTGCCCTCCGGTCACGCCGAAAGGAGCGCAATACCCATGGTTTTACGATGCCCTCGCTGTTCGGCGCTGAAGTTTTTCGGCCGGACGCAGGTCCTTGGTGAGCTGGTGGTTTGTCCCAAGTGCGGTGCGGTGTTCGCCTGGCGTGACGCGGATGGCGCGCACGCCGGAAAGCGCGGCTCGACGAAAAGTCGAGACGAGAAGTCGTCCACATCAAAACGAGCGAAACGATGACTCAGAAACTGGTGGTCGTGGTGGCGTGCGCCGCCCTGCTGTGGCCGGCGCGCGGCTCGACACAGGCGCGGACGCCGGCGTCCTTGGCCGTGACCGCACAGAACGTGACGGCCGAGGCGGCTAGCCGGACGAACAAGAGCGTGGCGCAGCCTGGCGATGAGATCCGCTATCGGCTCGTCTTCACGAACGTCACGGCGGGCCCGGTCAAGAACATCCAGTTCGTGGATCCGATTCCCAGCGGCATGGTCTACGTGCTCGGATCCGCGACATCGGATCAGCGGGTGCACGTCGAGTACTCGATTGACAGCGGCCGGACCTATACGGCTCGGCCGACGATCAGCGTCGTCGTAGGTGGGATTCCCTTGCAGCAGCCCGCGCCGCCGGAGCGCTTCACGCATGTCCGCTGGACGGTCGCCGGCACGTTAGCGCGCGCAGCACAAGTAACGGTCGAATTTCACGCCCGGGTGCGCGAAGCGCCCGGCCAATGACTCGCAGCCCTTGGAAGGAGTTCGAGATGCTCAGGCACGTGAAGTGGACCCTTAGCCTCGCCTTGATGGCGGTGGCGCTGCTTGCCGTCGCCACCGAGGCGCGGGCGCAGACGCCGGAAGGCACGGTCATTACCAACACGGCGACTGCGACCTATACCGACGCGAACGGCAATGCCTACGCGCCGGTCAGCGGGTCGGTCTCGGTGACCGTCGGGTTCAAGGCCGGCGTGACGGTTACCGCCAACACGCCGAGTCCGTCCGCCGCGTCCCCAAGTACGGCCGACACGATGACGTTCACGATTGGGAACGTGGGTAACGGAGTCGACAGCATGACAATCTCCGACGCGATCTCCGTCCCGGGCGTGATCACGGTGACAGGCTACCGCTACGGCGTGACCACGTATGCCACCCTGGTGGCTCTGAATACCGCGCTGTCGAGCGCCGCCATTGCTCAGGGCGGCTCGATCGTCATCAAGGTCGTGTTCAACGTGGCGAGCGGGAAAGGTGGTGTGACCACCGTCTATACGCTCACGTCCACGTCGCGGCGCACACCGGCGACGTCGGCCAACGCGTCGAGCACGATCACGCCGATTACGCTGTACGGCGTCGCCGTGACCCCGGACGGCGGGCAGAACGTGCAGCGCCTGCCGGGCAACGGCTATTCGTTCACGTTCGCCGTTCAGAACAACGGCAACGGCAATGACAACTTCGACCTGATTGCGACGAGCCCCGGCTCGCCCGTAATCACCATCGTTTCGGTGAACGGTGTGGCGGGAGACAGCGCCCGCATTTCGCTGGCCGCTGCTGCCTCGCAGAACATCGTGGTCGTGTACAACGTCGCCAACGTCGCGGGCGGTTCGACCGATACGTTGACGCTGCTCGGGCGCTCCGTGGGCCAGCCGGCGACGAACGATCAGGGCTTCATGGACCTGACCGTGATCAAGCCGAATCTCACCCTCGCGAAAGCCGCGTATCTGGATGACGGGGTCACACCCGTCGCGAGCGGCGTCGTCCCGGGACAGATCATCCGGTTCCGGTTCACCGTCACGAACGGTGGGGCCACGTCTGCATCCACCGTGCAGGTGACCGACGCGCTGCCGGCGCAGGTGACGTACGTCTCGACGAGCTCGAGCACCGGTTGGACCGTTTCGGTGGTCGGGCAAAACGTGACCGCGAACTACACGGGCACGGGCGGCGTCCTGGCGGCAAGCGCCAGCGCGACGTTCGAGCTGCGCGTCAGCATCAACTAAGGGCCGTAGCCCATGTGGCTCGGCGCTCGAGCGGGTGAGGCGAGGCGGTTCGCAATTTTGGCGACCGCCTCCCTCTGTGCTGTCCTGCTCGCAGCGCCTGATCTCTCCGCTCAGGGCACTCCCGCCGGCTCCCACATCCGCAACTGGGCAACGCTCGCGTACACGTCGAGCGGCTTCGGGTACGTCGTTCCCTCCGACACCGTCGACCTCGTCGTCGCGCAGGTTGCCGGCGTCGTTCTCCAGGCGCCGCAATCGAGCGCGGGCAGCCCCGGCGCTGCCGTGGTCTTCGCGCACACGCTGACAAATCTCGGGAACGGCCCCGACTCCTTTACCGTCGCAGCGGCATCGGTCCACGGATGGGTCGTGACGGTCTACCGCGACTGGAACGGCAACGGCGTCCTGGATGGCGGTGACTCCGTACTCACGCGTCCCGTCGCACTGGCCTCGGGAGCGACCGCAGCACTCCTGGTACAGGTCGGGATTCCCGGCTCCGGGAGCGCCGGCGTGACCGACACCATCAACGTCACCGCCACCAGCCGGTTCGACGGCGCCGTGCGCAGCTCCGTGCGCGACGTGCTCGCCGTCTCATCTGCGGCGATCGCCTTCAGCATCACCAAACAGGTGGATCGTCCGTCGGCTGCCGCGGGGGATGTCCTCACATACACGCTCAACTACACCGCTTCCGGAACTGATAGCGCATCGGGTGTGCAGCTCGCGGACAGCATCCCGATCGGCACGTCCTATGTGGCCGGAACGATTCGCGTGAACGGCGTCTCCGTGACCGATGCCGCCGACGGCGACGCGGGCCGACTGGTCGCGGTCGGCAACGGCGTTGTCGCGGTGAATCTGGGCACCGTCGTGGCTGGCGCGGCGGGGGCTGTCACGTTTCAGGCACGGGTCAACGCGGGCGCGCCTGCGACGGTCGCCAATCGCGGCAACATTGCGTTCACCTGGAGCGGCGGCACCGATACGACGCTCTCGAACACCGTGCAGACGACGATCCTCGCGCCCGCGCTGTCGCTCTCGAAGCAGCTCACGAGCCCGGCCTTGGCGCTCGTGGGACAGCAGGTCACCTATCGCCTGAAATACGGGGATGCGGCTGGCGCCGGCTCCGCGCAGAACGTCGTCCTGACGGACACACTGCCCGTGGGCCTACAGTACACGAGTGCGACAGTACCCCCGGCCATCGTGGGTCAGGTTCTCACCTGGCCGCTCGGCACTCTCGCGCCAGCCGACAGTGGCGTGATCGATCTCGTGCTGACGGTCGCAGCGTCGGTGCGCGACACCGTGGTTGCTCGCAACGTCGCCTACATCCAGGGGCAAGGAACGCCCGCCGTGTCGGCGCCCGCGACGCCGGTCGCACTCGTCGGGCCTCCCACAGCGGCGCTCGGCCTGGATCTGACGGCTGACGCGCTCGAGGTCGGAGTCGGCGAAGCCATCCCGTACACGATCGTCGTGCGCAATCCGGGCACTCTGGTGGTGACGAATGTCCAGGTCGCCGTACAACTCCCAGTTGGCGCGCGGTACGTGTCGCGCAGCGCAATCGGCGCCGATTCGGCCGTTGTTGCGGGAGGCCGGCTCATTCTGTACAGCGCAGCACCCCTCGTTCCCGGGACCAGCCGGACGTTGCGCTACGTCGCCGCGCTGATCTCGGCGCCAGGCACGGTGGCGGAGGCCCGCGCGGTGGCCACAGGCCAGGTGCCGGGCGGGCTCGCCGGTTCGCCGGAAGCGATCGCGTGGGTCCAGATCCGGCGTGCCTGGCCAATGGAGACGCGCGCCGCGATCGGGAAAGTGTGGGTGGATGCGAACGGCGATGGGATGCAGGGCGCCGGTGAGGCCGGCCTCGCGAACGTCGACATCTGGACCGAGGACGGGATGGTCGCGACGACGGACTCGACCGGGAAATTCTCGTTCTCCAATGTGCGCCCTGGTCGCCATGCATTCCGTCTCGACCCGCGCTCCATTCCCGACGGGTACCGTCTGGCGAGCGAAGACATCCAGCTGGTGGACGCGAGTGGCTGGACCACGCCACGCGTCGACTTCCGTCTCGTTCCGACGAGCACTTTTGCTGTGGTCTCGGCGCCGCCTACGCCTACCTCGTCGCGACGCGACCGCGGTAGCGTGCCCGAGACCTCGCTCACCGACGCGACCCACCGGCTGGTGGAGTTCTCATTCGCCGCAATCCGTCTTCCCCAGCTGCCGCGGGGCGACAGTCTCGGGTTCGAGCGCGTGCTGCCCGCGGAACACCGTCCGCAGGTGCGCTATGAAGTGAAAGTGCGGCAATCGGGTGGAATCGCATTTGATGCCGTGGTGAGCTTCAAGCCGAGGGCCGATTCGGCCGTCGTGTTCGTCGATGACAGGGAATTCTCCAGGTACAGTTGGCTGGACGGCGCGATCGCCATCCCCTTCGCGCACCCCGGCGCGGCGATTCGCATCGCGGCATGGTCGTCGGAACGACACGATTCGGCCACACTCCGGATCGTGGCCTGGCCGCCGCACGCTGGCGAAAACGCCACGCAACGACGGTTTGCGGGCCGTTCGGTCTCACAGGTGCGCGCTCGCGTGCAGAGCGCATTCACGCCGGTGGTAGCGGCGGTCGCGCTCCCCGCGGCCGCCGGAGAAGCGACGGCGCCCGTCGCCGCGAATCCGCCTGTGCTCTCGGATTCCAGCGCCCGCGTCCCCGAGGAAAGCACGACCGCGCCCACTGCCGTTGTGGACACGGTGCGCGTCGCGCAGGCCCGGACCGGTCCGGAAGGTTTGGCGGCCGAACAGCTCGTGTCATTAGTGCGTGGTCCCGGAATCCACATCTTCGCGCCGAATGACGGCGCGGTACTCTCCACCGACCATGTGTACGTCGGAGTGAAAGCCGAGCCCAACGTCGCCGTCGTGCTGTACGATGGTGCGACCGTGATCGACAGTGTCCGCACACGGATTGACGGCGTGTTCGACTTCATCGCCGTGCCGCTGGCGCGCGGTCCACACCACCTGCGCGTCGCCGTGAAGAATTCCTGGGGGCAGGAGCGCTGGGATAGCATCGCGGTGCACGTATCGGGGTTGCCCGCCCGGTTCGATATTCCGCCTGGTCCGTTGGCACTCGTCGCCGATGGGCGCACCACAACCGTGCTGCACGTGCGGGTGTTGGACGGCTGGGGTGTGCCGGTGGCGCAGCCCGCCTACGTGACCGTGAGCGGCAAGGGGGCGGAGCCGCAGGGCGTGGATGCGGACGCTTCCTCTGTGGGATTCCAAGTGTTGTCCACGGCATCCGGCCGGCTCGCGATCGAGTTACGGCCGGGCCGCGTCGTGGGTCCCGGGGAGCTCGCGCTCAAGTCGGGTGACGCAACGGCGTCGCTCTCGCTCGAGCTACTCCCCGAGGTGCGCGGTCTTACCGTGGCCGGCTCGGGGCTGATCGGCGCCGGCGCGACGCCCGACGCGTATGGCGCCCTCACCGCGCGCGGCCGTCTGGATTCGCGCACGTCATTCACCCTGGGCGTCGACTCGCGCCGGTTGAACGACGGACGGAACGTCTTCGACCGCAGCGCCGATCCGCTGGACGAGTCTCAATATCCGATTCTTGGGGACGCCAGCGCGCAGCAGAAGCGGACCGCGTCGCAAACATGGCTCTCGGCTCGGGTCGAGCGCGGCTACGACTGGGCCACGTTCGGCGACGTATCGACCAGCGGGTTCGCCAGCGGCTTGAGCCTCGCTCAGTATCGACGCGCCGTGACGGGCTTGGCGGCGCATGTGACGACGGGCGCGCTCACCTGGAGCGCCTTCGGCAGCTTGACCTCGCAGGCGTTACGCCAACTCCAGATTCGCGGCGCGGGCATCTCCGGACCGTATCAACTGGCGACGGACATCGTGCCGGGCACGGATTACCTGCGCGTCGAGACGCGCGATCGCACAAACCCCGAGCGTGCCGTGACGACGCAAGCCCTCGTCCGCTTCGTGGATTACCAGATCGACTACACCGGCGGCGTCGTGCTCTTCAAACAGCCGATTCCAGCCGCCGACGCCGACGGCAACCCCGTATTCATCATGGTTACCTTCGAGGCGGCGAGCGCCGCGGAGCAACGCCTCGTGGCGGGCGCCCGGGCTGCACTCGATGTGCGCCAGCTCGTTGGGGACGGGCTGCACCTCGACTCGATGCGCATCGGTGTGACCGCGGTCAGCGCCGAGCAGGCCATTAATCCGTACCGGCTCATCGGTGGGGACGTGCGCGCCTTCCGCCTCGGCGCGCTCGACATCGGCGGCGAAATCGCCTACTCGCAGCGAGGCGATTCCACGGGGCTCGCGACATCGGCGAAGGCGAGTTACAGCCTGCTCAACGGGGCGTTGACGATTGGCGGGGGCTACATGCACATCGCCCGCGAGTTCTCGAACCCGTCCAACGTCGCGCTGCAACCCGGCCTGACCGAGGCGAGCCTCCAGACCGGTCTCAAACTCGGCAATACGGAGCTGCGGGCGGAGCACTCCCGCGAAGAGTTCGCACTCCAGGGCGTCGATCGCGAACACACGCGCGTCGGCTTCGTGCAGCATGTCGGTGGCGCGCTGCAAGTGGACGGCGGCGTGGCCAACGATCACGTCAGCGGGACCACCACACCGGCGAGCGACGTTACGGCCGCGGACGTCCGCGCGAAGTGGAGCGTCTCTCCCAAACTCCAGATCTGGACGGAAGCGCGGCGCCACCTCAGCCTGTCCGGCCCAGAACTCTCGCCAGAGCTGTGGGGCGTCGGCGCGACGTATCAGGTCGCGCCCACGCTGTCCTTCGAGGCCAGCGAACGCTACGTGTCACGGCCCGACAGCCAGAAACAGTACTCCGTCTCGAGCATCGGATTGCGGGCGGACATGGGCCACGGTACGCAGGCATGGGGCAGTTACCAGCTGACCGGTGGCATCAGCGGCGCGGGGAGTGCTGCGATCGTCGGACTCCGCAACCGCCTGCAGCTCACTCCGGATCTTGCGGTCAACGTCCTGTTCGAGCGCCGCCAGGGCGTGGGTCGCGCCTCTGTCGCTGATCCGGTGCGCGCGCTCCCCTTCTTGCAGACGGAGGGCGATTACTGGTCCGCCGGTGCGGGAGTGGAGCTGGTGCCGAAGGGGGCGCCCTACCGCCTGACGGCGCGCGGCGAGTACAAGGACGGCACGTTGCAGTCGACGCGTCTCGCCACCGTGGCCGGCGACGTGGCCTTCGCGTCATCGCTGGCGCTGCTAACGCGCCAGGAGTATTTCCAGAACGCGCTGCCCACGGTGCCCTTGTCGCGCCGCGTGTCCAGTCTTTGGGGACTGGCGCTGCGGCCCGCTCATACCAATCGGCTCAACGTGCTGGCCAAGTTTCAGTGGACCGACGACCGCAATCCGCTCGGGGGCGGTGTGCTGGTCACCCGCGGCGAGGAGCACAAGATGATTGGTGCCGCGGAGCTGATCTGGACGCCACTATCCGGCTTGGAGTTCTCGACGCGGTACGCTGTCCGGCGCACCCAGGCCGCACGGGTCTATCCTGATAGCACGCCCCAGACGTTGACTGCGTGGGCGGACTACATCGGCGGTCGAGTGAATCTCGACTTGACCCGCTGGGTCAGCCTGCGCAGCGATGGCCGGCTGCTCGTGGAACGCACGACCGGCGCAACGGCGTGGGACGGGGCCCCGGCCCTCGTGCTGCATCCCGTCGCCGCGCTGGAAATCGCGGCCGGGTACCGGTTCGGCAACCTCAGCGACCCGGATTTCTCGGTGCGCGGCGGGCATGGGGCGTTCGTGACGCTCTCGGCGGTGCTCACGGAGAAACTGTTCCCGAGCGCCGCGGCATTCTGGCGCGCGCGCTTCTGAGCCGAGCGGCTTCCGCGCAGTGCGACTTGCTGCGCAGGTTGTAGGAAATAGTCTCAGTCGTAGACGCAGAAGAATCGAGTCGTTGTCGGCGGAAGACCCGCAAGCAATCGCCACGTCGTGAGCCATGCGTCACGGCTGTCCGGCGATAGAGGATCGTGCGCAATGCCTTGCCGATAATGCTCGATCGCGCGACCTCGAGCTTGAGGCGCGGCGGCCACAAATTCTGACGAGTCGGCATACTCCCGCGCGGCACCCACAGCGAGCGCGACAATGTCGGTGTACCCATCCGCCGCCAGAAAATGCAGCTCCGCATTTTCCACTGAATCAGTAGACGATTGAAGTAACTGCTCGGCCGCCGCACTCACCCGTTGGGACGCATGCTCCGCGCCCCCGCACATGCCGGACTCATTGAACCCCAAACGCAGGAGAGCGATGGTGGCGAGACGACCAGCGGGTCCTGAGGAGTCCAGTCCCCGGGCCTCATCGAGCCAGGAGTGCACGTAGCCATCACCGCCGCCGAGCTCGTTGTAGACGAATCGTGCACCGAGAACGGTGAGCGCTCGACGGGTAGGACCCGCGCCTTCTTGAGCCAGAACGTATCCCATCGCTGCGCTGCCAAGGACCTGGTCGATGGCGAGCAGAGCCGCGGCCCGATGTGGGGGATCGAGGTCTCGGCTCGCGGCGATCCAATCCTTCGCCACGGCAACGAGGCGGCTCTCGACCACTCGGGCCTGAGGTCGAGCCGCGTCAGGACCAGTGCTCAAGAAGGCCTTCTCGGCCGCGGCGAATGTCGCGAGCAGCCGGTTAGCGATCGCCGTATCGATGCCGGATAAACGCGTCGCCTGAACCACAAGGCTCCACATTTTCCGCTCGGCGCGCTCTTCATTCTCGATACTGGCCCGTCCCGCACGAAGTCCGGTGAAGGGGAACGTCGCGAACGCCAACACCCTCGCCCGTCCCGCCTCCAAACCCCTGTCGAAGGCGCTGACGACTACGCCGGAGTCTGCGGTCCACCGCCCCGCGACGCGCCAATACGCGGCACCGAAGAAGTCGAGGCCGAGTCTCATCGATTCGGCACCCGCCAGCTGCGAAACCGCGGCCGCGCGAGCGGGATCAGACAGGGCCTGACTCACCCACGGATCGGGTGCGGCGCGCACGGGCCCATACCTCCTTGTCAATGCGTCCCGCGTCTGCTCAGCCAGCGCGCGGCCCGATGTCGAATCCGTCGCAGGGGTTTCCACCCATATCGCACCGAGCCGGCAATGCTCCTGGACTAACCGCGCGTTTTCGGCCGGCGGCAAAGCGAGATCGGCTGGCAGCTCGGGCGGATAGAAGTAGGCGTAACGCACGGCCGAGGCGCCGCCTACGACGGACCGTTGCATTGCTCGCGCGCACCATCGCTCATCGCTCTCCGTCGCCAGACGGCGTTCGAATATCGCGAGACTGTCGTTCGGATGAGCCTGCACCCATGCAGCCGGTGTAGTCTCGGCATGCAGCTCCCCTAGCTCCCGGGCGACGTACGTTGGGAAGTCGGACGCGCCAGCGCTCGGCCGGCACGCCGTGAGAAGCGCGAAGACGAACGTGGCGCGCGCGGTTTTCAACGACGACCGCGACCGGGCGTTTTGAGCCGCGCCATCACCTGGTTCACCTGCGCGCGCGCCCGCGCGCAGGCGGCGAGCTGTGCCGCCGTAGGTGCGAGATCCGCGCCGTCCATCGCCAGCGCCGCAGCGAGCGCCGCATTGCTGGCGCGTTTGAACAGTCGCGACACTGAATCGGGCATCGTCCGCGTGTCGATAGCCGCCACACGGGCCGCCGCTTGGTACATCTCCGTCGTCAGCGTCGCGAGCTGCCGTAGGCCGGCCCCCGGTGTCTTGACGCGCGGATCCAGTCGAAGCACCAGGGGCTGCGTGTACGATCGGCCGTTCACCGTGAGGCGTACGGTGTAGCGCCCCGGCGGCACCCATGGCGCAGTCGGCGTGTGCACGCTGCGGTGCGGGACGGCACCGACGTCGAGCACCTCGCCCGCGTTCTGAGCACTGTCACTCGCGATCGGCTGATAGCGCATGTCCCACTCGAAGCGATGCATTCCTGCTGCCCCAGAGAGGCGTGTCCGCGGGGCCGGCCAATAGAACGGCAACCCACAGTCGGGTGCGGTCGGTTTTTTCTGGCAAATGCGGACATACGCGGCCGGATCGCGCGCGGGATCGGGCGTGAGTATCGAGTCGTCGCTCGCGTAGCTGCGCACGGCCCTATTCCTCGCGTCCAGGATCTCGAGTGTCACTCGGCCCGATGCATCCGCAGGCAGAAAGTAGTCAAGGACCGCTCCGGCCGGAGGATTTTCCCCCGCAGGCAACTCGGGCGGCCACGGGGTCGGCTCGTTCGTGCCAAAGCGCACGCGCAAGGCGGTCTGCGGCCTTACGAGGAAGACTCCGCCAGGAACGTTGTGCTGAGCCAGGTGCCGCAGCGGACTCAGGTTGTCGAGGATCCAGAAGCCGCGGCCGTGCGTCCCCGCAATCAGATCGGCGCAGAGGCACGTGCTGTCGTCTTTCACTTCGATGTCGCGCACCGAGATCGCCGGCATGTTGAGGCGCAGCGACTGCCAGTGATCGCCGTCGTCGAAGGACACCCAGACTTGCGTGTCCGTCCCGCCATAGAGCAGACCGGGTTGGCGCGGATCCTCGCGGATCGAGTTGGCAACCGTGCCCGGCGCTACGCCGTTATCGATCTCCGTCCACGTGCGGCCGCCGTCATGCGTGCGCCAGAAATGCGGTTGCATGTCGTCGATCCGCAACGTGTTCGCGGCGGCGTAGGCGGTGCGGGTGTCGAAGTGGCCGGCATCGATGTTGAAGATGCGCGTCCACGGCTTGATCGCTGCCGGCGTCACGTTCTTCCACGTCGCGCCACCGTCGGAGGTTGTCTGGATGTAGCCGTCGTCAGTGCCGGCCCAGATCACCTTGAGGCTGCGGGGCGACGGCGACAGCGCCGTGATCGCTCCGCGCGGAGTCGGTGTTACGCCGCGCGCGTATTTCCCGGCGCTCGCCGGGATCGCCCACGTCTGCCGAGCGAGGTCGGGACTGATGCGCGTCCACGTGCGCGCATGGTCGGTCGAGCGCCACACCACGTTCGACGCGTAGTAGAGCACGTCGGGACGCACGGGTGACCAGATGAGCGGCATCGTGCGCACGTTGCGGCCGTACTTGTCGCCGCGCGCGGCGGAGTCGGGCCCGACGGGCGTCGTCTGACCGGTGCGGCGATCGTAGCGCGATACGTTTCTGCGCGCGCTGCCGAACACGACTTCGGGATCGCGCGGGTCCGGCGCGGCGATGCCGTATTCCTGAATGTTCGCCGGGTGCCAGTCGTGGAACGTGATTTCGCCGTCGTCGGAGCGGCTGGCAACGCAGAGCGAGCCCGAGTCCTGCTGGCCGCTGCACACGCGATACGGAAACGCGTTGTCAGCGGTCACGTGATAGACCGCGGCGGTCGATTGGTTATACCAGTTGCTCCAGGACGCCCCGCGATTGCCGGAGATCACCGCCCCCTGGTCGGAGACCACGAGGATGAGATTCGGATCGTTCGGGTCGATCCAGACTCTTTGGTAATCGTCGCCGCCCGGTGCGCCACGTACGGCCGACCAGCTCGCGCCGCCGTCCTCCGTCCGCCACATCACAATCGACGCGCTGTAGACCACGTTCTCGTCCTTCGGATCGACGGCGATCGTCGGCACGTCACCACCGCCGATGCGCGTCAGTGGCCGCCCATCCGTCGTAGCCGTCGAGTCGCCTTGCCCGTTGGGCGCACGCGTGCGCAACGTCCAATGCGCGCCGCCGTCGCTCGATTTATAGAGCTGCACCGGCCCAGAACCCCCCGCCGGATTGACCGAGGCGGCCATCGCGTACAGCACCCGCGGATTGCTGGGCGCGATCGCGAGGTTCGCTTCCAGCACGTTCGGCAATCCTTCAGTCAGCCGCGTCCAGGTCGTTCCACCATCGATCGACTTGTAGATCCCGCCCGCGCCCGGATCGGTCGAGTCGGGACCGAACGTGCTCGCTTCCCAGAATGTTTGTTGCTGCTGCCACAGCGCCGCGTAGATCGTACCTGGATTGCTCGGATCTATGCGGACATCGTTGCCGCTCGTGTATTCGTCCTTGTAGAGCACGCGTTCGAACGTGCGGCCCCCGTCCGTCGACCGGTAAATGCCGCGCTCGGCATTCGGTCCGTAGGGGTGGCCGAGTGCGGCGACGAAGAGGCGATCGGGATTGGTGGGGTCGACGTCGACCATCGCGATCATCAGGGTCGAGTCGAGACCCAGGTGCGTCCAGGTGCGGTCGGCGTCGGTCGATTTGTAGACGCCGTTCCCCGTGGCGAGATCGGGGCGGATGATGCCGGCGCCCGTACCGACGTAGATGATGTTGGGATTGGACGGCGCGACGGCGATCGCGCCGATCGAGCCGGTCGCTTCGCGATCGAAGAGCGGCTCCCAGTTGGAGCCGTAGTCGCTCGTGCGCCACAGGCCGCCGTTATCGAAGCCGATATAGAAGATTGTCGGATGGCCTGACGTGCCGGCGGCGGCCCGCGCCCGACCAGCGCGGCTGGGTCCGATTGACCGCCAGCGAAGCGCGGCGGTGAAGTCAGAGGCTGAGGGATCGTGCCGGCCCAGAAACGACTGCAGCGACGCCAGAAATTCCGGTCGCTCAGGCGCATCACCGTGCCGCGCGCCAGGAATGACGACGAGCTCGGCATCGGGCAACGTCGTTCGAAGCTCGGTAAAGCGGCTGGGGTTATCCTCACCACCGACCATCAGAAGAACGGGGACATGGCTGCCCTTGAGTCGGGCATAGTCCACATACAGACCCTGGTTGCCGAGTCGCTGAGCGCCGAGGGCGCGCGCATCCTGCACGGCATCCATGCGGGCCATCATGGCTCGCTGCTCCGGCGATGGAGCCAGCATTCCCGGCGGCGCGGACTCGATCATTGCTTGCGAAAGCGGCTCTCCGGCGACCAACCGTTTCACGAGCAGCGAGTCCCCTGGATCGTCGCTCGCCCTGAAGCCTGTGCTCGCGCCCGACGTCAGCGTGAGCAGCCGCTCCGGATGCGTCTCGAGCAGCTTCAACGCGATCGAGCCACCCATCGAGTACCCGACCACGTGTGCGCGCGCGATATGCAAGTGATCGAGAAGCCGCGTGACGTCGTTCACCATCTCGATGCCGTAGGCACTGGGCTCGTGCGGTTTGCCGCTGCTGCCGTGGCCGCGGCAGTCTATCGCAATGACCCGGTACCGGCTCGACAGCGCGGCGTGCACGGGATCCCATATCGTGAGATCCGCTGAGAATCCGTGAATGAGCACGACCGGCTCGCCTGACGCAGGACCAGTCACGACATAATGAATCGGCACGCCGTTCGATTGGAAAACCGCGCTTTGGGCGCCGGCGCGGGAAGCGATCGCCGTCGCGCAGACGACAAGGCTGATTATGAGGTTCGAGGTTCGCATGGGCGGAGTATGCAGCCTCCGCGAAGAGGGTGCTACTCCGCCCGATTGTTCATTAGCGCACCACGATCGTCCCGGTCATCGCGCTGCCATGCACGGCGCAGTCGTACTGATAGACTCCGGCCGTGTCGAATGTGACCGCGTAGGTGCCGCTCGACTTCACCGCGCTGCTCGTGAACCGCGTGGTCCCCACCGAGCGCACGCTGTGCCCAGCATAAGCACCAGAATTCGCATCCCACGTCCAGGTCGCCGTCCCGCCGACCGCGATGGTATCAACAGCAGGGTTCCGGGTGCCGTTGTGCGCACTCATGAACTGAATGGCAGCGCCGACAGCGATTGATCCGAGCGCCCCTCCACCGCCGCCGCCCCCGCCCCCGCCCCCGCCCCCGCCGCCCCCACCGAGGCCCGTTCCATAGCTGGTGCTGCTGCAACCCGCCAAAGAGGCGAGCACGAATAGCCCTATACCCGCGGTGCGTATGCGCATTGGATTCTCCTCAGCTCGCGAGCTTGCGCGAGTGTGATTGTTCCCAGTTGACGAACAGAAACCCGCCTGGCGCGTCGAACTTCGGCTCGCCCGGTCCGGGAAGGATCTGCAGCTGCAACTCGTCGATCTTGTTCTTTGAGCAATCCCAGCACGCGATTGCGAAGTCGCCGTCACGCCGCGTGTGCGACAACAGCATGACGTGCACCATCGCGTTGTCGGTCACGAGCGCGCCGTTCTTGTAGAGGTGACCGAACGCCCACAGCGCAACGGCGCTGTTGATCGTCGGCACGAGCGGTGTGTGCACTTGCGTGACGCCGTGGTAGTAGAGCCCGAAGATCACACCACCGAAGCGCGGGTGGTGCGGCACGTCCTTCGTCTGCACGCGGTCGAGCACGAGCTTCCAGCGGGCGCCGTCCTGCGTCGCGAATTCCGCATCGCCGTCCACGGAATCGCGCACCGCGCCCTTGTCCCACGCGGTGAAGGTGAACGTGCCCGAGATCGGCGCGACGTTGTTCGAGTAGGGGCCATTCTTGACCTGCGACTCGAGTCCCTCGCGCTCATCGCCGAACGCCTGGAGGATCGGCGCGGCGCTGTCAGGGAATGGAAACGGTCCCGGCAGGATCTGAATGACCGGTCCGCCGCCGGTCACCTTGATCGCCGGCGCAGTCGTTCCCATCGCGTCGCCGCGCTCGCCGCCTTCGACCCGCAGCCGTGTGTCCATGCCGAGCTTCTTGTGCGAATCCTCGCCGACCGGGCAATACACCTCGTAGGTCCCGGGCTTGAGCGTGAGCGTCAGCGTGGCCCGTGCGCCCGGCTGGATGACCTCGGTCTCCTGCTCGATTCCCTCCCCCTCGACTTCCAGCGCGTGGGGGATGCTGCCCGCGTTCATAACGGTGAACGTCACAACGCCGGGAGCGATACGGCGTTCCGAGAGCTCGACCTTCCACTCGGACAGTGTGGCAGTTACGGCCACGGGATGGGGCTCGCCCGCGAGCGCGATGGCGGTAAGCAGCGAGTTCGCGAGGTTTCTGAACGGAACAGCAAGAGTGTACGTCATACGGGATCTTCCTCCGGCAAGAGTGTGTTCACTGCCTGTTCAATGCCGGAGACCGCGCCTCACGCGAGCTTATTCCTGCGGGAATAAACTCGATGGCTGCGAAGTCTTTTTCCGAAGGGGAACGGTTGGACTCACAAGAGGTCGAGCGGTTCGAAACGGTCGTGTTGCCGCATCTCGACGCCGCGTACACGCTGGCGCGCTATCTGATGCGGAATGATCACGACGCCGAGGACGTCGTGCAGGACGCCTATCTGCGCGCGCTCAAGTATTTCAGTGGATTTCGGGGTGAGGAGAGCAGCGCGCGCGCGTGGGTGCTCGCGATCGTCCGCAACACCGCCTACACCTGGCGGCGGCAGCAGCACTCCGACACCCTCGGCACGCCGTTCAACGAGGAGCTGCACAGCGATTCGGTTGCGGACGAGCACCCTGAAGCGGCGCTGCTCAAGCAGGATGCCGGAGAATCGTTGACCCGCGCGCTCGATCAGCTCCCCATCGAGTTCCGCGAAGTCATCGTCCTGCGCGAGCTCGAGGGGCTGTCGTATAAGGAAATCAGCGACGTCGCCGGCGTGCCGGTCGGTACCGTGATGTCCCGACTCTCTCGCGCCCGCCAGCGATTGCACGAAGCGCTGTGCGCCGCGGAGGAGTGTTGATATGAGTCACCCGAGCTTCGAATCGCAACTGGACGCCTACCTGGACGGCGAGCTCGCGGCGGTCGACGCCCGCGAGCTGGAAGTGCACGTCGCGCAATGTCGGGAGTGCATGGAGTTCCGCGACCGCCGTCTCGCGCTGCGTGCAGCGATCAAGGCGCGCGTGCCGACATTCCAGGCATCGGATGTCCTGCGCGCGCGTGTGCGAGCGACGGTGCGCAAAGCCCCGCGCGTCCGCCCCTGGCGCTCGCTGGCCATCGCGGCATCACTCGCGGTCGTGGCATTGGGGACGTGGCAGCTCGCGGCGCGACGCTCGGCAGGCGAGGCGCTCGCGGGCGACGTCTTCACGAGCCACGTCCGCTCGCTGATGCCCGGGGGGGGGGGGG
>DATGVZ010000081.1:0-16489 GCA_035299765.1 Gemmatimonadales bacterium
CGTGAATCGGCGAGAACTCGGCCGCACGGGACTGTCGGTCAGCGAGGTCGGCTTCGGCGCCTGGGCGATCGGCGGGAACGCGTTCGGCAATTCCTACGGTTCGACGGATGATGGCGAGTCGAGGCGGGCGATCCGCCGCGCATTCGAGCTCGGCTGCAATTTTTTCGACACCGCCGACGTGTACGGCCACGGCCACTCCGAGGAAGTGCTTGGCGAGGCGTTGCGCGCCGTTCGCGATCAGGTGATCATCGCCACGAAGGTCGGCGGCAACTTTTACAACCGCGACATTCATCCGCTGATGCGCGAGCGCATCGCCCAGACAGTCGGGAAGTCGCTCGATGAGATCGACGCCGGCGCACCACTGCCGGTCACGCATGACGCCAACTTCACCGCAGGCTACCTGCGATTTGCGGTGGAACGCTCGCTCGCGCGGTTGCGAACCGACCGGATCGATCTGCTGCAGCTCCACAATCCGCCGCTGCAGCTCATTTCCGCGATGGGCACTTACGAGCCGCTGGAGGAGATGAAACGGGACGGTTTGATCAGGTTTTACGGCGTCTCGGTCCATCCACCCGAGGAGGGCCTGGCCGCGATCAACGCCACCATGCCTGACACTATCCAAATCGTCTACAACTTGGCGCGGCGCGAAGCCGAGGACACATTCCTACCCACGGCGCAGGCCGCCAATGTGGGCGTGATCGCGCGGGAGACGCTGGCCAATGGCTTTCTGGGCGGCCGGTACAGTGCCGACAGCACGTGGGAGCGTGGCGATATCCGCAGTCGCATGCCGCGCCCCTACGTCGCACAGCTCACCGCCCTCGGTGAGCGCGTGCGCGAGCTCGCCGTGAAATCGGGGGGAGGAATGACGGCGGCGCAGCTGGCGCTCAAGTTCGTGCTGGACCGCAAGGACATCGCGTGCGCGCTTGTGGGCATGAAGACGGTCGCGCAGGTCGAGGAGAACCTCAACGCGGGGATGTAGATGGCGCACAAAAAAGCGGTGATAGAAACCGCCAGAGGGACGATCGAGCTGGAGTTGTTCGGCGAAGAAGTCCCTGGCACGGTTGCGAATTTCGAGAAGCTCGCGAATTCCAAATTTTACGACGGCACCAAATTTCATCGGGTCATGCCGAACTTCATGATTCAGGGCGGGGACCCTTACTCCAAGACAGGCAAGGGACCGGTCGGCACGGGCGGACCCGGCTACACGATCAAATGCGAAACGCAGAAGAACGTGCATAAGCACGTGGCGGGGACGCTGTCGATGGCGCACGCCGGCAAGGACACCGGTGGCAGCCAGTTTTTCATCTGTCATTCGCCGCAGCGGCATCTCGATGGCGTGCACACGGTGTTCGGGCAGGTCACCAAGGGGATGGACGTCGTCAACGCCATCAAGGGCAACGACGAGATCAAGTCCATCCGCGTCTCGTAAAGCGGAGAGGTTCTTGTGATCGCGTTACTACTCGCAATGGCGGTGACGGTGCAGGATTCAGGCGCGTTTGTCGTGCGCCTCGGCACCGACACGCTGTCGATGGAGAAGTACACACGTGCGGCGAACCAGCTGCGCGGAGAGTACGTCATTCGCTCGCCGCGCAGCCAGCATCGCATCTACACGGCCGACCTGAACTCCGATGGCTCGATTCGGCGGCTGGAGCTGGTGACGCACCCATTGAGCGGAGGCCCCGCCGCCGGACCGGCGGAGACGAGAACATCGGTGGAATTCGTGGGCGATACCGCCGTCATGAAGTCGCCCCGGGGCGACAGCACCGTGACGCAAAAAATCGCGGCGCCGCGCGGCACGTTCCCGTACCAGTTCTACGTGTATGGCCTGATGGAGCAGATGGGCCGGTGGGCGCGCGGCACAGGGAAGGACAGCGTTCGGTTCACCGCGCTCTACTCTGCCGATCGAACCAGCGGGGGCTACATCCGCAAGCGCGGCGGCGACACGCTCGTGTTCATGTTTGATGAAGGCCAGCTCGCCGGTGTCGGTCCTTTCACGTTCGGACTCGATCGCCAGGGTCACCTCACATGGCTCACCGGTAAGGGCAGCACGCTGCAGGTTGAGGTTCAGCGCGTTCCGTCCGTCCCGATGGCGCAGGCCACGCAGTCCTTCGCCAATCGGCCGCTCGGCCAACTGTCGCCGCGCGACACCGCGCGCGCGTCGATCGGCGGCGCGGAAGTGTGGGTGGACTACGGCCGTCCGGTGAAACGCGGGCGCGAGATCTTCGGCAACGTCGTGCCCTGGAACGCCGTTTGGCGAACCGGAGCGAACGCGGCCACGCAGCTCGGTACCTCCGCTGACCTCGTCATCGGCGGCGCGCCCATCCCCGCCGGGAAGTACACGCTCTGGACGTTGCCGACCGCGAACGGGTGGAAGCTCATCATCAACAAACAGACGGGACAGTGGGGCACCGAGTACCACCCGGAGCAGGACCTGGTTCGGGTCGACACGAAAGTCGAGACTCTCACGACTCCGGTGGAGCAGTTGGTAATAGCACTTGATTCGGGTGCTCTTACGATCGCATGGGACAAGACGAAAGTCTCCGTCCCGGTCAGCAAGAAATAGTGCATCTCGATTTCGCGGTCGTCGCGGATTATGCGCTGGTCGATCAATCGGGCAAGATGTCCGTGTTGGGCATCTTCCAGCACATCTGGGTACCGCAATTCCCGGCGATGCACCCGCGGCTCCATCTGGTGCTCCGCCTGAAAGGCAGACGGACCGAAGTCGGCGAGCATCAAGTGCAGATCAAATTGATGGACGAGATGGATGCGGAGCTCTTGGGCGGCTCGGGCACGGTGAACTTCGCCGAGCCGCCCGCGGGCGTGACGGAGATCGAGGCGGCGGCGGTGCTCGTGTTCGACGTGCCGTTCCCGCACGCGGGCCAATACCGGTTCGAGATCACCGTCGACGGCGAGCGCAAAGCCACCGTCCCGATCACGGTATCACAGATGCCGCCCATGCCCGCACCGACGTCGCCTTCTTCACCCCCCTCGTCGCCGCAGGCGCCTGGTTCCTAGCACTCTGCCGCTGGGCGCGTACGTGCGGCTACCGTTGCTGCTGCTCGCCGCCGTCCTCGCGCTCGGCTTCGACCTCGGCGGGTATCCGCTGTTCGACCCCGACGAAGGACGCAACGCGGAAGTCGCCCGCGAGATGGCGGAGACGAACGACTTCGTGTTGCCGCATCTCGACGGCCTTCCTTATCTCGACAAGCCGGTTGTGTATTTCGCTGCCGCGGCGGTGACGATGAAAGTGCTCGGGCCCAATGAAACCGCCGCCCGTCTGCCCGCACTGCTCTTCACCATGGCGACGCTCGTGGTCGTGGTTCGCTTCGCGCGCCGACGCTGGGGTTCCGATACCGGCTGGCTCGCGGGACTCGCGCTCGCGACGATGCCGCTGGTACTCGCGTACGCGCGGACTACGATTTTCGACAGCGCGCTCGCGTTCTCTACCACGCTCGCCATTCTGGCGTTCTGGGAGGAGCGGCCGCTCCTGGCGTGGGCGGCGATCGGCCTAGGGTCGATTACCAAGGGTCCCATCGCGATTCTGATTCCGCTCGCGACCCTCGTGCCTTTTGCTCTGCTCGCCGGCCGGCCCCTGCGGCGACTGTTTCCACTCGCGGGACTCGGTCTGTTTCTCCTCGTCGCGCTTCCCTGGTTTGTCGCGGTATCGGCACGGATTCCGGAGTTTCCGCACTACGTGTTCGTGCGTGAGACGTTCGAGCGCGTGACGACGACACGTTTTCATCGCACCGCGCCGTTCTGGTATTACCTGCCGATCGTGCCTATCGCCGCGTTCCCGTGGATCGTGCCGGCGCTGGCACGGTGGAGGAGCTGGCGCTGGGTTTGGCTCGCGCGGCGAGTGAATCCGCAGGCACAGGAAACGATTCTCCTCGCCTGCTGGGTTCTCGGCCCGCTGCTGTTCTTCACGATCAACAAGTCGAAGCTGCCGCAGTACGTCTTGCCGCTCATGCCGCCGTTCGCCATCGGCGCGGCGCGAGTGCTCACCACACAGGCAACCGAGCTCGGCGGTGGGCTCACCGCCGGAAGGCGCACCTACCTCATTGTGGCCACGGTATTCGGAGTGGCGCTGGCAGCGCTGACGCTGTGGTTGCCGGCTCCGATCAGTCTTACGCCGGCCGAGCGCGCCGCCATCCCGTCGACCGCATTGGCCCTGGGCGTGGCGCTGCTCATTTCTGCCGCGCTGATCTGGTATGCGGGTCGTCCTGCCCGGCTCCGCCCTGCACTCGCGGTGATGGGCTATGCGATCGTCGTACTCACCATCCCGTTTGTGTCGCATCGCCTGCGCGTCGCGATTGGGGAGGATCGGTCCGCCAAGACGCTGGCGCAGGTGATTGAAAGCAGCGGGGGCGGGTCGACCGCCGTTCTGGGAATCAGCGCCTTTCCCCCGTCGTTGCCGTTCTACTTGCGGCGGCCAGTTTCCGTCGCCACCGCCAATGGACATGAGCTGACGAGTACGTTCCTCGCCGATTATTACGAGCGCTACTTGCAGATCCCCGATTCACCGCTTAAGCCCGCCGACTACTGGCGTGAACGGCTGCAGCAATGCGCCGTCCCTACCGTCTTCGTGACAAACGCAGGAGACGCGCGCACTCGCGCCTTACTCGATCCACATCTTCCTCTGCTCGCCGTCGAGGGCCGCTACGCGGCCTATGGACCATGTGCGGCATCTTCGGCGCGGTAGCGCGCACCGGGGGGGCCGGGGGGAGCGGGGGGAGCGGGGCGAGCGCGAGGCTGCGCCACCCAGAATCGATTCCTCGCATGGCCGCGGCCCTCAGACACCGCGGGCCGGATGGGGAATGCATCGTCGGGCACGAGCGCGCGCGCATCGGCGCGCGCCGGCTCGCCATCATGGATCTCACGACCGGCGATCAACCGTTTCAAAGCCCCAATGGCAAGATCTGGATGGTGTGTAACGGCGAGATCTACAACGCCAATGATCTGCGACGTGAAGCAGCGACGTGGGGCTATCCGTTCCGCTCGCGTGGCGACATCGAAACAATCGTGCCGTTCTACGAGCGCTTCGGCGTCGACGCGGTTGCCCGGCTCGAGGGGATGTTTGGCCTCGCGGTCTGGGACGATGCGCGCGAGCGACTGTTGCTCGCGCGCGATCGCGCCGGCGAGAAGCCGCTGTTCTGGACCGAGCTGAACGGAGAGCTGCGGTTCGCTTCCGAGGTACAGGCACTGCTTGAGTTCCCCGACCAGCCTCGGCGCGTCAATCGCAAAGCCTTGTCGTTGTATCGCGCGCTCGGCTACGTGCCGGCTCCGTATACAATGTTCGAGGGCATCCACAAGTTGCCGCCCGCCTCGCTGCTCATCGCGGAAGGCGGCCGCACCGAAATCCGGTCGTATTGGAGCGCGGCGACGGCGGCGAGCCAACCCTCCCGACTCACATTCGATAGTTCCGCGGAGCTCCGAGACACGTTACTGCGCGCCGTGACGCGCGAGCTCATGTCCGACGTACCGCTCGGCGTCTTTACCAGCGGCGGTCTCGATTCATCCGTCCTCGTCGCGGCGGCGGCGCGAAGCATGCCTGGCGAGCGCATCCACACGTACGCCGTACGGTTCGTCGAGCGCGGGTACGACGAAAGCATGTATGCCGAAGCCGTGACCCACGACATCGCGACGGTCCACCACGTCGTTACGGCCGACGACGAGTCGCTCGGTCGCGCGCTCGACGTCGTCTCCCAAAATTTCGCTGAGCCGCTCGGCGACCCCGCAGTGCTCCCGACGTGGCTGCTGGCGGAGGCGGCCCGCGAACACGTCAAGGTAATTCTCTCCGGCGAGGGCGCGGACGAGCTGTTCGGCGGGTATCCGACGTATCTGGGTCACAAGTTTGCGGAGCGCTGGCAGCGCGTACCAAAACCATTTCGCAAAGCCTTTCGTTGGGCCATGGATCGCTGGCCGTCATCGACCGGCAAGATGACGCTCGAGTTCATGGTGAAGCAGTTTCTCGCGGCGACCGACCTGCCGTGGATGGAGCGCCACCTCACCTGGCTTGGCTCGACGGCGATAGAGGACGGCGCAATCGCGGAGCTCGCATGCAAGCTCGACCGGTTCCCGCATGACGACCCCGTGAATCGCATTCTCTGGTTCGATTTTCTGACTTATTTGCCCGACGACCTGCTGGTCAAGGTGGATCGGGCGACCATGCTCGCGTCCGTCGAGGCGCGAGCGCCGTTCCTGGATCGGGAGGTCATGGAGATGGTCTTGCCCGCGCCGTCGCGCCTCAAGCTGCGTGGCCTCACCACCAAGGCGATATTAAAGGAAGCAGCGCGCGGCCTCGTGCCTGACAAGGTGATCAATCGTCGGAAACGCGGCTTGTCGGTGCCCGTCGCTCGCTGGCTCAACACCGGACTGGCTCCGCTGGCCGACCGCCTCTTGGACACGCCGCTCCTGGCAGAGCACCGGTCGGGAAAACGCAACCACGCTCGCCGGCTGTGGCCTCAGTTGATGCTCGGGTTGTGGGCGGAGCGTTGGGGAGTAGACATCGGACCGTGACGCGCGAAGACGCCCTCGCACTCATGCACGAGCACACGAAGAGCCCGTCGCTGCGCCAGCACATGCTGGCGGTCGAGGCGGCAATGCGGGCCTACGCCGCGAAAATCGGCGAAGATCCGGACCCGTGGGGACTCGTCGGTCTGCTGCACGACTTCGATTACGAGAAGTTTCCCAATCAGGAGCATTCCGCGACGGAGGGGCACCCCGCCTGGGGCGTCGGCGTCCTGCGATCGCGCGGAGTCCCGGAGCCGCTTTGCCGCGCGATCCTCGGACACGCCACCTATTCCGGCGTACCGCGCGACACTCCCATGGCGAAGACGCTCTTTGCGGTCGACGAGCTGTGTGGATTCCTGGTTGCCTGCGCTCTGGTGCGCCCCTCGAAGAGTTTTGCCGATCTCGAGGTTTCGTCCGTCAAGAAGAAGCTCAAGGACAAAGCCTTCGCGCGCGGCGTGAACCGCGACGAAGTTCGCCAGGGGGCGGAGGAGCTGGGTGTGCCGCTCGACGAGCACATCGCGTTTTGTATTCAAGCGCTCCGGCCGATCGAGCCGACGTTGGGCCTCGGAGGGTGACCGCACACGCGTTCTCGAGCGCTCTCGATCGCGCCACGGGCGCGCGACCGATTCCCGGCAACATCGTCCGCCATGTCGCCGTGAGCCGGGATGCGCTCGAGACGATGCTCGAGATGATTGCCGGCGCGCAGCGAGCGGTGCATTTCGAGAACTACATCATCCACGACGATCGCACCGGTTGCCGGTTCGCGACGGCGTGGGCCGAGCGCGCCCGGGCCGGCGTGCACGTGCGCGTGCTGTACGACGCCTTCGGATGCCGCAGCACCAGTCGTGCGTTTTGGCGCGAGCTCCGTCAGCACGGTGTGGACGTGCGGCCGTTTCGGCCGCTCTGGACGAGCGGCCCAATCGAGGCATTCAGTCGCGATCACCGCAAGCTGCTCGTCGTGGACGGTGATCGCGCCATGACGGGCGGCTTGTGTATCGGCGACGAATGGTCCGGCGATCCGGCGCTCGGGCAGGCGGCGTGGCGTGATACGATGATCGTGGTCTGCGGTCCGGCCGTGGCCGCGCTCGAAGGCGCGTTTGGCCGGATGTGGGCGCGGGCCGGCTCGGCCCTTCCCGAAGACGAAGCGGCGACAACGACCGACGAATGTGGGCCGTCGGCAGTGCGCGTCGTCGAGGGCCTTCCGGGACAGTCGCGCATCTACCGCACCGTGCAATTGCTCGCCGCCGCCGTCACGGAGCGGCTCTGGATTACCGACGCATATCTCATGGCTCCGCCTCCGCTGTATGCTGCGTTTGTCGACGCGGCCCGTAGCGGCGTGGATGTCCGTCTGCTGCTGCCCGGCACCACCGACGTGCCGATCGTTCGCATCTTCACGCGCAGCGGATATCGCGAGCTGCTGCATGCCGGCGCCCGCATCTTCGAATTCCGCGGACCGATGCTGCACGCGAAAACGCTCGTCGCCGATCACGATTGGGCGCGCGTGGGGTCGAGCAACCTCAACGTCTCGAGCCTGCTCGGGAATTACGAGCTCGACCTCGTGACCGAAGCCGACGGCCTCACGGGCACTTTGGCGACGCAGTTTCTGCACGACATGACGCAGAGCCGGGAGATCGTGCTCATGGCGCGGCGCCGACTGCCGTTGCCGCCGAAACTCGTGGCTGCTGCGGCCGAGCCTCCATCGTCCCACAAGCGGTCGCTGCGTGAGCGGCAGGCGGCGGCGGCCGTTGCACTCATGCAGGCGGCGGGCGGCGCCCGCCGAATGCTCGCGGGGGCGGCGGCGGGTCTATTTGCAGTGATCGGCGTGTTCCTGATTCTCTTCCCGCTTACCGCGAGCGCGGTGCTGGCGGTGGGAGCGTTGGCGACGTCGCTGTGGCTGGCGGGCTATGTCGTCGCGCGACGGCGGCGCCGCCGTGAGACCGATGCCCACTGAAGCCGGGATGCCCCCCCCCCCCCCCCCGCCCCCCTCCCCGTCCCAACCTCCCGGCGGGGCAAAGCGTATGGGAAGCGGACCAGACGACCGGGGGCTCGTTGCCAAAACCCTGGCCGGCGACCGTGCGGCATTCGGGGAGCTGGTCGAGCGCTATGCGGCACAGGCGCGCCGTGTTGCACGGGCGGTGTTGGGTGATCCCGATGACGCAGATGACGCCGCGCAGGACGGCTTTCTCTCGGCCCTGGTGAAGCTCGCTCAATTTGATGCCCGGCGTCCCTTCGGCCCATGGCTGATGCGGATCGTCGCAAACGCCGCCACCGACCGGCGTCGCCGCCGCAGCGTTCGGCGCGCCGAGCCGCTCGATCCAGCGCTGGTTGGCGGAGGCCCACGGCCCGACGCGGCAGCCGTGCAAAGTGAGTTGGGCGATCGCTTGCGCGCCGCCCTGGCCGAGCTGCCCGAGCGGCGGCGTACCGCGGTGGTGCTGTTCGACGTCGAAGGATACTCGCACGCCGAGATCGCCGGCATGCTGGGAGTTCCCGAAGGGACTGTACGCTCGGAGGTATTTCACGGACGCCGACGGTTGCGGACCCTTTTGGCTGATTGGAAGGAGTAGGTGAAATGAATGACTCGCAGATGTTCGACCATCGCCCGGATCCCGAGCTCGGGGCCGCTTTGCGTGCGGCCCTGGAGCCCAGGCAGGATCAATCCGCCTTCGTCGCTCGCGTCATGGCAGGATATGACGAAGCACTGCGGCGGGCGACGGTCCCGACGTGGGACGTGCTCGCGTCGTGGTTCCGCCCGGGCGTTGCCGCAGCGGCTGCGGCGCTGCTCGCCGGTTTCCTGATCGGCCGCACCGTGTTGTTCGCCGGGGCCGGGGGTGGAGCCGCTCCGGTGTCGATGGATGCCGCGATCGCCTCCGCCGCGGTTGGTGGACCGGGACGCGGCGTCGCAGCCCTCGTCACGGCGCCGTCTCCGCCTGATCCGAGCATCGTGTTCAATTCGTTAGTAGAGCAACGCTAAAGGAACATCGAGGAGCCATGCTGAATAAACCGAAACTCGCTGCCGTGGGACTGCTCGCCGCCGTTTTTCTGGCGGGGGGCCTCGCAGGTTGGGGTGGCCACGCGGCCGCCGAGCGCGATGATGCCAGAATGCGCGGACGCCACGGCCCGGACGCCATCGTCGCCTACCTGAGCCGTGAGTTGGATCTCAGTACCGCGCAACGGGACTCGGTGCGCGCGATCTTCGAGCGGCACCGTCCCGAGACCGATTCCCTCTGGGCGCAGGTCCGCCCGCGCTTCGACTCGATCAAGGCCCGTATGCGCGCCGAGATCGACGCCCAGCTCACGCCGGCGCAGCGGGAGAAGCATCAGCGACTGATCGACAAAGCAGAGCATCACCGTAGGGAGAGCTCCGGGGAACGCGGGGGAGGGGGACCGAACTAATGCGGTGGCCTTTCGCTGTCATGTTGGCCCTGGCGGCCTTCCCAGGCGGGCGCCTCGCGTCGCAGCAGCAAGCCCAAAAGGAAGTCACGCTCAACGAAGCCGTCGAGCGCGCGTTGCAGGTGCAGCCCGCGATGGTGCAGGCGCGGGGCGATCAGCGCAATGCCGGCGCGGCGATGCGTTCGAGCCTCGGCTCGTATCTCCCGACCGTATCCGCCAGTGGGTCTTCCCAGAGAATTGGCGGGACCCGGTTCAACTCCTCGACCAACCAAACGCTGACGCTTCCCGCGTCGACGGCCTTCAACGGCGGCCTGAGCGCGAGTCTGGTGTTGTTCGATGGCTTTAGCAGATTGGCTGACGTGCATTCGTCGCATGCATCGCAGGATGCCGCCGAAGCGGGCGTGGTGAACGAGCGCTTTCAGGTCACGCTCCAGACGAAACAGGCGTTCTATAACGCCCTCGCCACCGAGGACCTCGTGCGCGTCGCCGCAGCGCAGGTGCGTCGGGCGCAGCAGCAGCTGCGGATCTCGGTGGACAAGCTGCACGCCGGCTCCGCGACGCGTTCCGATTCACTCCGCTCGCTCGTGGATTATGGCAACTCGCGGATCGCACTGTTGCAGGCGCAGGCGAACCTGCAGACGGCTCAAGCGAATCTCGGCCGCCAGATCGGCGTCGACGCGCTGGTGCGTGCGGTACCAGACAGCGTTTTACCTCCTCTGCCGGACACGTCGGGGTTGCATCAGTCCGTGATCGCGAACACTCCGCAGGTCCAACAGGCTGACGCCCAGGCGCGGTCGTTCGGCGCCCAGGTGGCGATTTCGCGTGCCCAGTACTGGCCGACGTTCAGCGTCTCGATCGGAAATTCCTATTCTGGCTCCGTGGCACCCTGGACGTCGACCCAGGGCTATGCGTCGGGTTGGCGCGTCATCTTCAGCGGGCAGTGGAATCTGTTCAACGGATTCTCCCGCGAGAAACAGCTCACTTCGGCCGTCGTTGCTCGCGACGAGGCCGAAGCGCGAGCGGCTGACACGCGCCGGCAGGTCAACGCCCAACTCACCCAACAGATTGCTGCGCTGGCGACCGCGTACGAAAAAATTTCGATCGCCGAGACGAACGTGGCCGCGGCGACCGAGGATCTGCGGGTTCAGAACGAACGGTACCGCGTCGGAGCCGCGACGATCCTGGATCTCCTCACGTCACAGACGGCGCTCACCACGGCGGAGCAGAACCTCGTTCAGGTGCGCTTCGATTATCTGATTGCCCGTGCGCAGCTCGAGGCGATCGTGGGGCGCACCCTGTGACGACCGCGCAAGCGCTGACGTTCCGCACGGGCGACACGCCGACGCCCGACACCGTGATTCTGACGCATCACCTGGCGCGCGAGTACCAGATGGGTGCCGAAGTCGTGCACGCGCTGCGCGGCGTCGACATCCAGATCAAGAAGAACGAATTCGTCGCATGCATGGGCCCGTCGGGATCGGGGAAATCGACCCTGATGAACCTGATCGGCTGTCTCGATACGCCGACGAGCGGCGAATACTGGCTGAACGGCCAGAAGGTTAGCGACCTGAGCGACGACGAGCTGGCGCGCATTCGCAACAAGGAAATCGGCTTCGTCTTCCAAACGTTCAACCTGCTGCCGCGCGCCGACGCGCTCCACAACGTCGAGCTGCCGCTCATCTATGCCGGCATGTCAGCCAAAGAGCGCCGCGAGCGCGCGCAGCGGTCACTGCAGCAGGTCGGGCTGGGCGATCGTATGGATCATCGCCCCAACGAGCTGTCGGGCGGTCAACGCCAGCGCGTCGCCATCGCCCGCGCGCTGGTGAATGCGCCAAGCATCCTCCTGGCCGACGAGCCGACCGGCAACCTCGACTCGGCGACGGGCAATGAGATCATGGGGCTGTTCCAAGAGCTCCACGACTCGGGTCAAACCATCGTGCTGGTGACGCACGAACACGACATTGCGGCGCATGCGCGCCGCCAGATTCATCTGCTCGACGGAAAAATCGAGCGCGATGAGAGGACGGAAGTGAAGCCGTGAACAAATCCATCTGGACTGCTGCCGCGCTGGTGGTAGGCGTCATCGCGTGCAGCAAGAAGCAGGCGCCAATCGCGTACGAAGCGGTTCCTGTCGAACGACGCAATATCGTGGTCTCGGCATCCGCATCGGGCGCCATCGAGCCCGTGTTGACCGTGGACGTGAAGTCCAAGGCTTCGGGCGAGATCATTGCGATGCACGTGCAGACGGGCGACGACGTGAAGAAAGAGCAGCAGCTCGCGGAGATTGACCCGCGGATCCCGCGTAACAACCTCGCGCAGGCGCAGGCGAACCTGGCGGTCGCCCAGGCACAGCTCAGCAACGCGAAGGCGCAGCTCGCGCGCTCGGATACGCTGTTCAAGGCGCAGGCGATCACGCAGACCGAGTACGATCAGTCCAAGCTCGACTACGCCAACGCCAACGCGGCCGTGATCCGCGCGCAATCCGACCTCGAGAACGCGCGCGACCGCATGACCGACACGAAGCTGCGCGCACCTCTCGCCGGGACCATCATCGCGAAGAACGTGGAGCTGGGTACGGTGATTTCCTCGCCGACGACGGACGTGGGCGGCGGGACCGTGCTGTTCAAGATGGCGAACCTCGATACCGTGCAGATCCGCGCGCTCGTGGACGAGACCGACATCGGGAAGGTGCAAGCCGGCCTGCTCGCGAGCATCACGGTCGATGCGTATCCCAACCGGCCGTTCGAGGGCTCGGTCCTGAAGATCGAGCCGCAGGCGACCGTGCAGCAGAACGTGACGATGTTCAACGTCCTGGTGCGCATCCCGAACCCGAATCATCTCCTCAAGCCGGGCATGAATACGGAGGTCGAGATCCACGTCGGGCAGCGTCAGAATGCGCTGGCCATCCCCAATGCGGCATTGCGGACTCAGCGCGACGTCGCATCGGCGGCCCAGGTGCTGGGGCTCGATCCGCAGCAGGTGCAACAGCAGCTCGCAGCCCAAAAGCCGCCGACCCCGACCACCCATGACAGCGCTTCACTCGGCGGAGGCACCGCGACGCGAGGGGACTCGGCCCGTGGTGGGAACACGATGACCATGCCGGATGGACGGACGATTCAACTGCCTCCCGGCGTGACCGAAGCGCAGGTTCGCGCGGCATTTCAGAAGCGGATGTCGGGCCAGGAGCTGACGCCGGCCGAGCAGAATGTGATGACGGCAATGCGGGCGGCGTTCGGGCGGGCGGGCGGTGGTGGCGGCGGTGGGGGGGGAGGAGCCGGTGGCGGCGGCATGCGGCGGAGTGGAGGCGACGCCTCCAGCTACATCGTCTTCACGCTCCGCAAAGGACAGCCGACGCCGGTGGAGATTCGCACCGGACTATCCGATCTCGATCATATCGAGGTCGTCAGCGGTCTGACCGAGCAGGACACTGTGCTCGTGCTTCCCAGCGCGTCACTGATCAATTCCCAGCGCGACATGCAACAGCGCATGCGGAGCTTCACGGGTGGCGGCCTGCCTGGCGTGCAGCAGCAGACGACCACGCAGCAGCGGCCGGCCGCGGCGACGCCCACGAGGCCCTAACCATGCTGCTCGACGAAATCTTCCACGTCGCGCTCCAGGCGATCCGGGCGAACAAGCTGCGGTCGTTTCTCACGATGCTCGGCATCATCATCGGCGTGGGCGCGGTCATCACGATGGTGGCGCTCGGCAGCGGCGCGCAGAAGTCCGTGCAGGCGCGCATTCAGGCGCTCGGCCCGACGCTGTTGTCCATCTATCCCGGCCAGTCATTCCGCGGTGGCGTCGCGATCATGTTCGACCAGCGTGCCAGCCTGACGGTGGATGACGCCGACTCGCTCGCCGCGAGTGCGCGCTACGTGAAGGGCGTCGTCCCGGAGTTGACCCGCAACTTTCAAGTGAAGCGGGGCGGTCTGAACGCCAACGTGAACATCGTCGGCACGACGCCGAATTATCCGACCGTCAAGAACTACACCTTCACCGCCGGCCGGATGTTCACGGCCGGTGAAGATGAGGGTCGGCGCCGTTACGCCGTGCTCGGATCGGCCATTCCCGAAATGTTCAATGCCAATGGAGCCGCGATGATCGGGCAGGAGGTCCAGATCCGCGGCATTCCCTTTGAAATCATCGGCGTGCTGTCGTCGAAGGGCTCCGCGATGGGGTTTGGGAATCCGGACGAGCAGATTCTCATTCCCCTGCAGACCGCGCGCTACCGCATCATGGGCACCAATCGCTTGCGGTCGATCACGGTCGACGCGGCGAGCGTGCCACAAATGACGCTCGCGATGATCGAGATCGAGCGTGTGATGCGCCGTGAGCACAAGATCCGCCCCGGCGGGGAAAACGATTTCCAGATCCGCAACCAGTCGGATATCCTCGCGACCTTTCAGCAGACGACCGAGACGTTCACCTATCTCCTCGCCGGCATCGCGGCGGTCAGTCTCTTCGTCGGCGGGATCGGCATCATGAACATCATGTTGGTCTCGGTCACGGAGCGGACGCGCGAGATCGGCGTCCGCAAAGCGCTCGGCGCGACGCGCTTCAACATCATGTTCCAGTTTCTGGTCGAGGCGTTGGTGCTGTGCCTCGTAGGCGGCGTGATCGGGATCCTGTTCGGCGCCCTGGGCGCCGTGGGCCTGTCGAAGATCGCGCACTGGAATACCTCGATCAGCATCTTCGCCATCCTGATCGCGTTTCTGTTCAGCGCGCTGGTCGGCTTGTTCTTCGGCCTGTGGCCCGCGCGGCGGGCGGCGGCGTTGGATCCTATCGTCGCTCTGCGATACGAGTAGACCCGCGAGCCGACGAAGCGTCGGGGCATTCGGGAAGCTGGATGCGGGATACGAGATGCGTGATTACGAATAGCCAACGCATCCCGCATCCCGCATCCCGCTTCTCGCATCCCGGCTTTAGATTCTCGCCATGCTCGCCGTTCTTCTTGCTCTCCTCCAATCCACGGGCGATCCGAATCCGGTATACGACGGTCGCCTGCATCGCATCGAAGTGCGCGTGCCGCGCATCGACGCGCCGTTGGTGCACGTCGACGGCGTCCTCGATGAAGCGGCCTGGCAGCACGCGGCCTTGCTTACCGGCTTCACGCAATACCGCCCGGTCGATAGCCGGCCGGCGGAGGATAGCACGGAAGTGCTCGCGTTCTACGGGCCGGACGCGATCTACTTCGGGATTCGCGCGTTCGAGGCCCACGGGAACGTCGTGCGCGCGACGCTCGCCGACCGCGACAACATCGACGCCGACGACAAGATCCAGATCCTGCTGGACACATTCAATGATCGCCGCCGCGCGCTCCTGTTCGCGGTCAACCCGCTCGGCGTGCAACAGGACGGCGTCCGCAGTGAAGGACTCGCCGGCGCCGCGGGGGGGCAGAACGCCGGTTTTCGATTCGACGGCGTCGTCGATCTGAATCCCGACTACGTCTACGAGTCAAAGGGCAGAGTCACCCCTTGGGGCTACGAAGTCGAAGTGCGCATTCCCTTCAAGAGCCTCCGCTATCAGAGCGGCGCGACCCAGGACTGGGGCCTCCAGATCGTGCGCACGACGCAGCATACCGGCTATGAAGACACGTGGGCGCCCGTGGTACGCGCCAGCGCGAGCTTTCTCATCCAATCGGGGACACTTAAGTCGCTCACCGGCCTGCGCCGCGGCCTGGTCATGGACGTGGCGCCGGAGTTCACGTCGCGCCTGAATGGCGCACCGGTATCGCCCGCCACCTATCGCTACAACAAGATCGATCCCGAGCTCGGCGTCAACGTGCGTTGGGGCGTCACGCAGAATCTGAGTGCCGCGGGTACGGTGAATCCCGATTTCTCGCAGGTCGAGGCGGACGTCGGCCAGGTGACCGTCAACCAACGCTTCGCGCTGTTCTTCCCCGAGAAGCGGCCGTTTTTCCTGGAAGGACTCGAGCAGTTCGACACGCCGAATGCGCTCATTTACACGCGGCGGATCACGTCGCCCGTCGCGGGCGCCAAACTCGCGGGGAAGCTCGGTGGGACTGCTGTCGCGTACATCGGCGCCGTGGATGACAACGGTGGCGTCGCAAACGCGCCGCATCCGATCTTCAATCTGTTGCGCCTACGGCGTGACCTGGGGAGCAGCTCCACCGTGGGTATGGCGTACACGGATCAGATCGTCGGCAGCAACTGGAATCGCGTGCTCGGCGCCGACGCGCGGGTCATTTGGAAAAAGATCTGGTTTTCCGAGGCGCAGTTCGTCGGCTCGTGGACCAAGGACACGGCCGGAGCCGGCGTGCGGTCGGGACAGCTGTGGGACGTGACGCTGTACGATCGTACCGGTTATTCCTATGGAAACCACGCGGAGCTCGTCGGCATCAGTCCCGATTTCGCGGCGCGCAGCGGCTTCGTGAATCGGGTCAACATCGTCCAGGGCCGGTTCGCCAATCGCTTCACATGGTATGGAAAGCCCGGCGCGAACCTCGAGAATGCCACGACGTTCATTTTGATCCAACCGGTCTGGCATTATCGGGATTTCTTCCATCTCGGCAGTACGTTCGAGGGATTCATCAACGAGCAGTGGCTCTTCACGCTGCGTGGCGGCTGGGGCG
>DATGVZ010000082.1:0-6908 GCA_035299765.1 Gemmatimonadales bacterium
GCGAACAGTTTCACAATGCGGGCCTGCTCGTATGTGCCTTCGCCTACAGGACCCGGCTCACCGATCGGGAGTAACGCCACCGTATCGCCGACGTGCACCCGGCCACGCTCGATCCGCCCGATCCCGATCCGCCCCAGATACGACGAATAATCGAGCGTCGAGATCAGCATCTGGAACGGGCCGGCCTCGGTCGCCTTCGGCGGTGGAATCGTTCCCAGAATCGTGTCGAACAGCGGCGTCAACGTCGTTCCCGGCTCGTCGAGCTCCAGCGTCGCCGTGCCCAGGCGACTCGACGTATAAAGGAAAGGACAGTTGAACTGCTCCGGCGTCGCCTCCAGGTCCATCAGCAGCTCCAGCACCTCGTCGTGCACCCGCAGCGGCTCGGCGTCGGGACGGTCGACCTTGTTCACAAGCACGATCGGCTTCAGCCCCAACGCCAAAGCCTTTCCCGCCACGAACCGCGTCTGCGGCATCGGACCCTCGGCGGCATCGACGAGCAGCAGGAAGCCGTCGACCATTCGCAGGATGCGCTCGACTTCGCCGCCGAAATCGGCGTGCCCGGGCGTGTCCACGATATTGATTTTCGTGTCACCCCAGCGAACCGAAGTGTTCTTCGCCAGGATCGTAATGCCGCGCTCGCGCTCGAGCGGATTCGAGTCCATCACGCGCTCCGCCACCTGCTGATTGGCGCGGAACACCCCCGCCTGACGGAGCATCTGATCCACCAGCGTGGTCTTACCGTGATCGACGTGGGCAATGATCGCGATGTTGCGAATCTTCACCGAGTTACGGTCCCCTTAATGAGGGGCGCAGTATAAATGGGTGGCTGGGGGCAAACAAGGGCGGCAGCACCGTGGCGCCCTTGCCGCCATTGCCGCCATTGCCGCCCTTAGTCAGTCACAAGTCGGCTCCCGCTCCACCTGCACGGTCACGTGCGCGATCCCCATCGCTCGCATCCGATCCTGCACTTCCTCGAGCACAGGCTGGTTGTCGGTGGGATTCTTCACGACCAGGTGACCGCTCATCGCCACCATGCCGCTGGTGACCGTCCAGAGATGCAGGTCATGGACGGAGTCGACGCCGGGGACTGAGGCAATGCGATCGTGCACGTCCGCAAGCGCGATGTGCGTCGGCGTCGCCTCGAGCAGGACGTCCGTGCTTTCCTTTACCAGTCGCCAGGCGCTCCCGAGCACGAGTGCGCCGATGAGGATGGAGATGACGGGGTCGGCCAGCGTCCAGCCGAAGGCGAGCACGACGAACCCCGCGATGAGCGCGCCCACCGACCCCATCAGATCGCTGAGCACGTGGAGGTAGGCACCCCGTTGATTGAGCGAGTGTTCGTGCCCGCGATGCAGCACGCGGACCGCTCCGAGATTTGCCACGAAGCCGATGGCCGCGACACCGAGCAGCAGCGCGCCGTTCACGGCGGGCGGGACCCGAAACCGGCGCCACGCTTCGAAGCCGATGCCGACCGCGATGGCGAACAGCACCGCGCCGTTCACCAGCGCCGCGAGAATTTCGAGCCGCATGAATCCGAACGAGCGCTGTGGCGTCGCCGGACGTTGCGCGATCCACGCGGCGATCAGCGCGAGGCCGAGCGCGGCGACATCGGCGAGCATGTGCGCCGCATCCGCGAGCAGCGCCAGTGAGCCCGCAAGCCATCCGCCGACGAGCTCGACGACCAGCACCACGGCGGTGATCGCCAGGGCGAGGGTCAGGCGCCGTCGAGTCTCGACATTGATGGGCGCGCGATAGGTGCAGTGAGCGTCAGCGGGCAGCAAAAGTGTGTCCTCGCGGGAAACATAATACCTTTAGGCCGTGAACGTCCTAGGCCTGCGGCTGCTGGCCGTGATCGTGCTGGTCGCGGCGAACGCGTTTTTCGTCGCCGCGGAGTTCGCGCTGGTAGCGTCCCGCCGTACGCGCATCGATTCGATGATTCGGCGCGGCGACCGCAAGGCGCGGCTGGTGCGGAAGGCGGTCGGCGATCTGTACCGGCTGCTGTCCGCGACCCAGCTCGGCATCACCGTCGCTTCGATTCTGTTGGGCTACGTCGCGGAAGACACCGTCGCCCACCTGTTCCACGACTGGTTCGCCTCGCTCCCGCAGAGCCTCAACTTCCTCACGCGCGGCGGCATCGCGTCCATCGTTGCCGTCGCCACCATCTCGTTTCTGCACGTCGTATTCGGCGAGCTGGTGCCCAAATCGTGGGCCATCACGCATCCCGAGGCGACGAGCCGCTGGGTCGCCGCACCCCTCATCGCTTTTTCCTGGATCACCAGGCCTTTCAACGCCCTGCTGAACTGGAGCGCGCGCATCCTGCTGCGTCTGCTCGGCCTGAAGCGCTCGAACCCTGAGCTCGACCGCGTTCACTCGCCCGAAGAGATCCGCATGCTCGTCGAGCAGAGCCGCAAGACGGGCGGCCTCGGCGCCGGCGACGCGCGGCTCCTGGAGGGCGTCTTCGAGTTCAGTGAGAAAAACGCCCGTGAAGTGATGACGCCACGGACGGAAATCGTGGCGCTGCCGGCGGAAGCATCACTCGCGGAGGCCGCCGATCGCGTCGCCGCGGCAGGGCGGTCCCGCTACCCGGTCACCGGCGAGTCGCTTGACGACGTCGTCGGGATCGTGCACGCCAAGGACATCCTGCGTGCTTTGCTCTCGGGCTCGGAGGCGCCGGTGCAGGATATCGCGCGGCACGCGTTCTTCGTGCCCGGCACCCGAGAAGTCGAGGATGTCCTCGCCGACATGAAACGGCAAAAGGTGCATCTCGCCATCGTGCTCGACGAGTTCGGCGGCACCGCCGGCCTCGTGACAATGGAGGATCTGCTCGAAGAGATCGTGGGACCGATCTACGACGAATACGATCGCGCGCCGGGCTTGGCACCCAGTACCGGGGTGGGCGGAACGAGCGGCGTGCCGATTCTCGCCGGCGCCACCGAGATCTCAGAAGTGAATCGTCTGCTGCGGCTCCATCTCGATGACGCCGACTACACCACGATTGGCGGGTTGTTGTTCGGCCGACTCGGGCGCCTGCCCAAGGTGGGCGATCGCGTCAATTTGCAGGGCGCGACGTTCGAGATTCTGGAGATGGACGGCCGGCGGGTTGGCAGTGTGCGGGTGTGGCCGGCCACCGCGACACACGTTCCGGAACCGTCGAGTTAAGCCGAAACGGGAGCGCCGCCGCGCGCTCCGGCAAGCTGCACGGCGAGCTCGAGCGCCGCGCGCATCGAGCCGGCATCCGCAATCCCCTTTCCCGCGATGTCGAACGCGGTGCCATGGTCGGGTGCCGTCCGGATGAATGGCAACCCCAGCGTCACGTTCACTCCCGTGCCGAAACCCGAGACCTTCACTGCCGTCATTCCGACGTCGTGATACGGCGCCAACACGGCATCGAATTCGCCGCGCAGCGCTTTCACGAACACGGTGTCGGCGGGAAGCGGACCCGCCGCGTCGAGCGCTTGCGCGGCGGGCCGCAGCACGCGCTCGTCTTCATCGCCGAACATCCCGCCTTCGCCGGCGTGCGGGTTGAGCGCGCAGACCGCGAGACGCGGCGTCGCGATTCCCCACCACCGCTTGAGCGCGGCCGTGGTGATGCGGCCCGCTTTGACGACGCGCTCCGTGGTCACGCTTGCGACGACGTCGCGCAGCGGCAGGTGTGTCGTCACGAGGACGACGCGCAGACGCCCGGTCGCCAGCATCATGGCGACCGGCACGTCGCCCGCGAGATGCGCGAGAAATTCCGTCACACCTGGGTAACTGTATCCCGCGGCATTGAGGGCCCGCTTGCTCACGGGACCCGTGACGATGGCATCCGCCTCGCCGCTCAAGGCCAGCCGTGCCGCTGCTTCGATCGCCTGCGCCGCGGCGCGCCCAGCTTCGAGCTCATTGCGCGTGGTGCCGTCGTCCGTTCCCCACCCCCCAATGAGCCGCACGTCCGCGTCGAGCGGCTGCCGCAGCGCCTTCCGGACAATCTCCGGCCCGATCCCTCGCGGATCGCCTACTGCAACCGCCAAACGGGGCCGTGAGGACATCTACAGCCTGATATCTACATACGTCTGGCGCTTCAGCTGATCGATGTAGTGTTTGATGCCGAGCTGATCACTGAGGGACTGACGAATCCGCAGCTTCACGTCGTCGAAGCTGAGGTCTCCTTCCGAATGGCGCGCCGTGATTTCCAGCACGACGAACTTCGGCCGCGCCGTACCTGCGCCGAGACTGATCACGGGCTTCAACCCGAGAGTTGTGTCGCGTGCGAGCAGCGACTGGTATTCCGTCGGCAGGCCCGTAAGAGGCGCGTCCTCCGCCAACTTTGGTTCCTGCGGATCGGCGTAGCGCCGCGCCAGCGTATCGAAGGAAGCGGCCTGACCGTGCCCGAGCGCGTCGTGGACCGAGTCCGCGGAGCGCCGTGCGATCGCGATCTGGTCCGCGCTGAGGTCCGGCATGATCAGAATGTGGCGCGCGAGAATCTCGGCCGGCTGAGTGCGCTCGACCTTGATGATGTGAAAGCCGAACGGTGTCTCCACCGGATCCGAGATCTCTCCCGGCCGGATCCGAAAGGCGATGTCCTCGAATTCCTTCACCATCACGCCACGCCGGAACCACCCCAGCTCGCCTCCCTGCGACGCCGACGCGCTGTCCGATGAGAAGCGCTTGGCCGTCGTGGCGAAGTCGGCGCCGTGCCGCAGCTGCACGACCAGAGATTCCGCGCGAGCCACGGCCTTCGCTCTCGACACCGAGTCGGGCACCGGCCGGATGACGATCTGCCGGAACGAGGCCGTGGCCGGTCGGCGGGGCTGCTGGGTTTTGTTTTGTTGCCAGAACTCACGCATCTGGGCATCGGTCGGTGGGATCGGACGCAGCTTTCCCTTCTGCCGCTGCGCTTCGATCAGGCGCTGTGCGTAGAGCTCGCGCCGCTGCTCATCGGCGAGCCAGCGCCGCCATTCCTCCACCGAGCCGAATCGCGCCTGGCGAATTTGATCGCGAAAATCCGTTTCGGAGGTGAATTGCTTGCGGACGTTCTGATAGGTCTGTTCGACCTGATCGAGCACTTCCTGATCCGTCACCTTGATGGACGTGTCCCGCTGCGCCTGCTGCACGAGCAGCTCGAGCTCGACCAGCCGATCGAGCACTTGCCGGCGCATCGTCTGGCGACCCACGGAGTCCGTCGGAATCGTCTGCCCCTGTGCCTGTGCCTGCACCATCTCTTCCTCTATTTGTGAGGCGAGAATGGGGCGCGTGCCCACCACCGCGACGATCCGGTCAAGCGGTTGTTGCGCCGCGGCCGTCGTCGCGAGAGTGGCCGTAAGGAGGAGCAGCAGCATTTTCATGATCGGCCCGTCCTGCGGTGCGTGGTATCGATCGGTGCCGGACCGGGCGCGGGCGTCAGGCGCGGCCCTCCACCCTGCCCCGGCGCCCCCCCCACCCCGCGGGTCGAATCCGATGCCAGGCGAATCTCCTGGGCCCGCTCGAGCGCGCGCCGCACGCCAGCTTCATCGACACCCCAGCGGGCGCGATCGCGCAACGTCTCACCGAGGAAGGGCGGTACCGGGAAGAAGCGCACTCGGCCCTGGAGAACCCGATTCATGTAGTCGTCGACGCGCGCGATCGCGAATTTGACGCGCGCATCCGGCGTGCTTCCCCCGGCCGAGTCATGGAGCGCGGTCGGGGTGATGCTGAGAATCGAGCTGAGCAGCGTGATCGCCGAATCGTACTGTATGCGCACCTGCTGCCAATCCTCCGGGGTGAGTCCGACCTTCGCGGAATCGGCCTCGCGAATCAGCAGATCCCGTTGCGTGACCGCTTTCAGGAATTGATTGATCTGCTCGTCGGTCGCTTGCGGCAATGCCTGGGCGAGGCTCGGGTCCAGCGCGGAGAGCCACCGAATCAGGTCGCGCACGCGCAGCGCGCCGCCGCGATATCCCACGAGCACGCGGCTGCTGTTGCGCGACGCATCAGGATCCTGCACCGCGGCGCGCACGTATGACGGCGCCCGGCTGACCGGCTTGAGCTGCCGCTTGATCGCGAGACTGTCGAGATAAAGCGAATCCGCATGGGATGCGACGCGTTGTTCGAGACCGACGCGGAACGAGTCCTTCACTTCAGCGAGTGGCGGCCGCCGGATGATGTGGTATCCGAACGGGCTCTTCACCACGCCGCTGACAGCGCCCGGCTCGAGCTGCCAAGCGGCCTCCTCGAATGCGGGCACGAACTGACCGCGCGCCGAGATGCCCAGCGAGCCGCCCTGCACTTTACTGCCGTTGTCCTGGGAATACTGTTTCGCCAGCTGGCCAAACCGGGGGCCCGCGGTGCGCGCCCGCGCCAGCACCTGCTCGGCTTGCTTGCGCTTTTGCGAATCGACCGTGGCAGCGGCGTTCGGCGGAACCTGAATGAGAATGTGCTGGAACATGCGCAGCTGCCCCGATTGGTAGGCGGAATCCAGCTGCTGGGGCGTGAGATCGTTATGCGCGGTGAGCCGGTCGTGAAAGCGCTCCCACTTGATCTGTGAGACGATCGGCCACATCGAGGCAATCGCCGTCGCGGAGTCGTGCAGGTTCTGTCCGGTGGCCAGCGCCTCCGCGAACAACGCGTAATCGACCCAGACGTGCGACACGCGATTGAACGCGAGGGGTTCCAGCGGAACCTGTTTGCTGGTACTCGTCCACGCGGCGAGCCGCTCGACGCTCAGGGCTTGATCATTCGCGCGGGCGACGACGTCCGCTCGGGGGGTAAACGCGTCGCGCACCGCTCCGCACCCGACGAGCAGGATCGACAGCACCACTAGACTGAAACCTCGCATTCCCCTTCCTCTTTCTTCGTTAATGGTGATGGTCCCGCAGAACGGCCGTGAGCGCCCGGACCAAGCCGGGGCCGATCGACTCTCCGCCGAGCCGGCGGAGCCTGAGGGAAAGCGG
>DATGVZ010000083.1:0-73455 GCA_035299765.1 Gemmatimonadales bacterium
TTGCAGTAGCGATGCCAGATGAGCTGCGCGACGCCAAGCGCTCCACCGGCGTCGCCGGCCGCGGGCTGGATCCAGAGGTCCTTGAACGGCCCCTCGCGGAGCAGCCGGCCGTTGCCGACGCAGTTCAGCGCGACTCCGCCAGCCAGGCAGAGATTGTCGCGACCCGTCTCGCGATGCGCCGTGCGGGCCATGCGCAACATGATCTCCTCGCAGACGTCCTGCACCGAGCGAGCGAGATCCATTTCGCGCTGCGTGAGCGGCGACTCGGGTACACGCGGCGGCCCACCCAACAACCGGTCGAAGGCGCCGTTCGTCATCGTCAGACCGGTGAGGTAGTTGAAGTACTTCTGGTTGAGACGGAAGGAGCCGTCTTCTCGCAGATCGACGAGCTCGCGGTAGATCACATCGACGTACTTCGGCTCGCCGTAGGGCGCCAGGCCCATGACTTTGTACTCGCCCGAGTTGACCTTGAAACCCGTGTAGTAGGTGAACGCCGAGTACAGCAGTCCAAGCGAATCGGGGTAGGAGAGCTCGCGCAGCAGCGTGAGGTCGTTGTCCTTCCCCACGCCAAACGACGCGGTCGCCCACTCGCCTACCCCGTCCATTGTCAGGATCGCCGCCTCCTTGAACGGCGACGGGAAGAACGCACTCGCGGCATGCGACTCGTGATGCTCGGCGTACAGCAGCTCACCGTCGTAGTCCAGCGCTTTCCGGATTTCACGATCGAGAAAGAGCTTCTCCTTCATCCACATCGGGCCGGCCATGCGGAACTGGGCGAACCCGCGTGGCGCGACCCCCAGATACGTCTCGAGGATGCGCTCGAACTTGAGGAGCGGCTTGTCGTAGAAGCCGACGTAGGCGAGGTCGGGAGGGCGAATCCCGGCCTCTCGCAGGCAGTAGCGCACGGCCTGCGCCGGAAACGCCGCGTCGCCTTTCTTGCGCGTGAAGCGCTCTTCCTGAGCGGCGGCGACGATCGCGCCGTCGCGCAACAGGCAGGCGGCGCTGTCGTGGTAATAGGCCGAAAGCCCGAGGATGTATTGTGGCGCGGGCACGCCGCTTACGGCAGCGAAATCCGTACCGGGTAGCGCACCGAAATGCCCGAGAGCCGCGGCTCGCCACGTCTACGAACTGTGGCGCCGCTGCAACACCCGCTTGGCGAGGTAGCGGCCAATGCTTAGCGATGCGGTCGCGGCGGGCGAAGGCGCATTGAGCACGTGCAGTGACCGCGCGTCCTCCACGATTCGGAAGTCGTCGAGCAGCGCGCCGGATCGATCGATCGCTTGCGCTCGCACGCCGCTCCCCGCCGGCTCGATGTCGGATTCCTGAATCGCGGGGACCAGTCGCTGCACCGCGCGCACAAAGAGTCGCTTGCTGAGTGAGCGCCCCACCTCCGCGATTCCCGTGCGCCAATGGCGCGCCGCCATGCGCCAAAAGCCGGGGAATGCAAGCATCGCGCCCACGTCGCGGACTGATATGTCGCGGCGTCGGTAACCCTCGCGCGCCAGCGCGAGCACAGCGTTTGGGCCAAGATGCGTGCTGCCATCGATCGCCCGCGTCACATGGACGCCGAGAAATGGCAGCGCCGGATCGGGCACGGGGTAGATCAGGTGGCGGACGAGATCATTACGGTTCGCCGCCAGCTCGTAGTACTCGCCGCGGAACGGCACGATTTGCGCGCCCGGATCGATGCCGCTGAGACGAGCGACCCGGTCGGCTTGTAGCCCTGCGCAATTCACCAGCAACGATGCCGACCAATCGCCCGCCGTGGTCTCGAGCACGACCGTGCTGCCCTCCTCTCTCACCTTGAACACGCGGGCGGCGGTGCGAACAGTCCCGCCGCGTTCTTCCACGCGACCGGCGTATGCCGTCGCGACGCGCGCGAAGTCCACGACGCCCGTCTCGTCGACCCACAGCGCCTGCACGCCGGCGACGTGAGGCTCCAGCTCCCGCAGCTCGACCGCAGTAACGCGCCGCAGACCGCCGAGACCATTCGCCCGGCCCCGTGCCTCGAGTTGATCGAGCCGCGAGAGCTCCTCCGGCCGCGTCGCGACGACGAGCTTGCCAACGCGGCGATGCGGCACATCCGCCGCCTCGCAAAACCGGTACAACGCATCTCTCCCATTACGACAGAGCCGTGCCTTCAGCGAGTCAGGTCGATAGTAGAGTCCCGAATGGATGACGCCGCTGTTGTGACCTGTCTGGTGAGCAGCGAGGCGGTCTTCGGCTTCGAGCACCACCACGGATGCCGGTCGCTGACTGTCTTCTAACAGTGCCATCGCCGTGGCGAGACCGATGATCCCGCCGCCGACAACGACCACGTCGGCGTGTGTGGTGCTCATGCAACACCTCGACGCTGCGCGCGTCGCGATGCCGAGGCGGCTCCGGAGCCGCTGATCCGGCAACGAGTTATGCGGCTGAATTCGGCGTGTGCTTGGTCCGGTTCGTGCATTGCTGCGAGGGCGTCATGGATCCCAACGCCGCCCTCTCGGCCGCTCGGATCACCAATCCGCCGCGGCAGCTGGCGCGCTCCACCGACCAGCTTACCGCGCGTGGCGAGCGCAACGCCGTCTGCCGCTCGTGCGGTGCCACCCTCCGTCACACCTTCGTCGACCTCGGCATGTCGCCGCTGTGCGAGAGCTTCCTGCGCGCCGACCAGTTGAACGCGATGGAGCGCTTTTATCCGCTCCACGTCTGGGTCTGTGACCACTGCTTCCTCGTCCAGCTGCAACAGTACGTCAGCGCCAGGGAGATTTTCGAGGAGTACGCCTACTTCTCCTCCTACTCGGACAGCTGGCTGGCGCATGCGCGCCGCTACACCGAGCGCATGATCGAGGAGCTCGACCTGACGGCGGGCAGTCGGGTCGTCGAGGTCGCGAGCAACGATGGGTATCTCCTTCAATACTTCGTCCAGCGCGGGATTCCGGTGTTGGGCATCGAGCCGGCCGCCAACGTCGCGCGCGCCGCCATGCAGCGCAGCGTGCCGACGTTGACCGAGTTCTTTGGCCGAGAGAGCGCGCGCCGGGTCGCCGCTAGGGGTCGAGCCGATCTGCTGATCGGCAACAACGTGCTCGCGCAGGTACCCGACGTCAACGATTTCGTCGCCGGCATGAAGATCCTGCTCGCCCCGCGCGGCGTCATCACGATCGAATTTCCGCACCTCGTCCGTCTCGTCGCCGAGAATCAGTTCGATACCATCTACCACGAGCATTTCTCCTATTTCTCGCTGCTCTCGGCCACGCGCATCTTCGCGGCGCAGGAGCTCATGATTTACGACGTCGAGGAGCTGGAAACACACGGCGGCTCCTTGCGGCTCTACGTCTGCCATGCCGGGGATCTCGCGCGCGAACCGACGCGCCGTCTCGAAGCGATGCGCGCCCGCGAGTCCGACATCGGACTCGACGACCTCGCGTATTATGCCGACTTCGCCGAGCGCGTGCGCGAGACGAAGCGCACGCTGCTCGCGTTCCTGGTCGACGCGAAGCGAGCGGGCAAGCAGGTCGCGGGCTACGGGGCACCGGGCAAGGGAAACACGCTGCTCAACTACTGCGGTATCCGCACCGACTTCCTCGATTACACGGTGGACCGCAACCCCTACAAGCACGGCCGGTATCTGCCGGGCACGCATATCCCGATTTACCCGCCGGAACGAATTGCGGAAACGCGCCCGGATTACGTGTTGATCCTGCCCTGGAATCTGCGGCGCGAAATCGTCGCGCAGCTCGACTATATCCGTGAATGGGGCGGCCGCTTCGTCGTCCCGATCCCCGATGTGCAGGTGATCGCGTGATTATCCACGCGACGGCGCTTCCGGGCGCGTTCGTCATCGAGCCTGAGCGGCACGAGGACGCGCGCGGCTGGTTCGCGCGCAGCTATTGCCAGCGCGAGTTCGCCGCACACGGTCTGAAGGTGCCGATCGTCCAGTGCAGCACGTCGTTCAATCGCCGCCGCGGCACGCTGCGCGGGATGCATTACCAGACGGCGCCACACGCCGAAGCGAAGCTCATCCGCTGCACCCGCGGCGCCATCTGGGACGTCGCGCTCGATCTGCGTCCCGACTCACCGACGGTGTATCGCCATGTCGGCGTCCAGCTCTCGGCCGAGAACGGGGCCGCGCTCTACATCCCCGAAGGCTGCGCGCACGGCTTTCAGACGCTCGTGGACGACACCGAAGTCCTCTATCAGATGTCCGAGTTCTATGCACCGGAAGCGGCACGCGGCATTCGCTACGACGATCCGGCGTTCGGGATCGAGTGGCCCGTCGACGCTCCGATCTTGCTCGAACGCGACCGGATGTACCCCGATTACCAGCTGGTGCCCGCATGAGCGGCATAGCCGCCGCACCTGTACTCTGGCCCAGCGCTCCGGGCACCGCTTCACGGCCGGCTGCCGAGATACCGGATCTCGGCCGGGCGATGCACGCACTCATCGCCGACCTCTATCCGATCTGTCGCAGCATCACCGGCGACGGGTTCCGGCAGACGCTGCGCCGCCTGCGGAGGATCGTGCCGCTCGATGTGCATGAAGTTCCGACCGGCACACCGGTGCTCGATTGGGCCGTCCCGCGCGAATGGAACATCCGTGATGCGTACGTCAAGAATTCGCGCGGCGAGCGGGTCATCGACTTCCAAAGCTCCAACCTGCACGTGCTCAACTACAGCATCCCGATCCACCGAACCGTCTCGCTGGCGGAGCTCCGCGCGCACTGCTTCACACTGCCGGAACATCCGGACTGGATTCCCTATCGCACGTCCTACTACGCGGAGGCGTGGGGCTTCTGCGTTTCGCAGCGACAGCTCGATGCCCTGCCCGAGGACGAGTACGAGGTGCGGATCGACACGACGCTCAAGCCCGGGCATCTCACCTACGGTGAGCTCGCGATTACAGGCGCAGAGGATTCGGCCGGCGAGATCTTGATCTCGTGCCACGCCTGCCATCCGTCGCTGTGCAACGACAACCTCTCCGGTGTCGTGGTCGCGACGTTCCTCGCTCAGAGTCTGCTCGCGGAAGCGCAGCAAGGAAAGCGGCGCCGTTACACGTACCGGTTCGTGTTCATTCCAGGCACGATCGGCTCGATTACCTGGCTCGCACGCAACGAACCGGCAGTCAGCCGGATCAAGCACGGTCTCGTGCTCGCGAGTGTCGGCGATGCCGGCCACATCCACTACAAGCAGAGCCGGCGGGGCGATTCCGAAATCGATCGCGCGGTCGCGCAGGTGCTGCGCGATTCTGGTGACCCCTATGAGGTCATGCCGTTCACGCCCTACGGCTACGACGAGCGCCAGTACTGCTCGCCCGGCTACGATCTCGCCGTCGGCTGCCTGTCGCGCACGCCGTACGCTCGCTATCCCGAATACCACACGTCGGCCGACAATCTCGACTTCGTGCGTCCGGAGTCACTCGCGCGTTCGTACGCGACGTGTCGCTCCATCTTCGACGTCCTCGAAGGCAACGCCACCTACCTGAACCTTTCCCCCAAGGGCGAGCCGCAGCTCGGCCGACGCGGGCTCTACTCGCCCGTGGGGGGACAGTCGACGGAAAAATTCAACGAGATGGCCATGCTGTGGGTGCTGAACCTCTCAGATGGCCGCCACAGTCTGCTCGACATCGCCGAGCGTGCCGGGCTGCCGTTCGTCGATATCCGCCATGCGGCTGACCGCGTGGCAGCGCGTGGACTGCTCAAGGAGGATTTATGACCGCGGTGTTCCTCGATCGCACCCTGGACGACGACTCCCGGCGCGAGCGCCTGTATGCCGGAGATCTCTTCGTGTACTCGCCGCTGCCGAGTGCGCTCCAGCTCGTGGAGTTGGCGCGCACGCTGATCCAGCAGGCGTTCGGCCGGCGGGATCCCGAGCTCGCCCAGCATGTGATGCCGGTCGAGGAGTACGCCGCGCTGCTCGCGGATCTCAAGCCGAGATTCATTCACCACCCCGACTCCAAGAAATTCATCCAGGGGATCCTGAGTGAGCTGGGGTGCGATCCCATGAGGACGTATTTCGACGTCCCCCGCATGCGCACGGCGACCAGCGAGAACTATCTCACGTCGGGGATCGCTTACGCGTTCCACCCGCATCGCGACACCTGGTACTCGGCGCCCTTCAACCAGATCAACTGGTGGATGCCGATCTATGACATCCAGCCGTCGAACGGCATGGCGTTTCATCCGCGCTACTGGAGCCAGCCGATCCGCAACGGCTCGCGCGAGTACAACTACGACGAGTGGAACCGCACCAGCCGTGTGGAGGCGGCGAAGCACGTCAAGACCGACACCCGCAAGCAGCCCAAGCCGGAAGAACCGATCGAGCTGGACCCACAGATCCGGCTCGTTCCGCCCGTCGGCGGACTGATTCTCTTCTCCGGTGCGCAGCTGCACTCGACCGTGCCGAATGACTCCGGCCGCACGCGCTTCAGCATCGACTTCCGGACCGTCAACTACGATGACGTGTGCGCTCGACGCGGCGCGCCGAACATCGACTCCGAGTGCACTGGGACGTCAATGCGCGATTACCTGAGCGCCACCGATCTCCAGCACCTGCCGGAAGATCTCTGTCACACCTACGATGACGGCACTCCCCTCGTTGTCGCGGAACACGCAGCCGAGGCGTCGGTCGCCGGATGAGAGTCCTCGTCACGGGTCACAACGGCTACATCGGGTCGGTGCTCGCACCCATGGTGCGCGCCGCCGGCCACGACGTCGTCGGCTGCGACACCTATCTGTTCGAAGAGTGCACCTTCGGCGCGCCAGACCGCGACTTCCCCTCGCTGCGGATGGACGTGCGGGATGTCGAGCCGGAGCAGCTGCGCGGTTTCGACGCGGTCATCCATCTCGCCGCCCTGTGCAACGATCCCCTCGGCGACCTGAATCCCGACGCGACCTACGAGATCAACCACCGCGCGACGGTGCGCCTGGCGGAGGCGGCCAAGCACGCGGGTGTGCGCCGCTTCCTGTTCGCGTCGTCGTGCAGCCTCTACGGCGTCGCGGGTGACCAGATGCTGACGGAGGAGTCGCCGTTCAATCCGATTACGCCGTATGGCGAATCGAAGGTGCTCGCAGAGCGCGACCTGCGGCCGTTCGCGAGCGACGACTTCAGTCCGACCTACCTGCGCAATGCCACCGCCTACGGCGTGTCGCCGCGCCTGCGGCTCGACATCGTGGTGAACAACCTCGTCGGGTCGGCGTTCACATCCGGCGATGTGCTGATCCAAAGCGACGGGACCCCGTGGCGCCCGCTGGTGCACGTCGAGGACATCGCGCGCGCCTTCATCGCGGTCCTGCATGCGCCGCGCGAGCGGGTCCACAACCACGCGTTCAACGTCGGTCGCAACGAGGACAACCTCCGGGTCCGTGAAATCGCCGCCATGGTCGAAGCGGTCGTTCCAGGGTGCCGCGTCCGCTACGCGGCCGGTGGCGGTCCCGATCCGCGTTGTTACCGAGTCGACTGCTCGAAGATGGCGCGCGTACTCACGGAATTCCGGCCGCGCTGGACCGTGCGCGAGGGCGTCGAACAGCTGTACCACGGCTATCGCGACGGGGACCTGACGAGCGCCGATTTCGCAGGCGATCGCTATCTGCGCATCAAACACATCCAGCGCCTGGACGCCGAGGGCCGGCTCGACGCGGACCTGCGTTGGCGCGTCCCGGCGGTGACACCATGAAGGTCGTGATCTTCTGCGGCGGGCTCGGCATGCGGATCCGCGACGCGGGCGAAGAAATTCCCAAGCCGATGGTGCCCATCGGGTACCGGCCCATCCTCTGGCACCTGATGAAGTACTACGCCTATTACGGCCACAAAGACTTCATCCTGTGCCTCGGCTATCGCGCCGACGTGATCAAGAAATACTTCTTGAGTTACGAGGAGACGATTTCCAACGACTTCGTGTTGACCGGCGTCGGCGGCGACCGGCGAGGACGCTCCGTCCAGCTCATGAACACCGACATGTCGGACTGGCGGATCACGTTCGCCGATACGGGCGTCAACTCGAACATCGGCCAGCGGCTCAGGGCTGCCGAGCCCTACCTCGAGGGCGACGAGACGTTCCTCGCGAATTACGCGGACGGCCTGACGGACCTGCACCTGCCGACGCTGATCGAGCATTTCCAGCGGTGCGGCAAGATCGCCAATCTGGTGACTCCGCGGCCGAACCTCAGCTACCACGCCGTCTCCGTCGACGGGGACGGCCTGGTCAACGGAATCACGGCGATCGCGAACACCCAGCTGCGCGTCAATGGCGGGTACTTCCTGTTCCATCGCGAGATCTTCGACTACATGCGCGACGGAGAGGAGCTCGTGCTGGAGCCGTTCCAGCGGCTGATGGCAGCCCAGCAGCTGCTCGCCTACCCCTACGACGGCTTCTTCGCCTGCATGGACACGTTCAAGGACAAACAGCAGCTCGAGGAACTGTACGCCCGAGGGAAGGCTCCGTGGGAAGTCTGGGGGGGGCGAGCCAACGGCCGGACGCCCCAGGCCCAGCTGGCGTGATTACGCTGCTGCCCGGGAAGCAGGGCAAGCTGCAGGTGCTCTGCCTCGGCGCGCATCCGGACGACATCGAGATTGGGTGTGGCGGGACGCTGCTCTCACTCCTGGCGTCGCGCAAAGTCGATTGCCGGTGGGTGGTGTTGAGCGGTGCCGGTGGTCCGCGGGAAGCCGAAGCGCGCCGCAGCGCTCGGTTATTCCTGGGCGCTCGGGCGGAGATCCAGGTCCACGGCTTTCGCGACGGCTACTTTCCCTACGTCGGCGGGCAGGTCAAGGACGCCTTCGAGGCGCTGGCACCCACTGTCTCCCCCGATGTGATCTTCACGCACACGCGCGAGGACCGCCATCAGGACCATCGTGTAATATCAGACCTCACGTGGAACACATTTCGCGCGCACCTGATCGTCGAATATGAAACTCCCAAGTACGATGGCGATCTCGGCACGCCCAACCTGTTCGTGCCACTGACCGAATCCGTGGCGAAGAAGAAGTTCCGGCTGCTCCACGCGGCGTTTCCGACGCAGCGTCGCAAGCGGTGGTTCACCGCGGACACGTTTCACGGGCTCATGCGCCTGCGCGGTGTAGAGTCAGGCGCCCCGGAGGGACTCGCCGAGGCCTTCTACGCGCGCAAGGCGGTCGTCACCTGGCGATGAGGTGGGTCCTCGCCACCGTCTCGCTCGGCATCGCGCTACTCGGTGGTGAAGCCGTCTGCCGGCTGGTGCTGCCGAGACCGGGGTTCGTCGCGGTCAACGGCAACGCGTTCCCGGGCGCGATTGCCCCGCATCCCAGCCGGCTCTTTCAGCTCGCTCCCAACTATTCGGGCGTCGTGCGACGCGGCACGTTCGGTGACATGCGCTTTGAGACGAACGCCGACGGCCTGCGCGATCGCCCGCTCGGCGAGCTGCAGCGAGCAACGATTCGTGTCCTCGCCGTCGGCAATTCCTTCACGTTCGGAGTGGGCATTCCGCGGGAAGACACCTGGCCCGTGCACCTCGAGCACACGCTACGGCAGCGCTGGCCCGCGCCCTCGCTGGTCGTCATCAATGCGGGCGTGCCGGCCTATGGCCTCGCGCAAATCCGGGATCTCACCGAGGAGCTGCTGCCGCGACTCGACCCTCAGCTCGTGATTCTCGGCGTCTTTGCCGGCGGCATCGACCGCATGCGCGATCCGTTCACGGCGCTACACGACTTCGTGGTCCGGAAGTCGTTTGGACCGAACGTGCGCATTGTCAACGGCGGGTTGGTGGCCTCGCGGTTCTCTCGGCCGCGCGCCGCCGCCGTCGACCTCTGGCTCCAGACGCATTTCTATCTCGGTGCCTATCTGTTCGAGGCCGCGAACGAGCTGCGTGGCAAGATTCGCGACAGAATTCAGCATCGCCGTGTCGACCGCGGCGGATTGCCGCAGCGCTCGGATTCGATCGCGTCCCTCAATGCCGGCCTCCAGGAGATCGCGCGGATACGCCGCGATGTCGATCACCGCGGCAGCCGCTTGCTGGTAGTGACGTCCGCGGGGTTCGACCAGCAGAATCGGATCTATCCGCCGCAGGCGGAGGTGATCAGCGCGGTCAAACATTTCTGCGACTCGGCCGGCATCGCGTTCCTCGATCCGACGGCGCAGCTCGAGGCGTCCGGCGCGACGTTGCGCGTGAGTCCGGGCGACTGGCACCTCTCCGCGGCAGCGAATGGCGTGTTCGCCGACTATCTCGCCGCGTCCCTCATCAGCCAACGCAGTCTGCTCACCGCACCGGCTTCCCAATCTCGTCGCGCAAGCAGGTCGCAATAGCGGCGTTCGTCGCCGCCGAGTAGTGCAGCGTCACGAAACGGCGCTCCGCCGGCACGCGACGGACGCACGCGGTCATGTCGACGTACGGGATGTGTTGCGCCTCCATGAGCCGTATGGCATCCCCTGGTCCGGCGTGATGACCTGGCAGGAACTCCGTTAAAGAAGGAAAGAAGACCACCAGCGGCGTGCTCCCGTTCTGCCGCGCCAGCCTGAGAAACTCGCGGATCACCGCGCCATTCACGTCGTCCATCGCCTGCTCGGTGATCGTGGGTCTGGGTGCCGGCCAGCGCCGGAACCTGGTCAGCACCAGTCGCGCGGCGTAGGAGTGGTCGTACAGATGCCACTGCCACTCGGCGGGATCGTAGGAGCCGTCGTGCACAATCGCCGGCAGCTCCGAGATCGATCGCGCGGCGAATATCGAATCGGGCCGGATGAGCGGCAGATTCGCCGGCTCGAGTCTCGCACCGATGAGGCGCGGTTTGGCAAAGGGCATCTCGAAGCCGGGAAAACAGAGGAAGCCGTACACGCACATCGTGCGGCGTAAATCGTCATCGATAATCCCCAGGATCACGAATTGCGGATGCCACGGTGCCACATCTCTGCGGTATCGCAGATACGCCTGATCCACACCGTAACCATCGACGCCAAAGTTGAGGACGTGATACGGTGCGCCGAGGAGGTGCTCCAATTGAGCGCCCCAGGTCCCTTCGTACGGAACCTCGAGCCCGAACGTGAAGGAATCGCCGACCAATGCGACGCGATGCTGCGTCGGTGTCGGGGCGAATGACATCCCCACCCGCGGGCTGCGAATCCCCTCCGCGCTGCTCAAGTAGATGTCTGCATCGTCTGAGAGTGCGGGTGCGGAGGAGTCGCGATACAGCCGCGCCACCACCTGCCTCGCCAGGGCACGGTTGTAGTCTCGGCTGCGGCGGTTCGGGCCGATCGTCCAACCGAGCGCTGAATCCGCGACGAGATAGGTTTCGCGCGATCTCGCCCCCTTCAGTGTAGCCCGATGGTTCGCGGCCACGAGCCGCCAACTGCGCGGCAAGAGCAGCGTGCTGCCGAACGTCGTGCCGGCGGGCGTGCGTTTGGAGAGCAGGCGCAGCGCGATTTCCGCGGTTGTAAATGCGACGACGAGCGACAGCAGATTGAGGAACACTGGAGCGGCCACGAGTCGGCCGCGCGGCGGCGGAATGATGCGGACAGCTCCAACGAGGAGCGGAAGCGAAACAGCCATCATCGCGAGGGCAGCGAGAAACACGGTTCCGGCAGAATGATGCAGGAAGTCGCCGAGGGGCCGTCCGTTCTTCTTATACAGCGCGAGCGCGGCCAGAACTGCGGCAAGCTCCAACAGGTAGAGTGACGCAACCAAGACGGCGCTCGTCCAGCGCTTCAAGCGAGCAGGGCCTGGTAGGCTTGATGGGCGCGATCCCACGAGAATCCGGTCGCCACACGGCGGTGGAGCCGCTCACCGAGCCCTCGTGCCCACGCGTCGTCGCCCAGTACGCGCTCGAGCGCGCCGGCAAGCGCCTCCGGATTGCCCGGCTCGACGAGGACCCCGGACTCTCCGTCCACGACGATCTCCGGAATGCCCCCGACTCGGCTGGCGACGACCGGCACCCGATATGCGGCCGCTTCGAGTACGACGATGCCGAACGCCTCGGCGCGTGACGGCAACGCAAACACCTTGGCGCGCTCGAGAAACAGCCCCACCTGCGAGTGCGGAACGTCGTTGTAGAAAAGCACATCGCCGTCGATCCCGAGCTCGACGGCGAGGACGCGCAAACGTTTCTCTTCAGGCCCCGACCGCCCCACGAGCACCAACCTCAGACGGGGATGCGTGCGTCGCACGCGCGCGAAGGCCCGCAGCAGCACATCCAATCCTTTTTGTCGCTCGAACGTCGCGATGCTCAGGATGAAGTCGCGCTCCAGTACCGCGGGCGGTGGACTGGCCGAATGATCGACTTCGCGCATCAGCGTCCCGATGTCGACCCCGTTGTGAATCGCATGCACCCGCGCCGGGATCGTTCCCGCGAACGTGCTCACCTTGGCTGCGAGAGCGTGTGAGCAGGCCACGACCGCGCTGGCGTGACGCAGTACGAAACGCCATAGCCACCGCTCGAGCCGGCCTGCCGCGAATAGCTCTTGCAGATCGGAGCCATGGAACGAGAGGATCAGCGCGCCGCGGAACAGGCCGGCACCTCGCAGCAAGGCGATCGGAAATGCGTCGAGTGAAGGGTAGTGAAAATTGAACGCGACGACGCGACGCCTCCTGGAAAACCACAACAGCGTGACGAGGACCACTGGTGCCGTCAGGACCCACTTGACCAGGCGTGTAAGCGGCCGCGCCGCTGACCAGGGCGAGATCAGCCGCAAGTAAACGGTCCGTCTGCCGTCAACGGCACGTTGGACCGGACGGAAGGCTGACCGCTCGCTCAGCATGATCAGCGGCGTCATCTGGCCCGCCCGCTCGATCGCGCGGTAGAGATTGAGGACAACCTCGTTGACGCCGCCGCCATAATCGGGCGACCACGGCGCAACGATGACATAGCTCGGCTTCATAACCGTTGTAGCGCTTTTTCGACCGTTCTCTTCGGATTGAGCAGCAGGTCGAGGCCGTAGCCGAGTGTGGCGGCAGCGACCCGGCTGACGCGCAGGGGCAGCCCCAATGCCTTCAGCTTGTCGCGGTGGAACCGCCAGAAATCCCGCCCGCGCCGTTTCGTCGCCTGCCAACCCAGATAGCGATAGTACTCTCGCAAGCACACGCGGAGCTGCTCTTCCAGCTCCAGGTCGGTGAGATACTTGGGTCCGTACTGCCGCAGCGCGTACAATCGGTACGGGAGATGGGTGTTCAGGTTCTGCGAGATCGTCGTCAGGGACTCCGTGCGCACGCGGGTGAAGGTGAGGACCTGATGCACGAATCCGAAGTCGTAATCTTCCAAGCACTCGAGACACGACTCCGAGTCCGCGTGGATGTTGGATTCGTTCATGAAGGCCGGGCGGCTGCGCACGATGTCCGCGCGGAACATCACGAAGGTGGGCGCGCCGATCACCGCAGGACCCTGACCCACTAGGTACGACCGCGCGAGCGCGCGACCCGGCAACACGGTATCGCTCCCGTCGTACGGAACGCCTCGGCAATACACGCCCATGTCCGCCTGCGAGTAGACACCGTACGCGCCCACGATGGCGACGCGCGGATGCCGCTCGGCGAGGCCGACCATGCGCTCCAGACATTCCGGAAAGATCATGTCGTCGGAGTCCACTGGCTTGCAGTACTTGCTGTCGCGCGAGATCAGCCGGTAAGCGGTGTTGCGGTTCTCGGTGACTCGCACGAACCGCTCGTTGGTATGAATCCGGATGCGCGGATCGCGAGCGGCATACTCCTGCGCGATTTCCAGCGTGCGGTCGGTGCTGCAGTTGTTGAGGATCACGTATTCCCAATGATCGTAAGTCTGCGCCAGCACGCTCTCGATGCAGTCGCGGAGGTAGCGCTCTCCATTCCACACAGCGGTCACCACGCTGACGAGCGGTTTCATGGCGCGACTCGCTCGAGCCAGACCTCGTGCCAGTATGGGTAGATGCTGCGCGTGCAGAAGAGCCGCTTGCTGCTCAAGCAGCCACCGCACGCAGCGCCATCCAGGATCAGGCACGCTCCGCGAATGGAGATCATTTTTCCCGTCTTCTCATTGACGATGCGCTCCACGCGCCGCAGCACGGTGAACGGCTTGCCGCAGAACGGCACCATTTCGGGATCGAACGACAGGCCCCGGTTGCGCGCAGCGGCGTTGAGGGTGCGCATGATGTCGTCCCGAGACCGGACCCGCACGCGCTCACCCGCCTTGAGATCCAGGACGGCCGTGGGCGTCGGGTCGCGGGCGACGCCTCTGACGGAGGGATAGGGACGGAGTCGCCAATGCAGCCGCATGAGGTTGTTATAGGCGGCGATCAGCACGTAGCGCACGAAATCGCCCAGCCGCACGTTGCGAGACCAGAGGTCGCGCACATAGCCGCGCACGTTCCACCACGGGAGCGGCGTCGAGGCCGCGTTCAGCTCGGTGGCCTGGCAGCGATACCGAACCTCGGTGTCGCCGCCGTTCGCGACGCGGGTCGCACGGGTGAGTGTTTCGACATCGCAGCGGGGTGACGTGCCGCTACTCGTCGACGGCTGATCCACGCGCTTGAGCCAGGCTTCCTTCCAGAACAGCAGGCACCCCGCCTGGCAGCCGCCATGCGCGGCGCCTGTGCAGCGGACGCCCACCAAATGCACCGCGTTGGGAATGGACCGCAGGCTGCCGAGGTTCTGCGTGGTGTCGCAGGTCTTATGCGCGGACTTGAAGACCTGAAACCGGTGGCCGCAGTGGGGCAACATCTCCGGCATGAAGGGCAGCGACTCGAGCCGGCCTTGATCATCCAACGTCGCGAGAATCTCCGCTGCCGGCTTGACCTCGACCCAATCGCCGGCGCGCAGACCGCGCTCATTCCGCATGCGCCGGCTCCGTGGGCGCGTCGAGGTTTTCAGACGGCGTGCTCTCACAGTGCACCAGCTCGGGCACGAGGTGGGCAACGCCGCGGATCGTGGGCGTCGCGGCGACGAAGAATGTCGCCGCCGCCAGCCAGCGGTCGCACGTCCGGTTGGTGACGTAGCGATGGAGATACGCGTGCACGCGGTAGCTCCCTTCCGCCAGCCGCAGTTGCACGCGGAACGTGCAGCGCAGGGTTTCACCGGCCTTGATGGTGAGTGGTCCCGCGCCCAGGCGCTGCGTGCAGGTATCGAACACGAGGTAGTCGTTCTGGTCCACGATGGCGACGACGACACTGAGGTCGTCATGGGTCGTGCGCGCCGTCACCTCGATGCTGATGTCGGCGAATTCATCGGCCTCGAACGTCAGGCGCGGATCGTCCAGCGTCGCGATCGACACGTCCGTGATCCGGATGGCCCGTTCCGGCTCCAGCGCGCGTGCCTCATGGCCCCGCGACAGGTAGGTTCGGATGACGCTGTTCGAGGCGCCAATCTCGATGACCCGACCTCGCTCCAGCAGCGCGCTGCGCGCGCACAGCGTCGCCACGGCGCGCAAGTTGTGCGACACGAAGACGACGGTGGCGCCTCCCGTCATGATTTCGTTCATGCGATCGAAGCATTTCTGCTGGAACAGGTAGTCGCCCACACTCAGGACTTCGTCGACGACGAGGACGTCCGGCTCGACGTGCGCGGCAACCGAAAAGCCCAGCCGCGCAAACATCCCCGAGGAATAGCGTTTGACCGGCGTATCGAGAAATCCCTCGAGCCCGGAAAACGCGACGATGGCATCGAAGCGGCGCTTGATCTCGGCGCGCGTCATGCCGAGAATCGTTCCGTTGAGATAGATATTCTCGCGACCGGTGAGATCGGGGTGGAACCCGGCGCTCACCTCGATCAACGCCGAGAGCCGACCGGCGACCCGCACCGCGCCGCGCGTCGGCCGCATAATGCGACTGAGGAGTTTCAGGACGGTGCTCTTCCCCGCCCCATTCGCCCCGATGACGCCGAACGCCTCGCCGCGCCGCACGGCGAAGCTCACGTCCTCGAGCGCCCAGAACTCCCGCGCCGTAAGCGGCGCGCCACCGTTGTCCGCGGCCCCGCGCCGCCGCAGCAACCGGCGGCCGAGTGCCGGGACCAGATCGCGCAGGGAGTCGTACAACTCGCCCTTGCGAAACTTCTTGTAGACGCCGTCGAGGGCGAGCGCGGTGTCGGACATGAGCGTCAGACGCTCTCGGCAAAATAGGGTTCCAGCCGCTGAAACAGCGCGAGCCCCGCGAGAAACGTCACGGCGGAAACCACCACGCTGTATCCCAGCCACGCGAGGGGCGGAGCCGCATGACGCACCACGACGTTGGCAAATCCTTCGAGGATCGGGGCGACGGGATTCACCATGAGCCACGACGACCACAGGCCGAACATCGAGACTTCGTAAAAGACCGGCGTGAAAAAGATCGCGAACGTGAGAATCACCTCGACGAGATACTTCACGTCGCGAAAGAAGAGGCTGCCGGCCGAGAGCAGCAGCGCGAGGCCCGCCGTAAACAGAACCAGGCAGGCCACGAGGACCGGCACCCATACGAGCTGCACGCTGGCGCCGACGTGCAGGATCGCGAGCACGACCACGAGCACCAGCGATGCCACTGCAAAGTCCACCAGCTGCGACAATATCGCGGCGAAGGGGAAAATCTCCCGTGGCAGATAGACCTTGGTGACGAGGCTCGTATTGGTGATGAGACTCGTGGTGGCAAACCGCAGCGATGATACGAAAAACGCCCACGGGACCGCCCGGACGCTCACCGAGGCGATATCGGCCGTTCCCAGGGGTCGTCCCGAAAAGACCGAAAATCCGTAACGCACCAGGACGCCCGCAAGCACGATTACCGTCGGCATCAACACCGCCCACAGCATCCCCATGACCGACTGCTTGTACTTGATGCGGATCTCACGCCAGGTGAGCGTCCAGAGGAGATCTCGTCGGGCCATCACCGCACCCAGCGCTGTGCCCATACCCGGTTCTATCCTTCCTCTTCGAGGTCGTGACTAGACGGCCTGCAAAATGCGGACTTGAGCCGCCCGGCGATTTACGAGCCTGAACGCACGGCGGGAGAAGGGGTCACGCCCCCCCCGCTATGGAACCTGTTGCAGGAGTGCAACACCTATGGCCGGTGCACCGCCCGCCGTCACGCTTGCGCTGCATCCCGAAAACGACCTGTACCATCTCTCCACCCTGCTCACGGGACTCATCGCGTTGCGGCAGTCTGGTGAGATTTCGTTGTCAGTCTCGGTCGAGCCGCGCCACGACCCCGCGTACGGCGCCGTCTATCGCCTCCTCGCACGCTGCGGCACGTCAGCCGTCCGGTGCACGATCGATGTCGCCGATCGCTCCGACTTCTGGGACGTTGTGGGATTCCGCCAATCCGACGTCTACTTAAAACGCAGCTACTGGCCGACGCGATTGCCGGCCGGCGTTCGCCCATTCGGGCTCAACTACGCCTCCCGGCCACCGGGGCTCCCGGCGATGGCGATCCGGATGCTTTGGTCACTCCTGCGACGCGGAGCGGCACGAGGCCTACGCGCGTACCTGCACAGCCCGCCCGCGACGACCCTCGAGTGGCCGCCTGAGGCGACGCGGGAACCGAAAATCGTGTTTCAGTCGCGGTTGTGGGAAGGAGCAGCCGGTGGTCCAGATGTCGATCGCATCAATGATGAGCGAATCTCACTCGCGCGCGCGTTGCGCCGAACGTTCGGGAACCGTTTCTTGGGTGGGATCATCAGGACTGCGGTGGCGGAGCGCCTCTGTCCCGATGCCATCTCTCCACTGCCCAGTCGGCACGGTGCCTATGCGCGCTGGAGCCGCGCGGCAGCGATCGGGGTGTACACGCGGGGGCTGCACGACTCGATCGCCTTCAAGCTGCCTGAATACTTCGCCAATGGAAAAGCGGTGGTGGCGCAGGGCATCCCGCGGGACATCGTACTTCCTGCCCCGCTTACGGCAGGGCGCGAATACGTCGCATTTTCGGCGTTAGACGATTGTGTGGCGACATGCGAAGGGTTGTTGACCCACCCCAGGGACGCGCGCGGGCTGGGTGAGGCCGCGTGGGAGTACTATCGGTGCGAGTGTGCCCCCACCGCGATGGCGCGTCGGGTAGTCCGCACCATGGGTCTGGGGAACTAGTCCCTTCGTTGTAGCAGGCGAGCTACACCCAGCAACGGCGTAAGCGGCCGCCACGCGCGAGAACATCGCTAGCAGTAAGGACTTCCGAGGCGTGCCGACAGCCCAGTTCTTGCACCCGTGCCGGTACGCCCATGGCCCGTCGCGTGCTGGTGATCAGCTATCACATGCCATCCGATGGCGAGGTCGGAGGTCTTCGCTGGGCTGGGCTCACGAAGTACCTCGGTAGCCTGGGCTGGCAATCCTGGATTCTCACTGCCGCTCCTCCAGCCACGGATCAGAAGTCAGCTGCCGTCACCGTGGAGTTCTGCCCTCGGGGTCGGTCCGTCCCCGAGCTGTACCGATGGTTGCGACGCGCGGTTCCCGGGATTCGCCTTCCTCCCCATCGCGCGGATTTGTCAGCGCGCGGTGGAGCGCGCGCCGCGTTGCTGCGGCCCTTCGCCACCTTGCGCAGCGAAGCATCGGGGCTGCTGTATCTCCTGAGCGAGGGATATGGCTGGACGCTGCGCGCCGCTCGGCGCGCGCGGTCCATGATCCGACGCATTCGTCCTGACGTGGTCGTCAGTACCAGTCCGCCCCATCCGACGCACCTCGCCGCGTGGATGGCGACCCGGGGCACGGGCGTGCGCTGGATCGTGGATCTGCGTGATCCGTGGGCGCGCCCCGTCACGAAGGCGTGGGCGCACACCGGCGCCATCGCCAACGCCCTCGCCGCGGCGGCGGAGCGGCTCGTCATCCGCGCGGCCGATGGCGTCTTCACCACGACACGAGAGCTCGCCGATCAGCTGGCGACTGCATATCCGGATACCGCGGTCACCTGGATCCCGAACGGAGTCGATCTCGAGACGCTGCCGTCGCGCAGCTCGCATCCCTTTCCGGGCCTTGGCATCGCGCATCTGGGCACCTTGTATGGAGGGCGCGACGCGGGGCCGGTGCTCAAAGCGCTGCGTCTGTTGATCGACCAGCATCCGGCAGCGGCGTGCGACGGCACGATGTTCCGCCACGCCGGCCAGGAAGATCCCGCGCAGGCCGATGCGACGCGTCGCGCGATCGCAACCCTGGACCTAGCGGCGCAGGTGGCGTTGCATCCCGTGTTGCCACGGGCCCAGGCGCTCGATCTCTTGGCACGCTCCGGGCTCGCCATTGTGCTGGCGCAGGATCAGGACTACCAGATTCCGTCGAAGCTGTATGAGTCGGTCGCGATGGGAATCCCGACACTCGTGATCGCCGGCCGGGAATCCGCCGCCGGACGGGAAGCGGTCCGGCTGGGCGCGTTCTTCGCCCAGCCGGAGGAAGTCGGCGCCATCGCGCGACTCTTTGAGGGGCTCTGGTCGGGCAGCGGTCCACACCGCAACGGTGGTCCTCCGTCCGAGTTGTACGATTATCGAGCGCGGGCGCCGGCGGTGGCTGCGCTGCTCGAAGCCTCGGCATGAATCGACCCGCCCGCGGGGCGGCGCGTCTGCTGCTCGTGGCCGTCAGCGCGTGCGAGGCTCGCCCGGCCGCTGTTGTCTCAACGCCGCCGCCGCCCGTCGGACTGTGCATCGATAGTATCGCGCCCGCGCTTCCAGCGCCCGCTCGGACGGTTTACGTCGACGCCCAAGCCGGCGACGACGCCGCTGATGGCCACAGCCCAGCTACCGCGTGGCGCTCGCTCGCGAAGGCCGACGACAAGGTTCGGCCCGGCGACTTGGTGCTCCTGAGCGGTACGTTCAACCACGAGCAGATCCATCCCGCGCGCTCGGGCAGGGCGGACGCGAAGATCGTGTATCGGGTCAAGCCAGGTGCGCAGGCGACGCTCGTCGGCGGCCGCTACGACACCATGGTCTGGATCGAGGGCCAAAGCCACATCGTCGTGGACGGCCTCGAGCTGCGTGACGAACGCGAGCCGATCATCCTGCGGGCGGGCGCGCATGACATCTGGCTCCGGAATCTCTACATCCATGACGCCGGCACGGCGATCCATCTCACCGCCGCCAGCAACAACCGCATCGAAGACAACCGCATCGAACGCATCGGCAGCGAAGCGACCAACTCAGGCGACGGGATCTTCATCCAGAACGGCTCCAACCGCAATCGGATCGTGCGCAATACCATCCGTTATGGCGGCCATGGCGCGTTGTGGATCAGTTATCAGAACGCCGCCGAAGCGACCAGCGATGACAATGTGCTCGAGCATAACGATTTCTCGAACCCTTGGGCATCGGGTATCGGGCTCGCCGGCAAAGCCAATCGTACCACCGTGCAGTGCAACATGGTTCATGAGACGGCAAACGGGAGCGGACCGAATTACGCGCGCGCTGGCGTCGAGATCGATGGCACTGCCAACGTCGTCCGGTTCAATGAAATCTTTGCCAACGGGGCCCAAGGGATCACCCTTCAGGGCCGCACATTCGGCGGCTTCGTCCAGGACGCCACGAACAACCACATCTACAACAACACGTTCTGGCAGAACCACGGCGAGAGCGTGCAGCTCGTGCAAAAGGATGTCGGGAACGTTCAGAACAACCTCATCGAGAACAACATCTTCTGGCATGACGGCGGGTTCTCATCCGAGGGTGCGCGGTATGCCATCACCAGCGAACTGTACCATGCCGACAGACCGTGGTCGCTCGGGACGACCAACGGCAATATCGTGCGGAACAATTCCTTCCCGGCGAACCAGATGTTATTGCTTGTGATCCGGAATGGGGCGCCGAATGAGGTGTACCCAGCACAGCTGGTTCACGCCATGCTCCCCGGTTGGACGGACAACCAGCAGACCGATCCACTGTTCGTCAACGAAGCCGGCCGCGACGTCGAGCTACGGGCCGGCAGCCCCGCCCTCGACGCGGGACGCGCCATTGCAGGCGTTCCATATAGTGGTCGCGCTCCGGACCTCGGTGCCCACGAGCGAGCATCGCCCTAGCAGAACGCAACGCATTGTTGCGAAATGCGAGACGTTAGTATCGCTACGTGATGCCGTTCGGCGCATTTAAGTACTTGAGATCACGGAGCCGTCTCCGTTGCTGTCCGCGGCGGAACGAGGATTGCCCCGATGGTCGAGTCGCTGCTCAGAGCATACCCGTCGAAAGACGGCGACGCAGAGCTACGGGGCTACCGCGGATCACCGCCACGCCCGCCGGGCCGCCAGCGCATGACATGCTGGCGGTCTTTTTTACTCCTGCTCGCGCCCGCTGTGGAGGAGACGATGCCGTTCACGTATAAGCTCGCGCGTCGCCTGGCCCTGCTCTACGCGTTCGGTACGCTGCTCTCCTGCAATCTCGAGCGCCGCACGGGACTGACACCGGTACATCCGCTCGATCACATCACCGTCTCGCCTGACAATCTCACCCTAAGCCCCTATCAAGCCGTTGATCTGGCCGCCGTGGGGATCAGTGTGGTCGGCGACACGAACAATCTGCCGCTGCGTTGGACCCTGACCGGCGGCGGGCTCACCGATACGTTCACCGTGGACCGCGTCCACTACGGCAGGTACAAGGCGCTTGCGGTTGGCGACTATCTCGTCATCGTGAGCACCCTCGCCGGCACACCGTCCGATACGGCGACCGTGTTGGTTCGCGATCTGGCGGTCGATACGGTGATCATCGCGCCTCCGGATACGGCGGCGCTCTTCATCGGCACGCAGCTGCAACTCACCGCCACCGCATTGGACAGCAGCGGCAACATCATCAGCGGGCGCTCCACAACCTGGGCGAGCGTCGATCCGACGATCGCGACCGTCAACAGCAGCGGGCTGGTCACGGCTGTGATCGATGGCACGGCGATGATCACCGCCACCACCGGCGGTAAACAGGGAAACGGGCACATTAAAGTTTCGAAGATTCCCGTCGCCTCGGTGACGGTGAGCCCCGGGACTGCCAGTTTGGCGATCGCCCAAACGACCAACCTGACGGCAACCGCGCGGGATAGCGCGGGAAATCCGCTGCCTGGTCGCGTCATGACGTGGACGAGCAACGACGCTTCGGTGGCGACGCTGACTGGAAACGGTCGGGTCACGGCTATCGGTCCGGGCGCCGCTACGATCACCGCCACGAGTGAATCGAAGTCCGGCACGGCGGCAATCACGGTGACACAGCCGCCCGTCGCAACCGTCACCGTCACACCCGATTCGGCGACAATCCGCGTGACGAACACCGTCCAGCTGACGGCCACGCCTCGCGACAGCCTCGGGACGCCCCTCTCAGGACGTGTCGTCACCTGGTCGAGTAACGCGCCTGGTGTTGCGGCGGTGAACGGCAGCGGGCTTGTCACCGGAGTCGCGGCGGGTTCCGCGACCATCACCGCCACGAGCGAAGGCAAAACCGGTACCTCGGCTATCAGGGTGACGCTCGTTCCCGTGGCTTCCGTCACCGTCACACCCAGTGCGGCCACCATCGTGGGCACGGGCACCGTCCAGCTGGTCGCCACCCCCAAGGACAGCGCCGGGAATCCGCTGACCGGTCGTGTCGTGACGTGGGCGAGCAATGCCCCCGGCGCAGCGACGGTCAACGGCAGTGGCCTGGTGACTGGCGTCTCGGTCGGCATCGCCACGATAACGGCGACGAGTGAAGGGAAAAATGGCATATCGACCATCACCGTCACGGCCCCGCCGCCTCCACCTCCGCCGCCACCGCCGGCCGTCGGGATGTGCACGGATACGGTGGCGCCGGGCGTGCCCTCCCCATTGCGCACCTTCTACGTGGACGGCGCCAGCGGCAATGATGCCGCCGACGGCCTCACAGCCGCTACGGCATGGCGTACGCTGGACAAGGCCAACTCGACGGCGCGGGCGGGTGACTTGTTCCTCGTCAGCGGGACATTCACGAACCAGCTGATCCATCCGGCCCAATCGGGCACCGCCACGGCCAAGATCGTCTACCGGGCGAAGCCCGGCGCGAGCGCGGTGATCTCCGGCGGCCAGTACCAGGTGATCGCGTGGCTGGACGGTTTGAGCCACATCGTGGTCGATGGATTCGAGCTGACCAACGAATACGAAGCAGTCGACGTGCGCTACGGAGCCAATAACATCTGGCTGCGGAATCTCTACATCCATGACGCCGGCTACGGCATTCACCTGGTGCAGGCGAGCGATAACCGGATCGAGGATAGCCGCCTGGAACGCAGCGGCAGCGAGCTCGCCAACTCCGGCGAGGGCATCTTTATCCAGGACGGCTCAAACCGCAATCACATCGTCCGCAACACCATCAGCTACGCGGGGCACGGCGCCTTGTGGATCAGCTTCCAAAACGCCGCCGAGGCCACGAGCGACGACAATGTGATCGAGAGGAACGATTTCTCGAACCCGTGGGCATCGGGCATGGGACTCTCGGGCAAGGCTCAACGCACCACGGTGCAGTGCAACAAACTCCACGATACCGCGAACGGCTCGGGTCCGAATTACGCCCGCTCGAACATCGAGGTGGATGGAATCGCCAACATCATCCGCTACAATGAGATCTTCCGCGGCGGCGCGCAGGGAATCACCCTGCAGGGTCGCACGTTCAACAGCTTCACGCAGAATTCAGTCGGCAATCAGGTCTATCAGAACACGTTCTGGCAGAACGGTGCCGAAAGCGTCCAGTTGCTGGAGAAGGATGTCGGCAACGTGCAGAACAACATCATCGAGAACAACATCTTCTGGCACGACGCCGGGTTCTCCTACGGCAGCGTGTACGCGATCACATCCGATCTGTACCACTCCAGCAACCCGTGGCCGAACGCGACTGCCAACGGCAACATCGTACGCAACAACATTGTCCCGACGGGCCAGCAAATGATGCTCGTGATTCGCACCACGGCGAACGAGTCCTACTCGCTGGCGCAAGCCCAAGCCACGCTGGCTGGGTGGGCGAACAATCTGCAGGTCGATCCGTTGTTCGTGAATGAATCGATCGGCGACGTGCGACTACAGAACACCAGTCCGGCGATCGACGCGGGCATCATCATCAGCGGGGTTCCGTACCTCGGTCTGTTCCCGGACCTGGGTGCGCACGAATTGCGGTAGCTCACCTCTCGCCGGCGGCCGAGAACATGCTGCGGACGCCCGCGAGACTGCCGGCAAAGGCGGCCGCGCTCAATTGGGCGGGCACGCCCACGCGCGGGATCAGGAAGGGATCATCGCCGCGCCGCGCTAGGCGCTGGTCGGCACGGAGCGGACCGGCGAGCACCGCGGCGCGAAATCGGGCGGCCCGGAGCGCAGCGCGCACTTCACTCGTCCACTGTCCGGCCGGATAACAGAATACCGGCACGGCGCGTGTCCCCAGCTCATTGCGTAACGTCCTGGCACAACACTCCACATCGAGCCGGGCCTCCTCGGTGGAAATCGCGCCCAGCAGGCGGTGCGCTGCTCCGTGCCCGCCAAAACGGAGGCCCTCAGGGGCAGCCCGGCATTCGTCCCATGTGGCTGGGCGCAGCGCCTTCGCGAGTGTCGTCGTTGTGGCTGCGTCGCCTCCCAGGAGGGTGAAGAGTCGCGCGCGTTCCGCGAGCGTGGCGGCGCGCAGCAAGGCGTCGCCGCGTGTCAGCGCGGCGCCGACGCCTGCGGGCGATGTGAGATCCATCCGTCCCCAGTCCTTCCCTGGCTCGAGAGTCCGTCCCTCCTGCGCCGCCAGTCGCAGACAGAGCTCGTCCCACCAGAACAGCCTCGTACCCAGGTAATCGGTTGCCAGAAAGATCGTCGCCGGAAATCCGAACTCGGCCAGGATGGGAGCCGCCACCGACACATTGTCGACGTAGCCGTCGTCGAATGTCAGCACCACCGATCGCGGCGAAGGGTTGTCGAGCATCTCCTCGAATCGCACGACGCGATAGTGTCCCTGGAGAAATCGCAGCTGCTCGCGAAAGCGCTCCGCCACAAGGTGCAGCCCGCCTCCCCGCTCTCCCACGTGAGGCGGGAGGGGGTCGGCGACGATGCTGTGATAGCAGAGGATCGGCACCCGGGTGCGGTAGAGCCAGCGCAACGCGGCGAACGCACCGCTGCGGAGCGCTGCGCCATATGCCACGCGCTTCAACATTGCCGGGGTGAGTCGCGTCCGCCGAGCTGGCGGCGCACGAGTTCCGCCATGTACGCGCAGCGCCCCTGCCACGATTCCGGGAGCTCGGCGCGTGCCGCGGCGCACCGCGCGTCGCGATCCCACCCGTTCGCTAGGACCCCGCGCACGGCCAGCACAAATTGCTCGGGCGTCTCCGCGAGCCGCAGCTGCGGCCGATCGCGCAGCAGCTGAATCTCGGGCAACGCGGTCGCCACCACCGGCACCCCCGCGCACAGATACTCGCGCAACTTGATCGGGTTCACCGCCACGGTGAGGTCGCTCCTGACGAACGGCACGAGCGCAACGTCGAAGGCAGCGGCGTACGCCGGCAGCTGCTCATAGGGGCGTTGACCGAGCAACCGGACGTTCGGCAGCGCACGCAACCGCGAAGCATCGATTTGCACCCGCCCGATCAGCACGAGCGTGGCGTCGGGACACGCCGCGGCGATCCGGCAGAGTACGTCCTGATCGATCCACTCGTGCACGAGTCCGAAGAACCCGATGATCGGCCCCGGGATGTCCGCGATGTCCGCAGGCCGGGGGGCGGGAGCGAGGGCGGCCTTCGAGAAGTGCTCCCAATCCACACCATGCCGGACGAGATGCGCCCGCGACGTGTGGCCCTCACAGTCCGCGAGCAGCTCGGTCGAAGACGCGAACACCAGATCGGCCTGCCGGCACAGCTGCGCGTGGCACGCGCGCATGACGGCCGCATCGTAGTCGGCAAAGGCCCACCACCGATCCACGCAATGGTAGACTAAACCCGCTTGCGGCAGTGACGCGAGATAGGGAGCGACCGTTGGAGTGTACACCCACAGCAGCGGCGGTCGATCGAGCCGGAGCCGCCCAAGCGCGCGCGTTACGCTGCGGTGGTAGAGCCAACGGTTCACTCGTGTCGCCGCACGTCGTCCCGGGAGCGGCACGCTGAGCGGACTCACGACGTGTAACCGCCGGTGCGCGGCGCCGTCCCGGCGAACTCCCGCTGTGGACCGGCGCAGTCGCGCGAGGATACGCCGCAGATCGAGCGGATTGGAAAAGCGAGGACGCCGCATCCCCGCCGACTCGACCCACAGCACGTCGGTGTAGCCGGCGAGAATCCGCATGATGTGATGCTTGCTGGTGGGATCCCCCTGATAGTCGTTGGCGAAGCACACGATCGGCGGCCCGCCTGCGAACGTCCGGCCAATCTCGCTCGAGGGCGTCATGCGACCTGTGCGGAAACGATGAGATCGAACCGCGCCGGCAGCTCAGCAGGTCCGGTGATCACGACGCACGGCCGCGCATAACACACTCCATAGCGGTCGCTCGCGAGCGACTCGCCCAATGTCAGCTCGAGCCCGGGAGGCGCCGTAATCACGACGCGCACGACCGGCTCGCCCGGCAGCACGAGCTCGGCCCGGGTCGCGGAGATCGTAATGCAGCGCACCTCAAGCGCCGCAAGATGCAGGCGCCACGTCAGCGGCTCTACACCCGCTCCGATGATCTCGTCGGTGACGTGCCAGCGCCGCTCCGGCCACCGGGCGATGATGCGCCGGCGACAAATCGCTCCTGAAGGACGATGCATATATCCATGGTGCTGACCCTCGAACAGTGCGCCGTCGGGACCGACTTCCCAGCGCAAGCAGCGCGATCGCGTGCGATCAGCCAGCACCCGCCAGGGCCGCTCGGGGACGATCAGGTTCTGTTCCTCATTGGCCACCTGGACCACGCTGTGGGCGGCGGTGCCGCGAAAGGCAAAGCGCTGGGCGAGATCGCGCGTGTAGGCGTACGTGCCGCTGTCACTCACCACGCGCCGTCCTCCGACAACGAGCTCGAACGAGAGATGATCGTTGTGATCGTGGCTGCCCGCGCCGGCGAGGCCCACGGCGCCACAGCGCGTGATCAGGTGATCGGCACCGTGGCGCAACACGTAAAACCCGCCTTGAGGAAACGACGCGGACTCCGTCGCGGCAGGGATCTCGACCGGCAGGCCCAATCGATGCCGCCGGGGGAACAGCATGCCTTGCGCGGAGACGGCGTGCAGCCGGCTGTCATCGGCGTCCCCGAGTATCGGCGCCTCGCCGGATTCCGGGAGATAAGCGGCGATGAAGTCGTACATCCGCTGCAGGCGCCGGTCGTACTCAGCGGGAAGCGCGCCGGGAAGGTTGCGGCGCACCACCTCACCGCCATAAGCAAACAGCTCCGCGACGAGACGGTGATAGCCGACCGACGCTTCGAACGACGTTCCATCCGCATGCACCTGGCGCTGCATTTCCGATCCCAGGATCTGCGCGCCGGCCCGCAGCCAGCGTTGTCCCTCCGGAGTGTCACGGAACAGCGCGCCGAGATATGCGAGGCCGACGCCGTCGGCCACGTAGTGATTGCCGCGATAGACGGGATGCCACTCGGGGTAGCGCTCGAGGAACAGCCCCGTCGTGAAGAGGTTTGCCAGCATGCCCTGCCAGAATGCCGGCGCCACTCCATCGGCCTCGGCGAAGACCAGCAACGCGAGGACCCAATTGGCGGCGCGGATCGCGGCCTCCATCGGGTTGGTCCAGTTCGGTCCCCGGCCGACGGGATTCGCGGCGGGCCAGGATCCAACATGACGCGCGAAGGTGTCGCGGTAGCGTGGGTCGCCCGAGCGCCAGAATGTGCGGGCGAGCGGCAGGAAATAGGCGCCGCGCGACATCTCCCAGACCGTGCGGATATCGGAGCCATCGCCGCGATGCAGCGCGATTCGGAATGCGTGCTGCAGCGGCCACTCCCACCCGGTATAGAGGTCGCGCCGCCACGACGGCGTTTCCCCGATGTGTACCGGGCCGGAACCCAGGAGGTCGAGCACGCCCCGCGCCGCGCCATCGGCAATGCGTTTGTCAGCCGGCGTCCATGTGGCGCGGGCCCACTCGCTGCCGGATGCCGCCGGAATCCAGAACGCACCGGCGCCGTCCCGGGCCAGCCACTGCGGCATCCCTCGCTCTCCCACGCTGCTTCGCCACCGCTCCGCCCAACGCCGCCCACGCGCCTCGAGACGCGCGAAGCCTCCCAGCGCGTCGACCATCTGGCGGGAGCGTTGGCGCACCTTCCAGCCGACCAGCCGCAGCAGCCTCATGCGACCCCTACATCCCAGCGCTCAGCCCAGGCGCACAGATTGACGAGATTCCAAAGGCGAAAGCCATGATCGGCACGCATCTCGGCATGTTCGCGGAACAGAGCGCCCACTGCATCCGAATCAAACAGCCGTCCGCGCATGAGGCGCGATCGCAGCACGGTGTCTTTGGCCCAGGTCGCCAGCGGCTCGCGCCGCAGCCAATCGGCCAGTGGTACGTCGAATCCCTTCTTCGGGCGTTCGGTCACGTCGGCCCCCAGCAGCGGCTCGGCGGCCAGCTTGACAATGTGTTTGGTGCGATCACCCCGGGGCCCGAGCTTCACATGATCCGGCAGTGCCATGCCGAGTTCCACGATGCGATGGTCCAGAAAGGGAACACGCGCCTCAACCGAGCTCAGCATCGTCATCTTGTCGACGCGCATCAGCAGCAGCTCCGGCAGGCGAACCATGAGGTCTTGGTAGGCGATTGCGCTGGCGACGTATCTCTCGCCGTGTCGCCCATTCCGCGGAAGCTCGGCCGCGAATTCCGCCAGATTGCGCATGGCGAGCGACGCGCTCGAAGGAGCGAGGCGCAAACGCGCCCGCGCCTCTCGGGTCAGCAACGCCTCCTTCTCACTCTCCCAGTGTGCTACCGCACCACTCAAGAAGAGCGGCTCGCCGCGCGCGGCGCGGCGCAGCAGATCGCGGGGCTCGCGCCAGCGGGGCACTCGCGCGAGCAGCGGACTCGCCGCAGCGCTGATCGCACGGCGCAGCGGCACCGGGACGCGCATGTACGGTGTCCACCAGCGGCGCTGGACAGACGCGTATCGCCGGTAACGCGGATATCCGGCGAATAGCTCGTCACTCCCCTCCCCAACCTGGACGACGATGACCCCCGACTGCCGGACCGATCGAGCGAGCAGCTGCATCGGCACGCACGTCCAATCCGCCACCGGTTCGTCCTGACCGTAAATGAGCTCGGGCACCGCGCTCATCACTTCCGCCGGCTGGAGGACGAGCTCCCGATGGTCGGCGCCGAAGCGAGCCGCCACCTGAGCCGCGTAACGGCGTTCGTCGAAATGCGGCGCGTTCTCGAACCCGATCGAGAACGTATGCACGGGCGCGGCCAAATGCGTGCTCAGCAGCGCGAGAATGAAGCTCGAATCGACGCCGCCGCTCAGCAGTACCCCATGTGGAACATCCGCCATCGTTTGCTCGATCACGGCCGACCGGAGCGTGTCCCGCAGGTGTGCGGCCAGCCCTTGCTCATCGTCCGCTGAGAGACCGACTGGAAGTCCATGACCCGCCGCCGTCCACCAGCGCACGACTTCCGGCGCGCCGTTCTGTTCGAGCACCAGCATGTGCCCCGCGGCGAGCTTGCGGATCCCTCGAAACAGCGTTGTCGGCGGCGGCACCGCGGCGAACGTGAGATAATGCCACAAAGCCTGCTCGTCGATTTCCGGTGTGACCGCGGGATGCGCGAGCAGCGCCTTGATCTCCGATGCCCACAGGAGTTGGCCGCCCGCGAAGGTGTAGTAGAGCGGCTTGACGCCGAGCCGATCGCGCGCGAGCAGCAGCCGGCGTCGCGGTGCGTCCCACAAAGAGAAGGCGAACATCCCGCGCAACTCCGCCAGCATGTCCGGTCCCCGCTCTTCGTAGAGATGGATCAGAATCTCGGTGTCCGTGCGGGACCGGAACTGATGGCCTGCGCCCTCGAGTGGTTGGCGCAGCGCGGCGTGATTGTAGACCTCGCCGTTGTACGAGATCCATATCGTCCCGTCTTCGTTCGCCATTGGGCCATGGCCGGCGGGACTCAAGTCCACGATCGACAAGCGGCGATGTCCCATCCCGAGTCTGCGGTCTGGATCGACGTAGCTGCCTGCGTCGTCCGGCCCGCGATGCGACATGGTATCGCGCATGCGCTCGATGACGGCAGGATCGACGTCCGGCCCGCCCCGCAATGACAAGGCGCCACAGATGCCGCACATCAGCGCACGTCCGCCCTTCCCTCGTACAACCGCACATAAGCATCCACCATGGCTCGCTGGCTGTAGTGCGCTACCACGCGCTCCCGACCAGCCAGGCCCATCGCACGACGGCGCGGGGCGTCGGCCAGCGCGCGCAGCGCGGCCGACAGCGCGGCGTCGTCTCCGATGGGAAACAGCACGCCGGTTCGGCCGTCGGCGATAACCTGCGGGACATCGCCCACCGGCGTTGCCACCACCGGTACCCCACAGGCTGACGCCTCGAGCGCAACCAGCGGCAATCCCTCACTGCGCGAGCTGAGGACGAATACGTCGAGTGCGGGCAAGACATCCGCGAGATCGATGCGCCATCCCGCAAAGCGCACTCGGCTCCCGATGCCGAGGCTGGCGACAAGCGCTTCCAGCGCTGCCTGCTGCGGTCCCTCTCCGATCAGGACCAGTTGGACGTGGGGGTGGGTTTGGAACAACGCGGCGACGCCGCGCACCAGCGTGCCGTAATCCTTCTCTGGAAAGAATCGGCCCGCCGTTCCGATGACGTAAGCATCGGGTGCCAACCCCAGTGCGCGCCGCGCCGCGTTGGCAGGCTCCGGCGTCCGGGGCTGATAGTGCGTGGTATCGATGCCGTTGGGGATCACGCACAGGCGCCGCGCCGGTACGTGCACACAATCCGCGTAGTAAGCGAGCTGCGAGTGAGCCACCACGACGAAGGCGTCGCTCGTGGCGCTCATCCCGCGGAGCAAGCGGCGATAGTCCGGCCGTGGCTCCAGATACTGGTAGGAGTGCTCGGTATGCACGCGCCGGGGCACGCGAGCAAGCCACGCCGCCGGCAGACTGTGGACCAGCGTCCCGAAATGGTGCGTATGCACGACGGCGGGTCGTAGACGACGCAGCAGGCGCGCGAATGTCCAATGAAACCGGGGCTGCCAGAACCGGCGGCCGCCGAGGACGTGATATTCGACGCTCGCGTCGCGCAGCAGCGCTTCGTGTTCTCCGCCTTCGTCCAGCGCGACGACGACGGCGCGGAAACGCTGCGGATCGAGTCCTGTGGCGAGAGTGACCGCCATCCGCTCCATCCCGCCGTGGCCGAGGTTCAACAGCACCTGCACGACCGTCGCTCGCGCGCGCGCCTGTGAAGCACGCAATCGCTCGCGTGGAGCGGTAGCGGGCAGCGGCAGCACGGTCATGCTGCCACTGCCTGGGGCCACTGACGCAGCGGCGTCCCAAGACGCAGCGCGACACACACGGCCACCACAAAAAACGTGATGGGTTCGTATGCAATCGAGAGGAAGAAGCCGCCGACGAGCAGCGCAACCATGCCTCCGAGGGCGGCCTCCGCGAGGCTGGCTTCTTGCCTGGCAACCTCGACCCCTCGCGCGGCAAGCTGACGGGCGACTTTGCGAAGTCGGCGGCTGGCCGCGGCCGCTACCCAGAGCAGCCGCACGAATGCAACCAGTCCGAACACGCCGAGCTCGGCACCGACCTGGATGAAGACGTTATGGGCCGCCGAATACTTCACTCCATATCCCACATTCTCCTTACCACTGAGCACGCCCTCGGCAACCCCAAAGTTCTGCGCGCCCACACCCAGGAACGGCCGCCGTGCCATGTAGGACAGGCCTCGTTTCCACACGTTCACGCGGCCTTCGCGGAATGTGTAATTGTAGTCTTCTGTCGGATGGAGGATCGTGGAGAAACGCTCGCGAATCGCGGGCCCCGCCGTCAGCATCACGACCGCGGCTCCACTCGCGATCGCCAGCCCGACGATCACACGGCGACGTCCCGGTACCTGAACCAGCAACCAGCACGCCAGCAGCACAAGGCCAAGAAATCCGGCTCGCGATCCCGTCTTGACGATACCGCCCACCATCAAGAGTGTCCCCGCGATCCCGACGATTTTCCAGATCCCGCGATCGCTGACGAGCTGCAGCGCAAAGGGAATCACAACCAGCAGGTGGACTGCCGATTCGTTGGGATCGAGTGCCTGCCCGACGTACGCTCTGCCGCCGAGCACTTTGGCTGCACCCGCAAGGAGGGTGACCGCGACTACGCTTTCGAACACCACCAACGTTCGCAGCGAGGTTCGCAGGGTCCGACGATCACACCACCCCGTCATGGCAATCACGAAGAAGAGCAGGGTCTTCCAGAATTCCTGCGTGAGGAAGGCAACGCTGTTGCCGGGCCACACTGCCCCCGGGACGGACAGGATTGCCAGCAGAAGAATCACTCCGACACACGCGACCGCCGGAGTCCGCAGCACCGTCACCAGTGCGCGTCCCCGGATGACCGTCAGCGCGCTCACCAGCAAGAGCACTCCGATGACTTTCGCCGGCTGCAGCCGATCCATGAGGGGCACGATCTCGTGAATCTTGGTGAGCGCGAGGACGGTGTAGGTGGCCAGTAGCCCGCGAAACACCTCGATCGCGCCTCGCTCCCGCGGCGGGGAGCGCTCCGCGGGCCGGGCGGGAACGAAGAACTCACCCGCTGGCAGGGACGTCATGTAGGGGCTCCCGGTCCTCTCGCATCGATCCACACGTCCCAACGACCGCGCATGGCATTCGCCGCCGCCATTATCAGCGCGGCGCACAGCACGACAGCACTGCGCGCGGTCCCCATGAAACCGATTCCTGGTCCCTGAGGGGACGGGCGCGGGGACGGGTGGTGACGTGGCGTGCGGCGGTTGCGGCTGACCTTCCAGCCGAGCGTCACGACAACAAGTCCGAGAGCGCCCGCGAGCGCGTCCCAGGGGCCGACGATGAGGAGCCCTCCCGCGATCACGCAACCGACAGCGAGCGGCGTCATCAGCCGCAGCACCTTGTGGGACATGAATTGCCACCAGATCCGGTTCCGGCTCGGAAGGAGCAACGAGGGCATCCACGAGATCAGCTGATAGTTACCGGTCAGTGTCCGCACTTTCCGCGCGAGCTCAATCGCATCGGACGGGGACCGAGTGTCGGTCGCGACAGCGCTGAGGGCGAAGCCCACTCGCTTACCGGCGCGGACCACCTGAAACGGCACCCACACGTCATCCAGCAGCAGTCCGCGCGGCAGCGGACGCCAGAATTCGCGCTTCAACGCGTATAACGCGCCGCTGACGCCGACCGCACTGTCCAACGCCGCTTCGCGACAGCGCAGCCGGCGCTCCAGTCGCCAGTACCGCTCGTACAGGCTCTCACCGCCTGCCGGCGTCTCAATCTCCAGCGCCCCTGAGACCGCGCCCATGTCTGGAGACGCGAGGACGTCGACGAGCGCCTCCACCGCACCGGGTGCGATCTGCTGCCGCACGTCCGTAAATACGAGCACGTCACCGCGCGACAGCTCCACGGCACGATTGAGCGCGACCGCCTTGCCTTGTCGCTGCGGCAGTACCTCAACCCTCACGCGGCGGTCGGAGATTTCTGCCAGCCCGCTAGTTGCTGCCGCGTCCGGCCCGTCCACCACGACGATGATCTCCGCTGGCAGAGTGATCGTTTGGAGCAGGTTCCGGACCTTCCCGGCGAGATTTCCGCCCCCGGCGGCAATGATGACAGAAATGAGCTGCGGTCTGGAACGACCCGACGGTGAGGGAGGACGCTCTGGCAGTCGGCTCACGATCCATGGGTAGCCGACGTAGGTATAGAGCAAATGCACAGCCCCGAGCCCGAAAAGCGTGATGCCCCAGGAGCTCCCTGTCATGAGTGTGGCCTCACTGCAACACTCGTGACCCGTCGATACACTTGGCGCCATCCCTGCTTGGCTTGTGACCAGCGATAGCGGGCACACTCGCGCCGGGCCTCGGCCGCGAGCCGGCCCGCAAGTCCCGGCTCGCGCAGCACACGCAGCACCGCGGCTGCCAGGGCAGCAGGCCGGTCCACGGGGACGAGGAGTCCGGTCCGCCCGTCCTCGACGATGCGCGGAATCCCTCCTGCCGCGGTCGTGACAACCGGGACGCCGGCAGCAAACGCCTCGATAATGACATGGGGCATGTTGTCGACGCGGGAGCTGTTTACGAGAATGCCGCCCTGCGCGAGCACGGCGGGCATCGCGCGGTGCGGCACTTCACCATGGAACTGCACGTCCGAGAGACCGAGATCCCCGACGGCGCGGCGCAGTGCGCGCGCAGCGGTTCCGCCGCCATAGATGTCCAGCACGGCGTCAGGGGCCTCGGACTTGAGGAGGGCAAAGGCACGCAGCGTATTGTCGATGCCGTACAAAGGTTCGAGCAGACGGGCGGACACGAGGCGCGGGCGGACACGCTCCGGGCGGCGGTAGCTGAAGGCGCTCGTATCGACCACGTTGGTCACGACAACGCCGTCGATGCCGTGGCGGCGAAAAACCTCCTGCAGATATGTGGACGGAAACACGAGGACTGCCGCGCGCCGTGCCGCCCAGCGCAGCAGCGGCCCCCACCAGCGGAAGTGTGCCTCGGCGCGGCCGTCGTGATAGTTCAGGACGACTGGTCGCCGCCGTAGCCTCGCAATCACCACGGCGGGCAGCGCCCCGAAGAGGAACGCCGTGTGAGCGGCCGCGAACACGTGTATCACATCGGCTCGTGCCGCGGCGCGGATCAGTCCACCGCAATACAGCAAGGGCCGAATCACGGAGCGAATGAACTTCCATTCTGTCAGGCCGCGCAGCACACCCGATAGCCGTGGATCGATCGGCTGCAGCTCGATCGAGATCTCGGGATCCTTGGTGAACCCGCGCACGATATCGCCGGCGGCGCGCGCGTGACCGCCTACCGCTCTCCCGGGAGCGGCAATCACAACGTGCAGGCGACGCTGCGACGAGGCAGCCATATCCAGCCACGCAACCGGGTTTATGAAACGGCCGCCGTCATGCCGACTGCACGTACTGACGTTCTCCGCGTCGCCACCAACGACAACCAGGTACGTCGCAGCCCATCCTCCATCGACACGCGAGGCTTAAACCCGAGTACGCCCTCGGCTCGCTCGAGGTTCGCCAGGGAATCGCGCACATCGCCCGCTCGCGCTGCGAATGAGGCGAATTGCAGCGCATGACCCGTCACACTCCCGATCATGCTGATCAGCTCCACCAGCGATGTACGTTTTCCCGCGCCGATATTGACGACGCGGCCATTGGCGCGCTCCGAGGGCGCCGTGGCGGCGAGCACGTTTGCGTCGACCACGTTGTCGACGTAAATGAAATCGCGGGTCTGCCGCCCGTCGCCATACAGCGCGGCCGGCCGCTGCTCGACCACGGCCTGTAGGAAATTCGGGATCACCGCAGCATACGCCGATTTTGGAGACTGACGCGGCCCGAATACGTTGAAGTAGCGCAGCGCGACGCCTTCCAACATGCCGGCGCGCGCGAACGCGAGAACGTATTGCTCCCCTGCCAGTTTGGACGCGGCGTAGGGCGAGCGCGGCAACGGCTCAGTCGCTTCGGCCCGTGCCTGATCATCCGCATCACCATAGACCGCGCTCGAGCTCGAATACACGACCCGGGGCACGCGCGCCGCTGCGCACGCCTCCAATAAGCGCATCGTGGCGTTCACATTGGCGTGGTGAGTCGCCCAGGGATTACGCAGCGAGTGCGGCACGCTGGCCAGCGCCGCGAGATGGAAAACCAGCTCGATTCCCGTCACCGCGCGGCGACAGACCTCCGGGTCGCACAGATCCCCCTCCAGGAAGTCGATCGCGTCGGCGACCGGCGTGAGGTTCGCGCGATCGCCGCTACTGAGGTTGTCGACGACGCGCACCGCGCAGCCCAGTCCGACGAGCCGTTCGGCGAGATGGGAGCCGATGAATCCGGCGCCCCCGGTAACCAGACAGGTCTTTCTTCTCATTGCTGGCATCGCGCTCCCGCTTGCGCGCCTGTCTTGCAAGCCCGACGCCACCACGACCGCGCGAGGCGCACGCTGCTGCCGGCCTTTAAGCCACGCCGAAGCAATGAGATATGTCGCCATCTGCTGTTCAGTCCCCGCGACTGAGACAGCCACGGGCTGTGGCAGCGACGAGACAGTTTACCGCGCGGTCCCTCGTGCGCTGTCGCTCCAACTTCTTGTCAATAGGTCGGTTAGAGCCGCTGCGCATGGCACCGCTCTTGCGACCCCCCATCCACCATTCACAGGGCCTCGGCACGGAGGCTTCCAAGCGGAGGTGTAAGCGGATGCGGCTTCCAATGCCCAGTCCGGATGTGATTTACAAGGCTGTAGACAACGGCGCGGTGCTGCTGTCCGTGAGCGACGAGGTCTATTACGGACTCAACGGCGTCGGCAGCTACATCTGGGAACATCTCCCGCCTGTCCTCGAAAATTTCGAGGCGCTCTGCGCGTCGGTCGGCGAGAAGTATCCCGACGCTTCCGCCGAGACGATTCGCGCAGACGTCCGCACGCTGCTCGAGGATCTCATGAGGCATGGGCTGGTGCGCACGCCAGCCGGCAGCGATGAAGTCGGTCAGCTTGAACCCGCGCGATTGGGTTGATCTCCTCGCTGCCCAGGCTGCTCTGGCTCGGGCTCAACTCCTGGTGTGGATCCGGCGCCCAGGGGCGCTCCTGACGCCGATGGTCGAGGCCCCGGCGGCGCCTGCGGACCCCGGCGCCGCTCTCCAGGCTGAGTGCGTTGCGCACGCCGTCTCGCGGGCGGCGCGGCATGGGTTGTTCCGGCCGAGCTGTCTCGTACGCGCGGTCGCGTTGCACCAGATGCTGCAGGCCCGCGGGTTGACCGGCAGCTCGCTGCGCGTCGGAGTCCGCCGCGAGGGCGCCGCATTTCTGGCTCATGCGTGGGTGGACTACCGCGGCATGGTGCTGGGCGAGGAGGAATGGCATGTGAAGCAGTTCGAGGAGTTGGCACGCATGGGCGTGCCGCGGACACAATGAGCGGGATCTTCGGAGTCTTCACGCGCGATCGGGAGCCGATCGAGGACGTTGTGTCCGCGTCTTTGATCGCAGGCTTGGCGTCTCGCGGAAACGAGATCTCCTCGGTATGGCAGCTCAACGGAGCCGCGCTCGGCGTAACGCGTCGAGCGTGGGAGCGGGACAGTCCATTCAGCGGCGACGCTGGCGTTGTTTCGTGCGGCGACCTGACGATCGCGGCCGACGCCTCGCTGTATTATCGCCGTGAGCTGTGTGCCAAACTCGCAGCCGCCGGCGTGCACCCTGAAAGTGACACACCGAGCCACTTCATCGTCGCGGCCTATCGCGCGTGGGGGCGCGAATGTCTGCGACAGCTCGAAGGGGACTACGCGTTCATTCTTTGGGACGCGCGGCGGCGCGAGATCTTTTGCGCGCGGGACTTCGCCGGCACCCGGCCACTCTTCTACCTGAAGACGGGCCGCCGTGTGGTCCTCGCCTCCACGCTTGCGGCGCTCCGCGCCGTGCCTGATTGCCCGCCGCAGTACAACGCCGCATACCTCGGCGAAACCGCTGCGAATCTGTGGCTCGCGGCAGACGAAACAGCGTACACCGCCCTCACAGCGCTGCCCGCTGGGTTCGCGCTGTCGACCACCCCTGGCGGTGCTGTCGTCACCTATCGTGCCTGGAGTCCGCCGGCCATCGACACGGCTGGTTCACCGTCATTCGAAGATGCCGCCTTGGAGCTCCGGGAGAAGCTCGCTCGCGCCGTCGGAGAACGCCTGAGTGGTGCGCGAGTCACAACGGTATGGATGAGCGGCGGCCGAGATTCCACCGCGATTTTTGGTGTGGGGCAGCGCGAGCTACGGGGCCAGGACCACCCGACGCGACTCCTGCCGGTATCGATGAGCTATCCAATTGGCCATCGTGGTCGCGAGGACGAATTCATCACCGCTGTAGCAGGGTTCTGGGATGTCCCGGTGCAGTGGCTGAGCAGCGCGGACGTGCCATTCCTTGCGGATCCTGAACAGCAGGCGCGGCCGCGCGACGAGCCCTACGCCCCTCCCCACGAGATGATGAGTCGCGCACTCGCGCGCGGCAGCGGCGGCGTGGGTGCCCGCATCGCGCTCGATGGGTGGGGCGGCGATCAGCTGTTTGAGCTGTCTCCCATTTACCTCGCCGATCTGTTCCGCCGCGGCCGTTGGTTGCAGCTGCGCCGCGAATGGAGCCGGCTGCAAATTCGGAACCGACGCTTTTTCCTGCAGTCGGCGATCGTGCCGACAATTCCGCCGGCGATTCGCGCGTTAGCTGGACTGCGCGGCGACCTCGAGCGCCGCATCCCTGATTGGATCGTGCCCCGTTGCGCGAAGCAGCTACGTGCGCGACAGCCGTCCCACCTGCCCCTGCGCGGAGGTGCGTCGTTTGCGGATCACGAGCTCTACATCGCTCTGACCGCCGACACCGCGGCGCGCGTCCGCGGCTGGCTGTCGGCGATCGCGCTCGATGAGGGGGTGGAGGTCCGCTCGCCGCTGTACGACTCCCGAATCATCGAGCTGGCGGTACGGAGACCGGCAGAGGAGCGCCGTTCCGGACGCGATACGAAGTTGTTGTTACGCGCCGCACTGCGCGGCCTCTTGCCCGAAGCGGTTCTCGCCCCACGCAAAGATCGCACGGGACTGGCTGGGGATCATTTCCGCGCTGCGATGCAGTCGACGTTCCCGACGCTACTGCGGGAACTGCGCGATGCATCGGTGCTCGCGGACTTGGGCATCATCGACCCCGGTGCGCTACGTCGCGCCGCCGATGATTGCCTCCTCCATTCCTGGAATGACGAGATCGCCGCCGCCCTGTTCTTCACGGTGCAAACGGAGCTGTGGCTCCGCGGTGTCGATCGCAAGGCGACTCACGATGATGGCCAACGGTTGGCCGTCCTTTCGCCAGGCGAGCGGCCTGGCAACGCCCCGCAGCCGGGAGGTAACAGGTGTACGAAACCCCGAAACTCGAGCGCTTCGGAACTTTTCGGGATCTCACGATGACCGTATTGGGACCCGGGACCCAGGACTTGCTCATGGGCGGGAATATTCTCTCGAGTTCGTAGCTCGAAGGGTGCTGGGGGGGCGGGGCTGCGTTCCAGACCCTACCCCCTCGGTAGCTCTCTGCCGATGCCCACGTATTCGATTTTTGGCGATTGCCTGCGCTCGGAGATCACACTTCCGGAGTTGCGTCGCTCGCGTAAACACGCGCGCTGGACGCTGCGGATAGGCGTGATCCCCCCTCCGGCACTGTCCGATGGCGCCGAGCTCTTGGGAAGCGAGACGGTGATGGATGGAGTGGACGTGCGGCTCTATCGCCTCGCCAACGGCTACCGCTTGCAGTACGACGACACGGGCTCGTTCGACATCTCTGCGGAGGGCCGCGAGATCGTCTGGTCGGGAAACGGGAATGGAAACGCTGCCAAGCTCCTCGACGCCGTCCGACTCGACGTCATTAATCGGGTATTGCCCGTGGCGCTGCACGCGGCCGGGACCCTCTGTCTCCATGGCAGCGCGGTGAGTCTAAACGGAAAGGCGATCGCTTTTCTTGCTCCCCGTTGCCACGGCAAATCCACGCTGGCACTCGCGCTCTCGCAAATCGGGGGGCGCATCCTGACGGATGATGCGCTGCCGGTGGAGCCCAGCGTGCCTGGCCGCGGCAGATCCGTGTCGGCGCGCCCTGGTGTGCACAGCGTGCGGCTCTTCGACGACACCGCGCGCGTCGTTCTCGGCGACCCACGGAATTGGAAACGAGTCGGCGCATACCCGCTGCCCCGGCGCGATGGCCACCTGCTTCCCGATGATCAGCCCGCGATCACGAAGCAGATTTTGCGCGGGATTCCGTTGCACAAGTTGATGCTTCGGACAGTGCCGCTCGCGGCGATTTACGTGTTGCGACCGGTCCGCGGCGACGGAGACCGCCCCGTCCTCAGCCGCACGGCACTCGCGCCCGTACGCGCGGCATTGTCTCTCGTCGAGCACGCCAAGTCCGGCGCGCTGCTGGGGCGCTCCGAGGCGCCACGCTTACTGGACCGCGCCGTCACGATCGCACGCCAGGTCCCGGTCTACGTGCTCGAGATCGTTCGCGACCTGTCCCGCATCGATGAGGCCGCCCGGGAGCTCGCGGGGTGGCACGTCCGCACCAACGGCCGCTACGTATGATCGCCTCTCAATCGCTCTCAGCGGAGGCGCAGCTGCTGCTCATGGCCGCCGACGGCCGGAGCGATGCCACGCACGCATCGATATCTCTCGACGATCATTTCGATTGGGCGAAGCTCTTGCGTCTCGCCCAGGAGGAGGGTTCCACCGCGCTCGTGTGGCGTTGGGTGCGGCACACCCACGCTCAGCATGTGCCCGCTGACGTCGCAATTCAATGGCAGCGACTTGCGATGGTCGCCGAATTCCAGATGTTGCATTTGGAGCGTTTGCTGGACGACGTGCTCGACGTGTTCGAGGCGTACGGGATCGAGTCCGTTCTGCTGAAGGGCAGCGCGCTCGCATACACGGTGTATGGCTCCTTCGCGGCCCGCCCGATGGGCGATCTCGACTTGCTGGTGCGACCAGTCCAAGCGCAGGAAGCGTGGTCGCTGCTGCAAGCGAACGGCTGGGTCTGGCCATCGGACCGCTGGCCACGCGCGCATTACGTTGCCCATCAGCATTTGCCTCCGCTCGTCCATTCATCGGGCAGCGAGCTCCGCGCGGAGATTCATTCCGCGCTGTTCCCCATTGGTCACCCCTTCCGCTGGCCGGTCGAGGACGTGTGGAATCAGGCGACGCGGCTGCGCGTGCAGAATCGTTCCGTGCTCGTGCCGCAACCGTTCCATCAGTTGTTGCACCTCTGCATCCACTTTGCCTGGTCGCACGAGATGCGCTGGGGCAGCTGGCGCGCGCTGCGGGATGTCGCCGCCATCACGAGGCGCGAGAACATCGGCTGGACGGCGTTTGTCGAGACCGCGCGTACCTGCCGGGCGACGACATGCTGTTACTGGACCCTGCGCCTGGCTCGCGACCTCAGCGGCGCGCTCGTGCCGGATGACGTGCTGCATGCCTTGCGGCCGCCGAGACCGGAGTCGCTGTTACGGCGCCTCGAGTGTCATTACACGCTTCAGCTCTTTGCCCTCGACAACGTCTGCCCGTCGGAAGGGTTGAACAATGCGTTATGGCAGCTGGGCATTGCGCCGCGGTGGTGCGGACACGGCGGTGCCCGGCCGTGGCAAGGCGCCGAGCACTGGACGGCGAACGGCGACCAGCGAAGCGCGCGCGCGGCCTGGCCGCGGCGGATTATGAACCGGGTGCGTCACGCGGCGGCGATTCTCGTGTATCTGGGGAGGGTAACGGCGACGACGGGGCACCCGCTTCGCGCTTGAGCTTCGCCCACCAATCCATGCGCTCCTTCACCGTCTTCTCGTAGCCGAATTCGCTGGGTTGATACCAGCGACGGCCCCGCAAGGGTTCGGGCAAATACTCCTGTGGTAAGTACGCGTTTTCGGAATCGAACGCGTACTTGTAGTCCGCGCCGTAGCCGAGCTCTTTGAGCAGCGGCGTCGGCGCGTTGCGAACGTGCAGCGGGACCGGCTCGGCCGGATGCTCGCGCGCGGCGGTCATGGCGTCACCGAACGCGGTGTACGCCGAGTTCGACTTCGGGGCCGTCGCGAGATAGATCGCCGCTTCCGCGAGTGCGAGCTCCCCCTCCGGACTGCCGAGGAAGTGGTAGGCGTCTTTTGCGGCGAGCGCGACGGTGAGCGCGCGCGGATCCGCGAGTCCGATGTCCTCACTCGCCATGCGCACGAGGCGGCGCGCGATGTACAGGGGATCCTCGCCGCCTGCGAGCATGCGCGCGAGCCAGTAGAGCGCGCCGTCGGCATCCGAGCCACGCACGGCTTTGTGCAGTGCCGAGATCAGGTTGAAGTGCTGTTCGCCGGCTTTGTCGTAGACGGGAAGCGGTTTCTCGAGCACGCTCAGCACGAGATCGGCACCAATGGGACTGGGGACTGGGGACTGGTGTTCGGCGTGCTTGAAGACCGCTTCGAGAGTGTTCAAGGCGCGGCGCGCGTCTCCTTGAGCATGTCGCACCAATAGCTCAAGCGCTTCAGCATCGAATACCTCCGCCGCGCTGCTCTTCTCCTTTTCCCATTCCCCAGTCCCCCGGGCGATAATCGTCCGTATGTGGTCGTCGTTGAGCGGCTCGAGCACGAACACCCGGCACCGCGACAACAACGCGCTCGTCAGCTCGAAGGACGGATTCTCGGTCGTGGCGCCGATGAGCGTGATGACGCCGTTCTCGACCCAGGGGAGAAACGCGTCCTGCTGCCCCCTGTTGAATCGATGGATCTCGTCGCAGAAGAGGATCGTGCCCTGCCCCTGGTACTTCAGCCGCTCCTCGGCCTCTCTGATGATCTCGCGCACTCGGGCGACGCCCTCGGTCACCGCGGAAAACGGCTCGAAGTGCCGGTCGGTGTAATTCGCGATGATTTTGGCGAGGGTGGTTTTGCCGGACCCCGGCGGGCCCCAGAAGATGCACGATCCGACGTCGCCCCTGCGGATCAGATCGCCGAGGGCTTTGCCGGGGCCGAGGAGGTGCTCCTGGCCGAGGAACTGCTCGAGGTTTTTCGGCCGCATGCGCGCCGCGAGCGGTTCGGCGGAGCCCTGGAATAACGTCGGTTCCTTCACCGGGCGGCGGGGAATGGGGACTGGGGAATGGTATGCATTCTTTTAGCACTCGCCTGCACGCATTGGATTCGGTTGCGGAGCATGGACTAATACATACTCATCACATGAAACAACTTGACACCCTTGAGGCATGGAAATGCGCACAGAAGCTTGCCCGCGATGCCTACAGTCTAACCCTGCGAGATCCTCTTAATCGACACTTCGGAATCGCCGACCAGATTCGGCGAGCCGCAACGTCGATCCCCGCCAACATGGTCGAGGGTCACGCACTCGCTACGACTGCACAATTCATCCGTTGTTTGAGAATAGCACTCGGATCAACGGCAGAGCTCCTTAGTCATCTAAAGATCAGCGTCGACCTCAGGTTGATTCTCGAGTCTGATGGACAAGCAATAATCGGCTTGACTGAACGAACACTGCGGCTCCTCATAGGGCTACTGCGTTCGCTCGATACGAACCGTCATCGCACGCCATTCCCCAGTCCCCATTCCCCTAAGCAGCGGCATCTATGATGAGTTTCGTGACGAAGAATAAGGCGGCGCCAGCGAAGAACGCCGCCGGCAATCCCCAGCCTTTCTTACCCTGGAACTCAGGAACGAGGTTCGATGCGGCGACGTAAATCGTCACCCCCGCCGACAGCGCTAAGCCGTGCTGGATGAGGAAGCCCATCTCATTGGTGAGCAGCACACCAATGAGCGTTGCCAGGCCAAGCAAGGCCGCTGCTCCCACGGCCCGGCCGCCGGAGCGTCCACCCGCGAGCATGAGGCTCGAAATCGTGACTCCCTCGGGCAACTTGTGCAGGAAGATCGCGATGAACACCATGATCCCCAGTTCCGGACGGACCAGAAACGCGCTCGCGATCGCCACGCCATCGAAGAACGTGTGCAGCAGTAGTCCGATCAGCGCGGAAGTCCCGGCAACGGAGCTGACCGCGTGAGTCTCTTCGCCAAAGTGGAAGTGCGGCGTCACGGTGTGTTGGGTGAGGTGCACGGCCAGGTACCCGGCCAGCACGAGCGCCGGGGCGGCGGGCCCGCTGCGTGATAGCGCCGCCGGCAGCAGCTCGACAATCGCGACCGACAGCATGAATCCCGCACCGAAGGCCACGAGCAGCTCGATGATTTGCAGCTCGCGGACCGCGCGCCGTGTGACGGCCAGCGCGCCCAGCACGTTGCCGGCGGCCGCGACCAGCGCGTACAACAGTGCCTTAGACACGGGACAGGAGATAGCTCTTGGTGTTGCGCGCCGGATCTTCGAGCACTTCTTCGAGCAGGCGCGCCAATGCTTCTCCGACGTCCGGCCCGGGCCTGACGCCGGCAGCAATCAAGTCATCGCCTTTCACAGCCAGATCCTTCAAGCCGAGCGGCGGATTCGCGGCCCGGATCCCGGCGACGCTCTTCCGGAAGGCGTCAGTCGCCCCCACCAGCAAATCGTCTGCGTATTCACCCGTCTCCGAGAGCCATTTGCGGATGCGCGCTGCGTCGCGTGGATCGGGGTAATTCCCGCGCCATTTGCCGATGGCCCGCCCGCGCTCGATGTCCCGGTTCGAGCTCTTGAGCCGGATCAGCAGCGACGCTGGATCCTTGGCGATGTACGCCGTCACGAGCACCGGATCTCGCGGCAGTTGGTCCACGCCACTGGCGTCGCCCAGCTCGGGAAGCCAGATGCGCGTCGCGCCGACGTCCCGCCACAGGGCGACAAGTTTCGATAGTTTTATCGCCGTCTGAATCCCCTTGAACCATTCATCACGGACGCGCTCGGCGGACAGCTGGGCGAGTCCCTGCACATTGGCTTTTGCGGCCTCGAGCGTCCGCGCATGAATGCGAAACTCGAACCGGGCGCTGAACCGCAGCGCCCGCAAAATTCGCAGATAGTCCTCCTGGAAACGCCAATTCGGATCGCCGACGGAGCGGATCAGCCGCTTCTGGAGGTCCTGCTCGCCTTGAAATGGGTCGCGCCATTCGTGACGGATGGGATGATACGCGATCGCGTTGATGGTGAAGTCGCGCCGCGCAAGGTCATCCATGAGCGAGACGCCGAACTCGACGACGGCGTGTCGCCCATCCGTCTTGATGTCTTTACGGAAAGTGGTGACCTCATGGACCCGTCTGTCTTTATCCAGGATGCCGACGGTTCCGTGTTCGATGCCCACGGGAACGACGCGCCTGAACACCTGCTCCACCTGCTCTGGCGTCGCCGCGGTGGTGAGATCGAACACATGTTCTCGAATCTCGACGCCGAGGAGACTATCGCGAATCGCACCACCGACGCACCAGGTTTCAAATCCAGCATCTTCGAGCTTCTTCGCGATCTTCACAACTTCGGGTGGAATGGGCAGCGAGGCGGGAAAAGTCATCCGCAGAGCACCGAGCCACCATTCACATTCAGAATTTCACCTGTGATGTGCCGCGCCAATAGCGAGCAGAGAAACAGAATTGGCCCCGCGACATCATCGGCGGTGGCCACACGTCCGAGTGGAATCGTCTTTTCGATCTTCGCACGGCCGCCGGCGGCGTATGGCTTCGCCGACATCTCCGTATCGACCCACCCCGGCGCCACGCAATTCACGGTGATTCGCGGCGCCAGCTCGACGGCAAGAGACTTCGTCAACGAGATCACCGCGCCCTTTGTCGCGGCATAGTCGGCGTGATAGGCTTCGCCGCGCTGCCCCGCCGTCGACGACACGAGCACAATGGTTCCGGACGACATCGTGGCAATGGCGGCTCGACAGACGTAAAACATGGAGTCGAGATTCGCCCGCCGGGTGGACTCCCACTGTTCGTCGCTCATCTTGCTGAGGGGAACGTCGTCGGGCGGCCAGACGCCATGATTGACGACGAGGATGTCGAGACCGCCGAGCCGTTGGATCGCATCGGCAACGATCCGTCGCGCGGTCGCCGCGTTGCCGAGATCCCCGCCCTGCGTCCGGCTGGTCACCGAGACGCTGGCGCCCGCGCGCTCGAGCAGTGTCGCGGTCGCGCGTCCAATCCCTCTCGTCCCCCCGGTCACGAGCGCCCGCTTGCCGGTGAGATCGATCATCCCCGCAGTCGATCCTCCACCAGGTCGCAGATCACGTGTTCGATCGCGAGGTGCAGCTCCTGGATGCGCGCCGTGTCGTCGGCCGGCACGACCAGCGCCACGTCCGCGAGCTCCTTGAGGTGTCCGCCGGTCTTCCCGACCAGCGCGACGACGCCGACTCCTCGCGCTTTCGCCGCCTGCGCCGCGCGGATCACGTTCGGGCTCTCGCCGCTCGTCGAATGCAGCACGAGCAAGTCGCCCGGCTCCGCCAGCGCCTCCACCTGGCGCGCAAAGACTTCGTCGAATCCCATGTCGTTGGCGCAGGCGGTCAGCAGGGACGTATCGGTGGTGAGCGCGATCGCGCGCATCGCCGGCCGGGTGGTCTGATAGCGGACGACATACTCGGTGGCGACGTGCTGCGCGTCGGCGGCGCTGCCGCCGTTGCCCGCGAAGAAAAGCGTCCCACCACCGCGCAGTGTCGTCTCATAGCGGTCGGCGATGGCGGCGATCGCGTCCGCCTGCTCCGCCGCCACCCGGCTCGCAAGCGCGGCGAGGCCGTCCAGCGACTCCCGGATTTTCGCGATGCTCACCGCGCGGCCTCTACGAACGCCCTCAGATCGTGCTTGGCCCCTTCTTCTATAATGGTGCCGATGACGACGAAATCCGCCCCAGCCGCCCGCGCGGCTCGGGCCTGCTCAGGCGTGCGGATCCCCCCGCCCACGAAGAGCGGACGATCGGGGGGGGGCACGGCGGCGCGACAGGCACGGATGACGGCGGGCGGGACGGGCCGTTCGGCGCCGCTGCCGGCATCGAGATACACCGCCTGCATCCCGATCAGCTGCGCGGCCGTCGCGTGCGCCGCCGCAAGCTCAGGTTTGTCGGCGGGGAGGGGCCGCGTCTGGCTTACCGACTCGACACTCGTGACGCGACCGCCATCGATGAGGATATACGCGGTCGACAACGTCGGGACCGGATGCTGCTGGAGGAACGGGACGGCGCGCACGTGCTCCTCGATCAGGTACTGTGGGTTGCGGCCTGAAACGAGCGACAGAAAGAGCACGAGATCCACTTGATCGGTCAGCTGCATGGCCGAGCCCGGGAAGAGCGCCACCGGAATGCCCGGCGCGTGCGCCCGCAATGCGCGCGCGACCTCGTGGGTCTGCGCCGCGCCATCGAACGACGAACCGATCAACAGGCCTCGCACTCCTGCCGCTTTCGCCTGGCGACCGATTTCCGCCGCCTCGGCGCCCGAGGTGCGAACGGGATCCACGAGCACCAGCAACCCCTGACCATCAAGCTTCATGCAGGGATCCCTCCTCCGCCTGGGCTTCGAACGCGTAGGTGGCAAACGCGTCGGCCGCGAGCAGGTCGAGCGCCAGCTCACGGCCGCCGGTTGGCCGCGACGCAACCCCGGCGAGCAACTCGCGACCCAGCTCCGCCAGGTGCTCGGCAAGCGGGAGCGGGGTGTCGTGCACCGCGCTGCGCAACCGTTCACGCAGGGTTGTGGGAGGCACGGGACGCCGGGCGTCCAGCCACGCCATCACTTCGTCGCGGGTCAACCCTTTTTCTCCATGAAGGCCTTCATCATATCCACGAGCGTTGCCATGGATGAAATCTTCGCCGGATCCCCGATGCTGCCAGACGCAAAGTGTGGACGCCCACCGCCTCGTCCGCCAGTCGCTGACGCAATGAATTGCACGAGCTCGTTCGCCTGGAAGACACCGCGGCGTTGTAAGTCATTTCCAATGCCCACCGTGACGGCGGTGGACGGCTTCGCCGCGCTGCCGGAGACGACCACCGAAACACCGCCTGGGTGGCTGAGTGTGAACGCGTCAGACATCATCGCGACTTGCTTCTTGTCCTCGACCTGAACCCTGCGGATTTCAAAGTCCACGCCCCGAATCTGCACATTTGCGACCTCGCCGCCGCCGCCCCCACCCTTCAAGAGATCTTCGATACGCTTCTCGAGTCTCTTGTTCTCCTCCAGCATCGCCTCGATGCGCTTCGCGAGATGCTCGGGCGGCACCTTCAGGAGCCCCGCCGCCTCCGACAACCGCTCCTGCAGCTCGATGGCGTACCGATACGCGCCTGGACCGGTGAGGGCCTCGATGCGCCGCACGCCGGCGGCGGCGCCCGTCTCGTGCGTGAAGCGGAACAACGCGATCTGCCCGGTGGAGCCGACGTGCGTGCCCCCGCAGAGCTCCAGCGACACGCCCGCCACATCCACGACGCGCACGACCTCGCCGTATTTCTCGCCGAACAGCGCCATCGCCCCGGCCGCGATCGCGTCCTTGTACGCCATCTCGCGCGTCTCGATGGGAAGATTCTCCCACACGTGCGCGTTGACTTCCGCCTCCACCGCCGCCAGCTGGTCGCCTTTGACCGGGGCATGATGGCTGAAATCGAAGCGCAACCGCTCGGGCGCGACGACCGAACCGGCTTGATGGACGTGGGTGCCGAGGACCTTGCGCAGCGCGGCGTGCACGAGGTGCGTCGCTGTGTGGTTGCGCTCGATGTTGCGGCGCCGGGACTCATTCACCTGCGCGAGGGCGGGCGTGGGCTCGAACGTTTCTCCGAACGTTCCGACGACCGCGCTCTTGCCGTCCACTTTTTCGACGTCCTCAACGGTGAGCTCCCATCCCTCGCCCTTCACGACGCCCGTGTCGCTGACCTGCCCGCCGGACTCGGCGTAGAACGGATTCTCTTCGAGCACGAGCTCGAGCTGTTCGCCGGTTTGCCGGAATGCGATCGGTTCTGTTTCGGCCTTGGTTGTTTCGTAACCGATCCATTTTTGGCGACCCTTCTTCTTCACCTCTACCCACTCGCCGCGTGCAGTACCCTTCCCCTTTCCCCCTTCCCCCTTCCCCGCTGTCCGCGCCGCCCTCGACCGCTGCCGCTGCTGGGTCAGCGCTTGCTCGAAACCTTCCACGTCTACCGTGTGCCCGTGCTCCGCGGCAATCATCTGCGTGAGGTCGAGTGGAAATCCGTATGTGTCGTAGAGTTTGAACGCGTCTTCACCGGAGATGACCGGCTGGTGTCGGAGCTCCTCCATCCGCGAGAGGCCGCCTTCGATTGTCTCGAGGAAGCGCTCCTCTTCGGCACGCGTCACGCGCTCGATGTGCTGCTCTTTCGACAAGAGCTCGGGATACACGTCGGCCATCACGCCGCTGACGGCGCGTGTCAGGGGTGCAAGCGTCGGCTCGCGGCGGCCGAGGAGCCACGCGTGACGCACGGCGCGACGCAGGATGCGGCGCAGCACATAGCCGCGGCCTTCGTTCGACGGATAGACGCCATCGGCGAGGAGGAACGCGACCGCGCGCGCGTGATCGGCGAGCACGCGATAGGGGGCGCCCGCCGGGCCGCGATCGTAGGGCCGGCCGACGATTTCCACCGCGTGCGCGATGATCGGTTGGAAGAGATCCGTATCAAAATTCGAGGAGACGCTTTGCATGACCGCCGAGATGCGTTCCAATCCTGCTCCGGTGTCAACCGAAGGCGCAGGGAGCGGGATGCGGGATGCATCGGGTTGCTGGTCATACTGCATGAAGACCAGGTTCCAGATCTCCAGCAGTTTGCCTTCCTCACTCAGAGCAACGAACTCCTCGAGGGTCAGTTCACGTTTCCCGTGTCCCGTGTCCCGTTTCTCGCGAATATCGACCAGGATCTCGGAACATGGACCGCAGGGACCGGTGTCGCCCATCTGCCAGAAGTTGTCCTTGTCGCCGAGGCCGAAGATGCGGGTGTCGGCGATGCCGGTGACCTGGCGCCACAGCTTGCGCGCTTCGTCATCCGTATGGTGCACCGTGACGTACAACCGGTCAGGATCGATGCCCAGCCAGTCCTTGCTGGTCACCCATTCCCAGGCGTACTCGATCGCTTCCTTCTTGAAGTAGTCGCCGAAGGAGAAGTTGCCCAGCATCTCGAAGAAGGTGTGGTGCCGGGCGGTGTGGCCAACCTGCTCGAGGTCGTTGTGCTTGCCGCCCGCGCGAACGCATTTCTGGCAGGTTACGGCGCGGCTGTACTCGCGGCGTTCCAGACCCTGGAACACCCGCTTGAATTGCACCATGCCGGCGTTGGTGAACAGCAGGGTCGGGTCATCAGCCGGCACCAGAGATGAGCTGGGGACTTCGCGGTGAGCACGAGGCGGAGCCTTGAAGTAGTCGAGGAACTTACGGCGGATGTCGGCGGACTTCATGGCGCGGAATATAGCGCAGGGAGGTGCAACTGAAAGGATGGACAGGAGTTAAGCGTCGAGATCGGTTGTCTGACGGACGGCTGGGAATTGTGGGTTGGCTGGTCCTAGGAAGCCAGCCCTTCCACCACCTCTCTCACCTCAGCACCAGAAAACCCGCGTCGCATTAAGAACGCCACTAATCGCCGCTTCCGAACCGGCTGGGGCAATCCGGCAAGCTGTCTCGCTCTTCTCTCCGCCAACGCCCGCACCGCTTCCGCCGGATCGACACCCTCCGCCGCCAGCGACGTGCGCACGGCGGTCTCAGCCACACGGCGCTCTACCCCCTGGGCCAGAAGGTCCCCGATGAGCCGCGCCGGTCCGCGGCCACGTCGCGCCTTGGCAGCCGCATAGTCGACGGCGAACCGGGCGTCGTCCAGCAGTCCCGCCGCTTCGAGCCGCGTGAGTGCTTCATCCACGGCGTGCGGTGGATGCTGCTTCTGCAGCAACCGTCGCCGCAAATCGTGGTGTGCATGCGCGCGGCGTGCCAGGGCACGCAGCCCGGCGCGATGCGCGGCCTCGATATCGGCGAGCTCCTGGAGTCGCTCGAGTACAAGAGCGTCAATCTCGCGACCGATGACCAGATCGAGTCCCGCCAACGCATCGGCGGGGAGCGACGCAAAACGCCCCCGATCCACTTCGACCAACCGATACTCCGGGCGGCGCGGATCGGGGGCGAGTCCAGTGAGAATCACTCTTCGCTCGCGGGCGTCTCCTCGTCGCCGAGGCCGCCGGGACTGTCTCCGGCGGGTGCCTTCACGCCGAGGTGCTCTTTCACTCGCGCCTCAACTTCCGCCGACATATCGGGATGGTCTTTGAGGTAGAGCTTCGCGTTCTCACGTCCCTGCCCGATGCGCTCCTTGCCGTAGGAGTACCACGCTCCCGACTTCTCGATGATCCCGGCCTCTGCCGCGATATCGACGAGCAGCGACTCGTGGCTGATGCCTTCGTCGAACATGATGTCGAATTCCGCCTGCCGGAACGGCGGCGCGACTTTGTTCTTCACGACCTTCACACGCACGTGATTGCCGATGACCATCTCGCGCTCTTTCACGGGCCCGATGCGCCGCATGTCGAGACGCACTGAGGCGTAGAACTTCAGCGCCCGGCCGCCGCTCGTGGTCTCGGGATTGCCGAACATGACGCCGATCTTCTCACGCAGCTGATTGATGAAAATCACGGAGGTGCGTGAGCGGTTGATCGCGCCGGCGAGCTTGCGCAAGGCCTGGCTCATAAGGCGTGCCTGGAGGCCGGGCAGCGAGTCGCCCATTTCGCCCTCGATTTCAGCCTTGGGGACGAGGGCGGCGACCGAATCGACCACGACGACGTCGACGGCGCCCGAGCGTACGAGGATCTCGCAGATCTCGAGGCCTTGCTCGCCGGTGTCAGGCTGGGACACCAGCAGGTTCTCGATATCCACGCCCAGCTTCTTCGCGTATTCGACGTCGAGCGCGTGCTCCGCGTCGATGTAGGCGGCCGCGCCGCCTGTGCGCTGCGCATGCGCCACGACGTGCAGCGCCAGGGTGGTTTTGCCGCTCGACTCCGGTCCGAAGATCTCCGTCACCCGGCCGCGGGGAATGCCGCCGATCCCGATCGCCGCGTCGAGATTGATCGCCCCGGTCGAGATCCCCGCCACGCGGACCTGCGGCGTGTCCGCGCCCATCCGCATGATGGACCCCTTCCCACAGGTCTTCTCGATTTGCGTGATCGCGAGGCTCAGCGCCTTGCGACGGTCGTCCGTGAGCTTCGTGGTTGGGGGGGGCTGTTCTGCCATGAGTGACCTCAGCATGAGTGGCGAGCCTCCTTAGATGAGGCCCGAATATATACCGAAACCGCTTTCACCGCCATCCGGGACGAAATGCGTCCTCGAGATGCTCCAGCTTGTTGTCAACCAACGCGATACAGTCGAACCGGTAGACGTCTTCCGGCCGCCCGTGTCGGTCCATCCAAACGCGCGCCGCCTTCACGATCTCGCGGCGCTTCGCCCCCGTCACGGCCTCGAACGGGCTCCCGAACGCCGTGCCGCGGCGCGCTTTGACTTCAAAGAAAGCCACGAGGTGACCGCGCCGGGCGACCAGGTCCAGCTCGATTCGGCCGACGCGGAACCGGTGCGCCACGACGTCCCAACCGCGGCTTTGGAGGTATTGGATCGCCTGCTCTTCACCGGCGAGTCCTCGCTGATGGCGGGGATCTGTCCAACCGGCCGGATCGCTGTGCACCCCGCTCGACATGGGGTGAAGCTACGTCGTGCGGGTTTGCCTCGATAACCCGATTGCTGCCCGCCGGCGCATTTTCGCGCCCCCCCCCTGCTTCAGGCCCCCGAATTGCCATTTCCATGGCCGACGATGTCGTCCAGATCCTCGAGTCCCACGAGAACGTCTCGCGGTTTGGAGCCATTCGGCGGTCCCAAGACGCCGGCCGACTCGAGCTGATCGATGATTCGCGCCGCGCGACCGTACCCGATGCTCATGCGCCGCTGCAACAAGGAAGTAGATCCCAACTGGTTCTGAATGCACACCTCAGCCGCCTGCCGGAACAACGGATCGCGCTCGCCGAAATCCCCTTCCCCCTTCCCGCCTCCCTCTTCCCCTTCTTTTTCTGCTTTCTCGAGTGCCGCGACCTGTTCGTCGATCGAGCTTCCCGGCGATGCGGCGACCGCCGCGGCGGCGGCGTGCTTCCGATACCATTCCATGACGCGCTCGGTTTCGTCCGTCGAGATGTACGCGCCCTGCACGCGCATCGGCTCGCTCTTCCCCGGCGGCAGGAACAACATGTCGCCATTGCCCAGCAACGTCTCGGCGCCGTTTTGATCGAGAATGGTGCGGCTGTCGACCTTCGCCGAAACGCGGAACGCGATCCGGCAGGGGAAATTCGCTTTGATCAGTCCCGTGATCACGTTGACAGACGGCCGCTGCGTCGCGAGGATGAGATGGATGCCGATCGCGCGCGCCTTCTGCGCCAGTACCGCCAGCGGCGTCTCGATTTCTCCTTGTACCGTGAGCATCAGATCTGCGAGCTCGTCGACGACGAGGACGATGTACGGAAGAATGCCATCGGTGTATGCAGCGTCGAACGGCAATTCCTTCTGAATTCCTGCCTGCGTGGCGAGCGTCTCGCGCGGACCTTTGAGCGGTGCTTTCGCTTCCACCTTCTTATTGAAGTCGGCGACATTGCGCGCGTGATTCGCGTGCAGCAACCGGTAGCGGCGCTCCATCTCCCACACCGCCCACTTCAAGACATTGGCCGCCCTATGATGGCTCGTCACGACCGGGAGACCGAGATGCGGCAACGCGCCGTACATCGACAGCTCGACCATCTTCGGGTCGATCATCAGGAGTTTCAGGTTCTCCGGACCATGCGCGTAGATGAGGCTCGTGATGATCGCGTTGATGCAGACCGATTTTCCCGACCCCGTCGCCCCGGCGATGAGGAGGTGCGGCATCTTGGTGAGATCGTCGATGACTTCGTCGCCTTCGAGATTCCGCCCCAACACAACCGGGAGCACCCGACCTGCGCGGCGGAACTCAGCGCTGTCGATCAGATCGCGCACATGCACGAGTCGCGGCGTTGGATTGGGGACCTCGATGCCGATCGCCGCTTTCCCCGGGATCGGCGCGACGATGCGCAGTGACTGCGCGCGCATCGCTAAGGCGAGATCGTCCGCGAGCGAGGAGACACGCCCGACCTTCACGCCGCGGCCCGGCTCCAGCTCGAAGCGCGTCACCACGGGACCCACGGTCTTGTTCGTGATCTGCGCGCCGACGCGGAATGTTTCGAGCGTGTTCACGAGCCGGCGGCCCATGTCTTCGATTTGCACGGCGTCGGGGTCAGCGACGGCGCCCGGCCCTTCGGTCAGCAATTCGATGGGCGGGATGAGGGAGCCGGGAGGCGGTCGCGGCGCGGGCCGGGGCGGCGGAACGGGCTTCGATTTTCGTTCTTTGGGGAAGCGGGAAGGGGGAAGAGGGATGGGTACATCCTCTCCGTCGGCATCTGCATCGCGCGAAGACTTCACTGTCGCAATCGGTTTTTCCCCTTCCCCCTTCCCCCTTCCCCCTTCCCCAGCCCTCAGCATGGTCAGCGGATGCCAGCCAATCGTCAACACTCCAAGTGCCGAGAGCGCAAACAGTCCGATCAGCACCGCGCCCGCGCTCCCGACCGCGCTCTCCACTCCGTTCGCTAGAAACCCCGGGAAGAGGCCGACCAAGCGCTCGGTGCGAGTCCAGTTGACGTAATCGGGAGGAAATGCCGGACCGATGGCGACCGCAATCCCATACGGGACCAGGAGTATGAGTCCGGCGCCGAGGACTGCGGCCCGGCCCCAGGAGAGCGCGCCCAAGCGTTCGAACGCGGCGAGCGCCCAGCCCAGCCCGAGGATTGGCAGGATCACGGCACCCAATCCGAACATCTGCCGCAGCCCGGCGCCGAGCGCGCGTCCCCAACTTCCCGTAAGCGCCACCGGCAACAGCGTCAGCCCCAGGAACAGGCCCACCAGCAGGGCCGCAATGCCAATGAGTTCCTGGCGCGCCTTGGGATTCATGCTGCGATGCGTCGATCCGCGTAGACGGGAACGATCGTCAGCCGGTCGGGCTGAGCGCAGAAGCGCACGTCGTCGCCCAGGCCGGCTTCGCCCAATTGGCGCGCGGCATCGCTTGCGCCGAGGGCGTCCTGCCAGCCGCCCTGCTGCGCGGCGAGGTCGAGGGAGACCTGCGCTGCGTCGTTGAGCGACAGCTTCTTGGGTGGGACGCCCTTCTTCACGGCCTTGATGAATCGGCCGGCGGTGTAGGCGTCCTCGAGCGCGAACTGCTTCTCGCGCCCGGCGCAGATGATGACCAGCTCGCCGCGTTCCTGGAAGAGATTGCGGGCCCGCTCGGCGACCGCGCTGAAGTTGAGCGCCGCCGCGACGAGCACCGGATCACCGCCCTGCGCCGCGAGCAGCGCCGGGGTGCCGTTGGTGGTCGCGAGAAACAACGTCTTGCCGCCGACGGCTTCCGGCGTCATCTCACGCGGCGAGTTGCCAAGCGCGAAGCCCTCGATCTTCAGCATCCGCCGCTCGCCGGCGAGGACAATGCCATTCCGCTCGAGATTCGCGGTCAACCGAACCGCTTCGTCGGAGCTGGCGGCGGGAACGATGGCTTTGGCCCCCGCCGCGAGCGCGGTGACGATCGTGCTCGTGGCCCGGAGCACATCAATGACGACGACCGCTCGGCCGTTCAGGTCCCCCGCATTGAGGCCGAGTGGTGTGTGGTAAACGTCGATCTTCATGTCTGATCTTTGAGAAGTTGGGGCTCGCGCTCGAGGAATTTCGTGTCGACCTTGCCCGCGACGAAGTCCGGGTGGCGCATCACCCGGCCCAGAAACGGGATCGTCGTGGTCACGCCTTCAATGATAAACGAGTCGAGCGCCTGCCGCATACGGGCCAGCGCTTCCGTCCGCGTATTGCCATGCACGATCACCTTGGCGAGCAGCGAATCGTAGTACGGCGGCACCGTGTAGCCCGCGTAAATGTGCGTGTCGACGCGCACGCCCGGTCCGCCGGGCGGATGATAGGCGGTGATCAAGCCGGGCGACGGCTGAAAATTGCGGCTCGGGTCTTCGGCGTTGACCCGGCATTCGATTGCATGGCCGCGCAGACGATGACCGTTCATCACGAACGAGAGCGGCGCGCCCGCAGCGACGGAGATTTGCTCCTTCACGAGGTCGAAGTTCGTGCACATCTCGGTGACGGGATGCTCGACCTGAATGCGCGTGTTCATCTCCATGAAGTAGAACGACCCATCCTCGTCGAGCAGGAACTCGATCGTGCCGGCGCCCACGTAGCCGATCGAGCTCGCCAGCTTCACGGCGGCATCGCCGATGTCCTGCCTGAGCGTCTGATCCACCACCGGTGACGGGGCTTCCTCGACCAGCTTCTGATGCCGTCGCTGAACGGAGCAGTCGCGCTCGCACAGGTGCATCACCTTCCCGTGCGCGTCACCCATGATCTGGATTTCGATGTGCCGCGGCCGCGCCAAATACTTTTCGATGTAGACCTCGCCGGATCCGAACGCGGCGAGTGCTTCCTGTTTGGCGAGCGTGAACGCCTGCGCGAACTGGTCCGCGTCGACGGCGACGCGCATGCCCTTGCCTCCGCCGCCCGCGGCCGCCTTGATGATGACGGGAAATCCAATCTCTCCCGCCACCTGTTGGCCGGCTTCGGGCGATTCGACGGGTCCGGGAGAACCGGGGACCGTGGGAACACCCTGCGCCTTGGCGAGCGAGCGCGCCGCCGCCTTGTCGCCCATCTGGCGGATCTGGTCGGGGCTAGGTCCGATGAATGCGATGTTGGAGGCGCTGACCTTTTCGGCGAATTCGGCATTTTCGGCGAGGAAGCCGTAGCCAGGATGGATCGCATCGGCGCCGGTGATTTCCGCTGCGGCGATCAGGCGCGGGATGTTGAGATAGCTGTCGCGGCTGGGCGCGCGGCCGATGCAGACGTCGTCGTCGGCGAAGCGGACGTGCAGCGATTCGCGGTCCGCTTCGGAATACACCGCCACCGTCTCGACGCCCAGCTCCTTGCACGCGCGGATCACCCGCAGGGCGATCTCCCCGCGGTTCGCGATCAGCACTTTCTTGAACATCAGGGCGTCAGCTCGATCGCCCCGGCCGCGTCGGCCCCGCCCAGCCGGTTCCCCGAGGAATCGACGCCCGACACCTTCAGTGCGAACTCACTCGGGTTCGACGCATAGAAGATCGCGCTCTCGTAGCTGATCACACCCTGCTGGTACCAGTGGAACAGCGACTGGTCGAAACTCTGCATCCCGTATTGAATCGAGCCTTCGGCGATCAGGTCGGGGATGTTGAGCTGCTTGGAGAGATCGCGGATGTTGTCGGCTACCGCTGCGGTGTTGATGAGCACCTCCGACGCCGGCACCCGACCGCGGCCGTCCTTGCGCGGCACGAGCCGCAACGAGACGATCGCCTGCAGCGCGGTGGACAGGAGGTGACGGATTTCGTCGTGCTGGTGCGGCGGGAAGAACGAGATGACGCGGCTGACCGTCTGCGTTGCGTCGGTCGTGTGCAGCGTCGAGAACACCATGTGCCCGGTGTCGGCCGCTTTGAGCGCGGTGTCCAGCGTCTCCATGTCGCGGATCTCGCCGATCAGGATCAGGTCGGGATCCTGCCGCAGGACGTGCCGCAGCGCCGAGTTGAACGTGAGCGTATCGTTGCCGACTTCCCGCTGCGAGATGTTGGCGTGCTGATCACGATGCAGGAACTCGATCGGGTCCTCGATGGTGATGATGTTGACCCGCCGGTTCGTGTTCACGTGGTTGATCATCGCGGCGAGCGCCGTGGACTTCCCCGACCCTGTCACGCCCGTGACGAGGACCAACCCCCGCGGTTTGAGCGCGATCTCCTCGAGCACTCCGGGCAGGTTCAGCTCGCGGATCTGCTTGACTTCGTAGGGAATCGCCCGAAACGCGAACGCAACCGTGCCGCGCTGCTGGTAGACGTTGGTCCGGAAGCGGCCGACGCCCGGCACCCCGATCGCAAAGTCCGCCTCCTTGTGCTCGGCGAACTCCTTGACCTGACGCGGCGTCATGATCTGCTCCGCCAGCGATTTCAACTCCTCGGGCTTGAGGGGCGCAGTGTCGAGGGCCACCAGGTCGCCGTTGACGCGGATGGTTGCCGGCCGGCCGACCTTCAGCAACAGGTCGGATCCGTTGCGCTGCACCATCTGCGTGATCGCTTGTTTGAAGTTGAATGCCGGCAGATTGCTCTGCGTCGCCTCACCCATGCGGATCCACCCGGAAAAGGACCTGGCCGAATTCCACCGGCTGCGCGTTTTGCGCGGCAACTTCCCGAATCACGCCCGTGACCTCGGACTCGATCTCGTTCATGATCTTCATCGCTTCGATGATGCAGACCACCTGCCCTACGGTCACCCGGCTGCCGACCTTCACATACGGCTGCGCGGCTGGCTCGGGAGACTGGTAAAAGGTGCCCACCATGGGCGACTTGATCTCAAGGTACTGGGGACCCTGGGAGGACGGCGATTCCCCAGTCCCCATTCCCCGTGATGCCGGGACAGGGGACTGGGGAATGGTCGTCGGTTGCGTTACGACGATGTGTCCACCGCTCGCATTCGTCCCATGACCCGCCTTCGACACCCGAACCGACGACCATGCGCCAAACAGGCCGCGCCGGATCTCGATGGCTCCCACTTCCGGCGCGTCCTTCAAGATCTGCACGATCTGCGCGATGATGTCGAGCTTCATACCGTGAAGATACCCCCCGAGAGGCCCTACACCAGTTCCACGAGATCCGTACGGCCGTCGGTCAAGAGCACCGGCCCATCAGCGGACAGATGCACGTCATCCTCGATGCGAACGCCGCCGCGTCCCGCGACGTAGACACCCGGTTCGATCGTCACCACGGCATTCTCGGGCAACGGATCCGCGCTGGTGCGCGCGAGCCGCGGCGCCTCATGGACCTCGAGGCCTACGCCATGTCCCGTCGAATGTCCGAACGCCGCGCCGAAACCGCGCGCCTCGATCGGGTCGCGCGCCAGCGCGTCCGCTTCGCGCCCGCTCATGCCCGCCCGCACCCCCGCGCGCGCGCGCTGCTGCGCTTCCTGCACCAGGTCGTACAGCGCGCGTTGCGCATCATCCGCGCGCGCGCCGACGACAACGGTCCGGGTTACGTCGGCGCAGTAGCCGTCCACCACGGCGCCAAAATCGAGCAGCAGCCATTCACCGGCGGCCACCGTCCGCTGGCTCGTGTGCGCGTGGGGCAGGGCACTCCGCGGCCCACTCGCCACGATCGTGGGGAACGGATGGGCCTCGCTGCCGTGGCGGCGGAGCGCACGTTCCAGGACTCCCGCGACTTCGAGCTCCGTCTGACCGGGCCGCACAGCGGTGAGCGTCTCTCGTAGTGCCTCGGCGGCAAGCATTCCCGCTGCGCGAATCGCAGCCACTTCGCCTGGATCTTTCCGCACGCGCAGCCGCTCGACCAGCTCACCCGCCGGCTTCCAACGCCACGCGCTCGCGACCGGGCTGGACAGCCGTTCCGCCTCTTTCACGGTGAGGGCATGGGCCTCGAATCCGATGAGCGCCCCCCCCCCTCTGCCGGCCTGCGTGCTACCACCGAGCTCTTTGAAGAGCCGATCCCAAACGCTGACGCCCTCGATTTCGACCCTTGCCACGGCGCCAGATTGCTGGCGCGCCTGCTCGTCGTAGCGAAAGTCGGTCACCAGGAGCAGCGCACCGCGTGTCGCCACCGCCACGCCCGCCGAGCCGCTGAAACCCGTGAGATACCGGATATTGGGTCGCGACGTGACGAGGAGTGCATCGAGCCCTTCTGCCTCAAGGAGCGCAGCGAGTGCCGCCTGGCGTTCGGGACGCCTATCGTGACTTGATATGAGCGACCAACCCCTCGAGTCCCAGGCGATAGCTGTCCGCCCCGAACCCCGTCACGACACCGACCGCGAGATCCGCGAGCAGCGAGCGCCGCCGCTCCGGTTCGCGCGCGAAAATATTCGAGAGATGGACTTCGACGAACGGCACGCGCACCGCGAGCAGCGCGTCACGGACGGCGAGACTCGTGTGCGTGAACGCCGCAGCATTGATCAGCGCGCCGTCCGCCTTCCCTTTGAGACCCTGAATCGCGTCGACGAACTGGCCTTCGTGATTGGTCTGGACCCAGCTGCATTTCACGCCGAGTGCCCGCGCCGATGCTTGCGTCGCGCGCTCGATCTCCGCCAGGCTCGCACTGCCATACAACTCCGGCTCGCGCTCACCCAGGAGATTCAGATTCGGGCCGTTCAACACGGCGACTATGATTTCAGTTTTTTGAGCCACTGCTGAAACTGGTCCGCCTCACCCTCATCCTCGGGAGGCCGTTGGCTGCGGCCGGATGACCGCCCCCCCCCCGCGGCTGGTGTTTTGGCACTCGCCGTGTCCGGGGCGGGACCTGACGTGGCTCCGCCCTCTTTTCCGCCGGCGAAGAATTCATCGAAGGAGAAGCCGGCGGTTTGTGCGCCCTCGGGCGCAGCGCTGCTCGGTTGCGCGTTCGAACGGCGCGCGGCTTCCTCGCCAAACACCGAATCGAGCGAGATGTGATCTTGCGCCGGACGCGATGGCTCGCCCGGTGACGGATCGGCGACGTCAAACGCCGCGGCGAGCGTACTGTGCTCGACCGGTGCCGGCGACGGAGGAGGAGAAGGCGCACCCCGCCCGGACCAGATTCCCTTGAGAAACGCTTGCGCGGAAACGCCAGAGCCCTTTTTCCTCCTAGGCGAGAGCTGCTCGACTTTGCTCTTGAGCTTGGGATCGTTCGGTCGTTGCGCCAGTAGCGCCTGATACACGCGCAGGGCGTCCTGCTGGTGCCCCTGCTTCAGATAGAGCTCCGCCATCGTCTCGGTCAGGACGGGCTCCGCGCGCGACAGCGTCGCCGTATCAGCGGCGCCGTCATCGTCGGAGGGCACGCGCGCCTTCGCTTGCGGCGCGGCCGGGGGGGGCGGCGGGGCCGGGGGGGGCGGGGGGGGCGGTCGCGGAGCGGGCCGCGGCGGTGCAGGACGTTTCATCTCATCGTCGGGCATGATGAGCGGCAGATCGACCTGCGGGAGCGACTCGTCCAACTCGGGACCGGCACCCGTGGGCTCGGGAGCGTCGAGCTTGAACATCCCGCTGCCCTCGTACTGCGTACGCGCGAGGCCTTCAATCTCCACCTGCTCGATCTCCTGGGCGTTCAGCTCGACATCTTCCTGGACTTCAAGACCGTCCGCCTTCGCGGCCGCGTGAGCGGATGGATTGAAGCTGATCGGCTGCTCGAGATTCTCGACGTCGGGCGACGGCGCCCCGCCCGAAGCGCTCGGCCTCGTCTTCAGCGTTGTTTCGACCTTCTCCTCGTGCTCGATCGCGAAGTCCGGCTTGTCCATCGCGCCAGTCGGGGCTTCCGTGGCCTCGACAGGTTTAGTGGTCACCTTGCCTTTCGCCCGCGCCAGCGCTTCGGCCGCGTCCCCATTCATCGGGTCTGCGTTCAGCAACCGCGCCAGCCACACGACCTCCTCTTCGTATTTCCCGTTCCGCTCGGCGAGCTCGGCGAGACCGCGGAGGGCGATGATATTCTCGCCGTCGAGCTCGAGAACATTCTTGAAGACGCCGAGAGCGGAAGGGTCGTCTTTCTTGTCGACGAGGCAACGGGCGTAGACGATGTAGGCGCTGACGTAATCGGGGTGGAGCTTGAGGCCGTTCTGGCAGAGGTCGATCGCGTTATCTATAAGCCCCGCTTTGCGATAGGCATCCGCAAGCGGCGCAAAATTGCGTCCCTTGGGGTTGTCCCGAAAGCGCGCTTCGAGCTTGTCGATCTCGCTGGTGTAGGCCACAGCGCTCCGTAAGTCTATGTGGGGATTGGCCGAAGATAGTGTTCCGCCGCCGCTGCTGTCAAATGACCGGCGGTTCTGTGCGCTTGAGTTTGTTCGTTGTCGTTTTTAGACTTATGCCCCTTCCCACCCTTTGTACTGGAGTTGTCGCAGTGGCCTTGATGCGCACGATGCACGCGAACGCGAAGTGGGTCTTTTACATCCTCGCCATTTCGTTTGTCGCCTGGTTGGCCGTCGGTCAGGTGATGAGCATCCTCGGTCCCAGCGGCAACGTCGTCCTCCGCGTCAATGGCAGAGAATACCAGATCAACGAATACCAGCAGCGCGTGCAGGTCGCGACGGAGCAATACCGCCAGCAGACGGGCGCGGCGCCAATGACGCGCGAGGACGAGCAGCAGATCGGCGACCAGGTCATCAATCAGATGGTGCAGGAGACGTTGCTGCAGCAGGAGTACCGGCGTCTCGGCATTCGCGTCAGCGATGACGAAGTGCGCGAGATCGCGGCGACATCGCCGCCACCCGAAGTGATGCGGGATCCGCAGTTTCAGACCGACAGCCAATTCGATATCCGCAAGTGGCAGCAGTTCCTGAGAACGACGACCGATCGGCAGCTGCTGGCCCAGATCGAGACGATGTACCGCGATCAGATTCCGCGCATCAAGCTGGCCCAGTACCTCACGGCGGACGTGTACATCTCGGACGCCAAACTCTGGCGGATCTACAGGGATCAACACGATTCGGTAACCATCGCGTCGCTCGCGATCTGGCCCTATGCCATCCCGGACTCTTCGCCGATCAGCGATGCCGAAATCGCCGCGTACGTGGCCAAACACCCCGACGATTTCAAGCGTCCCGCCATCGCGTTCGTCCGCTTCGTGGCGTTGCCGCGCCTGCCGAACGCCGCCGATAGCGCGGCCGCGCGCGCTCATGTCGCACGCGTGCGCGCCGAGCTCGCCCGCGGCGCGAAGTTCGAGGACGTCGCCAAGCGCGAGTCGAGCGATACCGTCAGCGGGCATCGCGGTGGCGATCTCGGCTGGGTGAAGAAAGACGATCCCAGCTTCGACGCCCAATTCCGTACCGGGATGCGCAATCTTAAGCCGGGACAGGTGTCGGCGCCCGTGGCCACGCAATTCGGCTTTCACCTGATCCGCATCGATCAGATCAAAGGCGATTCCGTCAAGGTTCGTCACATTCTCATGCCGGTCAGCCTGCAAGGCGCGCACCTCGAGCAGGTCGAGGCGCGGGCTGATACGCTCGAACGGATTGCGGCCGAACGGACCAGTCCCACAGTGCTCGACAGTGCGGCACGCCGCTTGGCGCTGCAGGTGTCGCCGACGTATCAGGTCATCCAGGGCGAGCGCTTCAATCTGGGCCGCTACGTGATTCCCGACGTCAGCGTGTGGGCGTTTGAAGCGCCGATCGGCGAAACGAGTCCCGTGATCGAGGGACAGGCAGCGTACTACGTCTTCCGTCTCGACTCGCTCGCTCCGGCAGGCGTGCCGCCGATCGCCCAGATTCGGGATCGCGTGAGCAGCGTCGTGCGGATCGACAAGCAAAAAGCCTTGGCGCGTCGCCGCGCCGATTCGCTCGCCACGCTGCTGAAGGCCGCTCCCGACTTGACGGGCGCGCAGCGCTTCGCTCCGTTCACCCGTCTGCGGCCGCCCAGTTATCTGGGCCGCGAGCCGGTGCTCGTCGGTACTGCGTTCGGCCTGCGCATGGGCGAGCGGAGTGGCGTGATCGAGGGAGAGGGCGGCTACTTCATCATCCAGTCGCTGTGGCGCAAGCTTGCCGACTCGACCGCGTGGCTAAAACAGCGCGATGCGCAGCGCACGCAGCTGCGTCAGGCGGTGCAGCAGGCGCGCATTCAGCAGTATCTGGACGGGTTACGCGCCAAAGCCAAGATCGTCGACCGGCGCAAAGACCTCTTCAAATCGCAGGCGGCGGCGACCCTCGATTAGAAGAGCGACCGCGCGAACAGGTAGGCAATCACCACGCCGACGACGGCGAGCAGCGACACGTCCAGCCCGATCGGTCCCAACGTAATCGACATCACGAGCAGGTCGAGGTGAAACGGCCCGATGGTCGGCGTCACCGACCAGGTGAACACCTCGCGGGCGGGCCCCTGTGGCAGAAAGCGCCGCAAGAAGGCGTGCAGCAATCCGCCCACGACGAAGCCTATCGCAAGCACGCCGATATAGAAGGCGGGGCGACGCGGACCGTGCGGCACAGCTTAGCTGCGCCGCTCCACGGCGTATGCGATGCTCCCCTGTAAGGCGTCGCGGGCCGGCGATGGCGGCAGCACATCCAGCTCGCTTTCGGCCTGTTGAGCGAGGTCGAGCGCGCGCTGCCGCGCCGTCTCGAGCCCGCCTGCCGCCTCCACGAGCCGGATGACCTCGGCCACCAACTCGTCGCCCGGCTCCGCCGTCTCCATCAGTTGCGCCACGACGCGGCGGTCGTCCGGGGTCATGCGCGCGAGCGCGACGATCAACGGCAGGGTCACCTTGTGTTCGCGAAGATCGAGTCCCGACGGTTTCCCCGTCACAGCCTCGGGCTCCGTGTAATCGAGCAGGTCATCGGTGATCTGGAAGGCCATGCCGAGCAGCATGCCGAACCGGGCCAGCGCCTGGCGGAAAGCGTCAGGGGCAGCGAGCGCGCCGACCTCGCAGGCGCCCGACAGCAGCGAGGCGGTCTTGGCGCGAATCAGCGCGTCGTATTCCCCCTCGCCGTATGCGAGCTTGTCGAGGGCCTCGAGCTGGCGCATCTCGCCGACCGTCATCTCGTTGGTGACGCGCGCCAGCACGCGCAACGCCTCATGATCGTCGAATCGCACCAGCTCGATGATGGCGCGAGAGTAGAGATAATCACCCATGATCACGGCGATCTGGTGTGAGAACAGCGCGTTGATCGTCGGCAAGCCGCGGCGCAGCACGGAATGGTCCACCGAGTCGTCGTGCACCAGGGTGGCGAGATGGATCAGCTCGACGATTGCCGCCAACGTCACGGCACGTTCGTCATTGCATCCGGCGGCCTTGTTACTGAGAAGCAACAACGTCGGCCGGAACAATTTCCCCTTCATTTGTAACAGGTGATCGTTCACTTCGCTGACGATGGGGAAATCGGCGGCAATCACGCGGCGCAACTCGCCGACGACCTGCTCGAGCTCGCCTGCGACGGGGCGCTGGACATCGAGCAGGCTCACACGAGCGACCTGTTGACTCACGTTATTTCGCCTTGGCCAGCGCTTTGACGCGGTGTTCGGCGTCGAGGAAGCGGATGTCGACCGCAAAGACGCGGCCGTAAAGATCGCGCGCATCGGCCTTCTTGCCCTGCTGCTCCAGCGCACGGCCCAGCCAGTACAGCACGCCTAAGCGCTCCTGATCACCGGATGCGGGGAGATCCAACCCGCGGCGCAGGATCGATTCCGCGACGCCGTAAGCGCCCTTCTCGAAGAAGCAGACTCCAAGCATCTCCGAGGTGCGCAGCTTGCCTTCAGGCGCACGCAGCGCTTTTTGCAGCTCCGCGATCGCCTCGTCCAACAGGCCCATCTCCTTGAATGCGACGCCCAGATCATAGTGCGACTGGAAATCGGTTTCGTCGATGTTCTCGTCGATTCCCTGCTTGAAGCGCGCCAGCATGTCGTGAAAGTCCTGCTCTTCATCGCCGGTGGGCTCCTCATCGGCGACGGTCATCCGCGTGTCTTTCGCCGGCGAACCCTCATCTTCCTCGTCGCTGAGCATCGAGCCAAGATCAACGAAGTCGCCGTCCAGTGTCGCTTCGTCGCGGACTTTCATTTTCGCGTCTTTCGCCTTGACTTTGCCTTCCGGCTTGGACGGCGCGACGGAGGGCGCGAGCATCGAGAGCGCGGCCTTGGCGCGCTCGTTCTTGGGATCATGCTCTGCGACGCGTGCGTACACCGCGCGTGCTTTGTCGGGGAGGTCTGAGCGCAGCAACGCGTCCGCAAGCTCGATGTACGCGTCGACCAGCTTTGCTTTGTCTCCCGCTTTGAACGAGTACTCGACGGCCTTTTGACGATGGCGCACGCTGTTGGGGTCGAGGTGCAGGACCTCGTCCACGAGATCGCGCGCCTGGGCGAGATTGCCGGCGCTTTCCCATCCGGTCGTCGCCAGGTCCAGCTCTTCGATGCCGCGGTCGCGCTCGCCCTGCTCGATGAGCGCCTCGCCCAACGCCTGGTGGGCTTCGGGATCATCCGGATTGTCCGCAACGTGAGATTCGAGCTCCTCGATGCCCGGTGCAGCCGGCGTCTCCTCGATGTTCGAGAACACGAGCGAGCCCGTTTGATCGCCTTGCGTGTGAATCTCATCGATTCCCAGATCGATGAATCCCGAACGCCGTCCCGGCGCGATCGACGTGTCATCCTCGGTCTGAATGAACCCCGGCTTCACGGGCTTATCGTCGATGTCATGCGCGGCGTCGGTCACCGAGCTCTCGAAATCGGGTTCGAGCTCGAGCGGCGGCACCTCGACGACAGTTTTTCGCTTGCCCGGCCCCGATGCCTGAGTTGGCGCAGACGGCCGCTTCGGGACGAAGGGTTTCACGCGCGGCGGCTCGGGAGCCGGCTTGCCCGCCGGCGCACGGCCGAGGGGCTTCATCTTTGGCGGGGGCGCGGGTTTTTTCGTCTCCCGAGGGGGCGCGACGTCGATGTTGCCTTCCAACACCAAGTCCGCGTCCTCCAGACCCGGCACGACATCCTCGGCTGCGGCCTCGTCGGTGACCGTCGGCTCGAGCTCCGCCATCGATTCGAGCTGCAAATCGGCGGGGTTCAGCTCTTCGCGAATGGATGGCGTCTTCGGCGCGGTGGAACTCATCTGGCCGAAGTCGGCGTGCGTGGTCTCCAGGCCCTCGAGCATCCCACCCGTACCCACCGCCGGCGCTTCGTCGATCAGGCTCGTCGTCTCGATCTGGAGTGATTCGTCGGGCTCGGGCACGACTTCTTCGATCAACCGCTCCGCCACCGGAGGAGGAGTAGGAGCAGCGGGCTTAGCGGGCGGAGCAGGAGGAGCTTTGGCACCGCGCGGCTCGTCGAGGTCGAGAAAAACCAGGCTCGATGTTTTGCGTTTGCCCGATTTCAACACGTCATCGTCTGCATGGGGCGCCGACTTCGGTGCCGCCGTGCTGACACGCGATCCAGCGGCCGAGGCGCGCTTGCCAGGATCGGCGCCGTACATCTTGAGGTGCTCGGCCAGCATCTCCCGCAGACTCTCGCTCTCGGGCGAGATGTCCGTGAACTCCTTCAACGCCGCAAACGCATGCTCGATTTTGCCCACCTTCTGCATCCGTTCGGCATACTCGACGAAATTTTGCTTCGCCTCGCCGATGAACCCCTTGGCCGCGTAGAGCTTCGCCAGCTTCAGGTAGGTCGCCTGCCGCGCCGGCGCGTTGCGCAGCACCTTGTTGCACATCGCGATGGCGTTGTTGTGAAAACCCAGCTCGGCGTATTTGTCGACTGCCTGGTCGTAATAGTCGGCCGCCTGGCCGGGATCCTTGAGCTTGATGAACAGGTCGCCGATGCGGTTGTAAATCGAGAGGTCGGGGTTCGCTTCCCCTTCCCCTTCGGACTGCTGGTTGTTGAGCGCATCGAGCCAGATCTCGATCGCCCTCTTCGGGTCCTTAGCCTCGAGACCCTTGGCTTTTTCTTTGAGCTGCTCGAGCTTCGACATGGGAGCACTAAGATATCGGGGCCATCCGGGGCGGACAAGCCGAACCCGCTGTCCAGACGGCGCTTACGACGTTGGCCCCCAGCCAATACGCGATCTCCCGCCAGTCGTCCACGGCCGCAACGACGAGGTCGGCGACGCAGCCTGTCGCGATTTGACCACGGTCCGCCGCCAGCCCGAGCGCGGCGGCGGCATTGATCGTCACCGCCGTCACAGTTTCGGCGTGACGTAGCCCAAGTTGCGAGACACCGAGTGCCATGACGAGCGGCAAGCTCATGGTCGGCGAGGTTCCTGGGTTGTAGTCGGTCGCAAGAGCGACCGCGGCGCCGGCCTCGATCAGGCGCCGAGCGGGTGCCTGCGACTTCTTCCCCAGGAAGATCATGGTCGCGGGCAACAAGACTGCCACCGTCGCGCTGCCGGCAAGTGCGGCGATCCCCCGGTCCGAAATACTGGCGAGATGATCGGCGGACAGCGCTCCTAGCTCGACCGCGAGCTCGGCGCCACCTGAACCCTCGAGCTCGTCGGCGTGCAACTTCACCGCGAGACCATGGGTCCGCGCGGCGCTGAGGATTTGGCGGCTCTCGGCGGGACTGAACACTCCGGGCTCGCAGAAGACGTCGCAGCTCCTCGCCAGACCTTCGCGTGCGACGGCGGGGATCATTTCCTCACACAAGAGCTGCACGTAGGCAGCGCGATTACCGCGGTATTCGGGTGGGACCTCATGCGCGCCGAGGAACGTCGGCACCAGCGTCGCCGGAAGATCGTCAGCCACTCGCCGGATCACCCGAAGCTGTTTCAGCTCCGCTTCCAGCTCGAGTCCGTAGCCTGACTTCACCTCGATCGTCGTTGCGCCGTGCGCCAATAACTGGCCGAGTCGTGCCCGGGTGAGGGCCTCGAGCTCGCCGGCCGAACGAGCGCGGACATCGCGCACCGATTGCAGAATGCCGCCGCCCGCCGCGGCGATCGCCTTATAGTCTACGCCCAGCGCGCGGCGTTCGTGATCATCGAGCCGCGGCGCGCCGAATACGGCGTGCGTATGACAGTCGATGAATCCGGGAAACATGACGCCGCTGACCTCGACGACTTGTCCGGACGAGGCGGGCGCCTCAGAACGCGGACCGACCCAGGCGATGCGCTCGCCGTCGATGAGAACAGCCGCATCGCGCAGCACTTCGACATCGGCCATCTCGCGCCCGCGTCGCGCGCGCGCAGGACCACGGCAGGTGACCACCTGGCGCGCGCCGACGAGCAGCGTCTTCAGTCGAGATTCTCACGCATGGGTAGACGGATATGATGGCGACGCGCCGTCTCAATGGCTTCCGGATAGCCGGCATCGGCATGACGCGCGACTCCCAGACCGGGATCGTTCGTCAGCACTCGCTCGAGCCGCTTCCCCGCTGCCGGCGTGCCGTCAGCGACGATCACCTGCCCCGCGTGCAGTGAGTTGCCGATGCCGACACCGCCGCCGTGGTGGAACGAGACCCACGACGCTCCGGACGCGGTATTGAGTAACGCGTTCAGGATCGCCCAGTCGGCGATGGCGTCGGAACCGTCGCGCATCGCTTCCGTCTCGCGAAACGGCGAGGCGACCGATCCGGTATCGAGATGATCGCGCCCGATCACGATCGGCGCCGACAGCTCGCCGCGTCGCACCAGATCGTTCAACGCGACGCCAAAGCGCGCGCGCTCCCCCTGACCCAGCCAACAGATGCGCGCGGGCAATCCCTGAAATGCCACGCGCTCTTGGGCCAATGTGATCCAGCGACGCAGATGCTTGTTGTCCGGAAAGAGCTCCAGCACCAGCTGGTCGGTGCGCCGGAGATCGGCGGCATCTCCGGAGAGGGCGACCCAGCGAAACGGCCCCTTCCCCTCGCAGAACAGCGGTCGGATGTACTCCGGCACGAAACCGGGGATCGCGAACGCGTCGGTCACACCGGCGTCACGCGCCTCGGTGCGGATGTTGTTGCCGTAGTCGAACGTGACGGCGCCGGCAGCCTGGAAGGCGAGCATCGCTCGCACGTGCACCGCGATGCTCTCGCGCGCTCGGCGCACGTACTCGTCCGGGGAAGTGCGCCGCAATTCGGCGGCGGCGGTGAGCGTCAAGCCGGCGGGGATATACCCGCTCAGTGGATCGTGCGCCGACGTTTGGTCCGTCACCACGTCGGGCCGGAAGCCGCGCCGAACCAGCTCGGGCAACACGTCGGCGCAGTTTCCAACCAGCCCGATGGAGACAGCGGTTCCGCGTCGCCGAGCGTCCTCGCACCACGCGAGCGCCTCATCGATCGAAGCAGTCGAGCGATCGAGATAGCGGGTCTCGAGACGACGCTGCACGCGCGCGGGATCGACTTCCACGGCGAGACAAATCCCCTCGTTCATCGTGGCGGCCAGCGGCTGGGCGCCGCCCATGCCGCCCAATCCACCGGTAAGAACGATTCTGCCGCGCAGCGATTCTTGAAACCTGGCTTTGGCAACTGCGCCAAACGTCTCGTACGTACCCTGGAGGATGCCTTGAGTCCCGATGTAGATCCACGAACCCGCCGTCATCTGACCGTACATGATCAGCCCGCGGCGCTCGAGGTCGCGAAACACTTCCCACGTCGCGAAGCGGCCCACGAGGTTTGCGTTTGCGATCAGCACGCGCGGCGCATCGGCGTGCGTCGTAAAGACACCGACGGGTTTGCCCGACTGCACGATCAGCGTCTCCTCGTCGCCGAGCGTCTGCAAGGTGCGACAGATCGCGTCGAACGACGGCCAATCCCGCGCGGCCTTCCCAGTGCCACCGTAAACGACGAGGTCCTGCGGCCGCTCCGCGACGTCGGGGTCGAGATTGTTCATGAGCATTCGCAGCGCGGCTTCCTGCACCCACCCTTTGCACGACTTCGTCGACCCGCGCGGCGCGCGAATCGTGCGCGACGAGGAACGCGTCACGGCGCAAACCTGCCCGCACGGATATGCGCCGCGACCGTTTCGATATCCGTGGTGAGAGGCCGGTCGGTCGCCAGCGCCGCCGAATCCTGACGGACGGCGGCATACAGGCGCGCCACCGCCTTCGCCGGGCGCAACGGCTTCAGGTATTCGAGCCCCTGCGCGCCCGCCAGCAGCTCGATGGCGATGACGCGCTCCGCGTTGCCGAGGATGCGCTGCGCCTTCCACGCCGCGCTCATCCCCATGGGCACGATGTCCTCCTGATTTCCTTCCGTGGGGATCGACTGAACACTCGCCGGTGTCGCCAGGATACGACAATCGGCGACAAGGGCCGCCGCTGCGATTTGCGCGGTCATGAACCCCGATTCCAGGCCCGGATCCCGCGCCAGAAAGGCCGGCAGTCCGGATGACAGATCGGGATTCACCACACGCTCCAACCGCCGTTCCGCGAGACCCGCCAAGGTGGTGAGCGAGATGGCGATTACGTCAAGCGCGAGCGCAATGGGCTGGCCATGGAAGTTCCCACCCGAGATCACGTCATCCCCGAACACCAGCGGGTTATCCGTCGCCGCGTTCAGTTCCGTCGTCACCAGCCGCTCGGCGAACGCCAGGCCCTCCCCGACGGCGCCGAGCACCTGCGGGGTGCAGCGCAACGAATAGGCGTCCTGCACTCTGGGATCGTTCTCGCGATGCGATTCACGGATCTCGCTATCGGCGAGCAGGTCTCGGAGTAAGGCGGCGGATCGCTGTTGCCACGGATGCGGGCGGGCGTCGTGGATGCGCGCGTCGAACGGATCGGGGGTGCCGCGCACCGCCTCGAGGCTCATCGCAGCGGCCGCGTGCGCCGCGCGCCACAGCATCCAGGCGTCGCTGACCAACAGCGCCGCCAGACCGGTCTGGGCCTGCGTCCCGTTCACGAAGGCAAGCCCCTCTTTCGCCTCGAGCGTGACCGGCTTCAAACCCTGCGCCGTCAGCGTTCGTCCGTCGTCCCCCTCGCCGATCATCGCCAGCGCAAGGTGAGAGAGCGGCGCGAGATCACCGGAGGCGCCCACGCTCCCCTGGGACGGGACCCGCGGGTGAACGCCGCGGTTCAGCATCTCGATGAGCAGCTCGGGCAGCACGGGGCGCACGCCGCTGGTGCCGCGCATCAGCACGTTGGCACGGAGCACCATCATCGCGCGCACGGCATCGACGCTCAGTGGATCGCCGACGCCGGATGCGTGGCTGCGGATCAGATTGAGCTGGAGCTGCCGAGCTTGTTCGGGCGGGATACGGACGTGGGCGAGTTTTCCAAAGCCGGTGTTCACGCCGTAGATCGTCTGGCCGCGCGCCACGGCAGCCTCGACTACCCTCCGCGACTCCGCGACGGCCTTGAGCATTCTCGGGTCGAGCGCAACGGACACGTTGCGCCGCGCGACGGCGACGACGTCATCGATGGAGAGCGACCGGCCGTCGAGTGTGACTGACCCCGCCATGGGGACCAAAGCTAAGGCGCCGGAGTGGCTATTGACACTCCGGCGCCTTGTCTTCGTTGCCGCTATTTCGACCCTGGAACGACCGAGCCGGTTGGCAGCGATGTCGTGAGGCCGGCTCGCATCAGGAGCTCGGGATTCCCGATGTCCGTCTGGAAGCTCCAGTCGAAAATCAGATAGTCTCGCCCGACGTGCGTGATTCGCAAGGCGCCGTAACGGAGTGTCGTGCCTTCAATGATCTGGAAGACGTAGCCGTAGCCGGGTACCGCCTGGATCATGTTCCGCGAGTAGCCGGAGGCTGGCGCGAAGTCGATCGACGTCAGATCGGCGATCGGGCTCGTACCGTAGACCTGCATGCTGGTGCCGCTGAATCCGGGAACCAGCCACAGCGTGGAATCCGTCGGATCGCGGTGGACCCAGAAGTCGACGGAGCTGCCGTGCCCATCGACGACCAGCCCAAGCTCGGACGTTTGGGCGAGGCCGTCGCCGTTGACGTCCTGCCAGAAGCGGAAGCCGGACTGCGCGCCGTTCGCTTCAATTGCGTACACGAGCGTATTGCGGGCGTCGGGACGTGGCGTGTCCTGGTGCAGCGGCGACCAGAGACTCTCGTACCCTTCGCGGCTTACCGCCGAGACTCCGAAGCACTGCGGCACACCATTCGTCAAGGCGCTCGCGAGGAATTCGGGCGCGACGGTCGTGCCTTCCAGTAGCCAGTTGGTGTCGCAGAGACCTGTATCGAGGTTGTACGCGGTACTGTAGATGCGATACCACTTGAAGCGCGTCGGCGCGCTGGCGTAGGAGGTGTCATCCCACTGAAGATGGATTGCCCCGTTCAACGAGATCGAGGACAACCACGCCGGCGCGACGAGCTGCAGCCGCTCGTCAACGGTGATCGCGTTGCTGTACCCGCTTTCGCCACCATTCGCGTCGACGGCAGTAACGACGTACTGCAGGTCGGGCACGCCATTGTCGTGGAAGGTGTTCGACGTCGTTGCGCCCCGCAGTCCAAACGCGGCGCTGGTGGAGGCGCGCGAGTAAACGCGATAGTTGGCAAGATTAGCATCGGTGACGTCATCCCAGATGAGCAGGATTCCGAGCGGGCGATTGGGATCGCCGCTCGGCTCGAGCTGGTAGGCCAGATTCGCTGGCGTCGACGGACCGCCTCCTGGAGCGACCAACTCGCTCCGGCAAGCAACCGCGACCAGCACCAACAACGACAAGAGGTAGCGCATGGGAGCCTCGGACGGAGGTTGCCCCGGGTGTACGCACGCGCTATGCCTCAAGCGAAGTACTGAATTCTTCGTGAGTTAGCGCAGCGTTCCGAGTTGGATTGTCTCCGCGAGAGGACAGCGATCAGCGCACGTAGGTGCGTTGATCGTAGTCGAATTTGATGTCGGGCTGATCGGTGAGGGTGATGTTGAAGGCAAAGGAGAGATTCCCAGTACTCGTCTTGCCGAAGACGAAGCTCGCACGCCAGCGCCGCAGGTCGCGCTGCAGGCTCACGGCGTGATACGCAAACTGGCGCGTGACCAGATCGTAGGATGTGCCCCAATTTGCCGTCCAGTTGCGCGTCGGGCTGAAAGTCAGCTGCATCGTCGCGGTCTGCTGGCCGGCGAGATGACGTGTGGCTGCCGTCGTATCGCCGCGGTTGCGTGAGCTCGAGAACTGAACGGTGAGAGAAAAGTTTCCGCCGGCTCCTCCGCCTATGCCTCCTGCACCATACGGTGACCCGAACGGTTCACGTGAGGCGCCCTGATAGCGACGGAACTCGTTGGCGCGGGGTCCTCCTGAAAGCTGTTGACCGGTCGTGTCGGTCGCCGGCTTGGGTGCCACCGCGCGCGGGCGCAGGCCGAGTAATCGCCCGAGCCCAGCGATCGTGTTTGGACCGATCGAGAACGAAGCCGAAACGTTCTGCAGGAATGGATCGAAGTGGGCCGAATCGGTCCCGACCTGGCCTCTCCACAGATCGTGCACGATGCTCACCTGAAATCCGGGCAGCAGGTCCGACAAGAACGTGTTGCTGAGCGACGGGGTCTGCCATCCGACGCGGTGGGGCTGCTTCGCCTGCTCAAAGTTATAGCTGATGCCACTCGTGCTGATGCTCAACAGGCGAATCTTGCGCGGTTCTTTCTCAGCGGCGGTATCGCCGGCGGGTGGCTTCAGCTTGGCCTCGAAGTTCTGCGACAGCCCGATGCTGATGGTCTGCTGTGGATCGCTGCGCGCATTCAGTGCCCGCCCGGTCGGATCGACGACCCGGGCGAATTCCTCCGGAACTCGTGCCCCTG